>CAVGIV010000089.1:4307-8061 GCA_963629395.1 Paludibacteraceae bacterium | reverse complement strand
TTTCTCCTCGCATTCGGAAAACCTCGATGTGGCTGGGGCTGAACAGGCACCATGAAAACATGAAGGGAATGCTGATCCAGTCAGCATTCCCTTCATGTTTTTCTATCCGATTTCTGCGATGCCCGCAAGCACCTGGCGAATCCGCTTATCGTAGCCGCCTTTAAAATACAGACAGGCTGCAGGGTCACTGGCCAGAAGGTCCTTACCGCCGCTTAAGCCCAGCGCACAGGCCCGGCAGCTGCCGCCGCAGCGAACGCGGTGTTCACAGGCGCCGCACGTCTGATTAACCTTAAAGAATTCCTCCAGCCGCATATCAATCAGCTGCATATAGCTGCTGTCCGTAAGGCCGGCCTGAAGGCCGATATCCGTAATCTTCGGAAAGCCGGCCTGAATCTCATCAAAGGATGACAGGGACAGGCAGGGCAGCATCCGGCTTTCCGGAGAAATATACACCTGGCTCCTGGCATGGCCGCACAGCGTCATTCGGGAGCAGTCGAAGTCGGCAGGATATTTTTCTATCGGAATGCGGTAGGTCTTGCTGCCGTCTCCATGGCCCAGGAAAAAGCCGCCGAGCATCAAAGCCACCGGCTCTCCATCCTCAAAGTAATGGGGCAGATAGTCCAGATACAGCTCGAAGCATTCCTCCATGGCAAGCGTTTGGTTTTTCCCTGTCGTTCGCAGCCAGAGCTCACTCTCCGACACCGGATTCACCTTACAGCTGCCGACATGGTGAGCCCCCAGCGTATTGAGGCTTTGACGAAGGAGGTGCTTGTTCTTCTGAAAGAGGCAAAGCTCACTGCCTGTAGGAAAGCCGCGATCATAGCACAGATCGAACGCCCTTAGGACCATATCCCCGGCATGAGGAATGCCTCTTAGCCAGTCGTGCATGCCCTCATCGCCGTCATAGCTCATATTGAATTCCGGCTTCTGACCGTAATACTCCAGCATATCAAGGAGCTTTTCATTAACCAGCGCTCCGTTGGAATAGATCTGCGTAATTACAATCCTGCGCCTGGAGAGTTCCCGCACAATATCCTCAAAATCGCTACGCACCAGCGGTTCTCCGCCGGTCAGCGTCGTCTTTTGAATGCCGCAGCTCTCAAACTGATCAATAATATCCATGATCTGCTCGTGAGTCAGCTCTCCGAGCTTGGCCTCCGGTGCAGACATGTAGCAGTGCCGGCAGCGAAAGTTGCAGTGTCCGGTAATGGACCAGTGGGCAGAGTCAATGTAGCGATTCGGATAGAGCCGGTATCTCTGATCCTCTGTTAAGGAAGCGCCGTATTCACAGGGATGGATGATTTTATTCCTTTCCAGCTCTCGAATATTCGCATAAACTGCATCCGGATAAATCGGCAGCGAAAGGTCCGTCTGTCCATCGCAAAGAGACAGCGCCCAGAAAAGATTCTTGTCGACAAACATCACGCTGTTGTCCGGGCGCCGCATCATAGCGTAGGGGAGCTTGTCATATCCCCTTAGACAGATATTCTCATTAAGAAGATAATATGTGCCACTGCTCATTCATGACATCCTTTACGTTTAATATTCCCCAGATTCCAGAACGTGAGGTGTGGTATTATCCATAATCTGATCCATAGTATACTTCTTTCCATTAGAAGCATAATCTCCACAGCAACATTAAAGCCCTTCTGCAACATCTTTGCAAGAAAATTCACAGGCCTTACTGTGACCCACAGTAACCATTCATTTTCCAGTTGACACATCCCCCCGACCTCTGTAGAATATTCTGGTATGCGTGCGGAGCTGTCCGTGTCCGGATTCCGCCCGCATGGGACCCAACTATCACACGTGTTGAATATAGGTTATGGAGGTACTGACACATGGCAAACATCAAATCTGCCAAGAAGAGAATTCTTACCAGCGCCAAGAAGGCGGAAGCCAACAAGGCTGTAAAGACCGGCGTAAAGACTGCTGTCAAGAAGGTTCGCACCGCTGTTGAGGCTGGTGACAAGACTGCAGCTGCAGAGGCACTCACCGCTGCTACATCTGCCATCGAGAAGGCACAGAGCAAGGGTGTGTTCCACAAGAACACTGCTTCCCGCAAGGTTTCCAGACTGGCATCTTCTGTCAGCAAGATGAACTAAAAGCCACTGACTAAATCGGATCTTCCGTCTTATATTTTATGTCTGTCCTTGCACCGCGGCCGGTCAGGCGTAAACTCCGGAGATCCCGGCAGAACCCGTTGTGGTTTCTGCATCACATCTGGCTTACATAAAAGACCACCGCTTCGTTTGATCAGCGAAGCGGTGGTCTTTTCCTTTTTATTTGTAGTGGCTCCTGCGCGAGCAGGCATGGTTGTTACGAGTATTCTTAGCCGGCTTATCCAGCAAAGTTAATCACGGCATCCTTCGGCTCCTCGCAGGGCTCCGCGGACACAGCATGAAGGACAATGCCCTCTCCCTCGTACGGAGCAAAATTCTCCTTGGACACCTTTGCTGTCAGCAGAATCCATGATTTCTCGGCAAGCTCTTCCGTCTTGTCGCACCGGCAGGCATACCCCAGAAACTGCATATCCTCTGCGCAGCACGTCATCGCCAGCCGTCCCGGAACAATATATCCCTTCGGCATCGAATCCGGCTTGGCAACAAGCGCACGGAACCGTACGGTCTTCCCGTCATAGCGGTCCATATGCTCCATCGCATCCAGATACCACACGCCGTAATGAATGCCCTCCAGCTCAATGATATCCTGATTGATATCAAACGGAAGATCCTCCTCTGTCGTCAGATCAATCTCTCCGTCCGAATCCTCGAAGATCAGCTCCGCATTCTTGCACACGGCCTTCACGTTCCGTTTGAACTTGATCAGTTCTTCCTCTTCCACATCATCGCAGCGGTTGAACATGATCAGCTCCGAATTGCGAAGCTCCTCGAACAAAAGAGAACGCATCGCCAGATTGGAAAAATATGTCCCGAAGGTGGACGCATCAATGCAGGAAATCTGCTGCTCCAAAACCCATGCGTGCGGCAAACGGAAATTCCGGAAATCCCACATACCGTTCCATTCAATAAGAACACGGCCCGGCTGATATTTGGCATTCAGTGCCATAAGCGCCGCCGGTGTGAACTGCTCCACAGAATCGATGACTGCAACATCTGTCTTCGTCTGCTGAAGGAGCTTCTCACCATATTCCACCTCGCCCTCCTCACAGAGGATCAGCAGTGTACGGTCCTTGGACTGAAAATACGGCTGGCCGATCGTGTAGCTGTAGAAGGAGGACTTGCCGGAGTCCAGAAAGCCATTGATCACATATACAGGTATCTTTTCCATTGTGTTCGTATACCTCGCTTGATTTCTATAAATCTGTCCGTCTTTGAACGGCTTTTAACCCACAACCGCCACCCCGGCAAGAGGGCGGCGGCACAATAGCGGATCTATTGGATTACTTTCTCTTGAACAGCTTCTCCAGGTTATCCTGATTCAGTCCGGAACCAATCACACAGATCTTGCCGGTAACATCCGCTGCTCCTGTGCGAACCTGCGGCTCACCCGGTACATAGTCAAAATGAATCCACGAGCCGTCTCCGGACGGAAGCATTCCCTTGCAGCGAAGGACGAATCCATACTCTTCCTGGTGATCCAGTGCATGGAGCATGTTTTCCACTTCCTCGGCAGAGTACGCATGCGGTGTCTCCATGCCCCAGCTCTCAAAGACCTCATCCGCATCATGATCATGGTGATGATGCCCGTGATGCTCGTGTTCATGTCCATCCTCGTCGTGATCGTGATGATG
>CAVGIV010000089.1:0-4123 GCA_963629395.1 Paludibacteraceae bacterium | reverse complement strand
TCGTGCTCATCCTCCTCATGATCGTGATGGTGGCAGCAGTGGTGCTCGTGCTCCTCGTGTTCATCTTCATCATGATCGTGGTGGTGGCAGCAGTGGTGTTCGTGCTCCTCGTGCTCATCTTCCTCATGATCGTGATGGTGGCAGCAGTGGTGTTCGTGCTCCTCGTGCTCATCCTCCTCATGATCGTTGTGGTGGCAGCAATGGTGCTCGTGCTCCTCATGCTCATCTTCATCGTGATCGTGGTCATGGTGATGTGCGCGGTACACGGTATTGCCATCCTCATCTGTGAATTTTTCCGCGTGCTCATCGTGGTGATGATGGTGATGATGCTCCTCGGCGCTCTCCAGCACCTCGGCCAGAATCTGACTCTGCAGATCCTCCTTGCCTTCAATAGTCTCCAGCACCATCTTTCCATCCAGCTGCGCAAGAGGCGTTGTGATGATCGCCGCCTTCTGGTTGTGCTCACGAATCAGCGCAACCGCCTCATCAATTTTCTCCTGAGTGGCCTTGTCTGTACGTGTCAGAACGATGGTTCCGGCATTCTCAATCTGATTGACAAAGAACTCGCCGAAATTCTTAAAGTAAACCCTGGCCTTTGTCGCATCCACTACGGTTACGGCACTGCCCAGCTTCATATCCGGAATTTCTGCTGCCGTCTTCTCGATGGCGCGCATTACGTCATCCAGCTTGCCGACACCGGAAGGCTCAATCAGGATGCGCTCCGGCTGATAATTCTCCATCACCTGCTTGAGAGACGTATTAAAATCGCCCACCAGCGAGCAGCAGATGCAGCCTGAATTCATTTCACGAATTTCAATGCCGGCCTCCTTTAAAAAGCCGCCGTCAATGCCGATCTCTCCGAACTCATTTTCAATCAGAACAACCTTGGTTCCTGCCAGCGCATCCGCAATCAGCTTGCGGATCAGCGTCGTCTTTCCGGCGCCCAGAAATCCGGAAACAATATCCACCTTCGTCATAGTCTATCCTCCTTGCCGCCGCCGGCGGCTTACATGGTATCACACGATCTGATTCAAAAGCGTCACAATCTCCTGCCCGGAAATGCAGGCTGTCTGTCCATCGTCCGTGCCCTGCAGAATCATCCCAAGGTAATTTCCGGCCTTTCCATATAGACCGCTTCCGGACATTCCATCCACGCATTCGATATTCGTTAAAATCATGGAATCTCCTAGTTCCGGGACCTGCGCGCTCACGTCCGTGATCTCCCCGGAAATCAGTTCCGCGTTCTTTAGTGCATAGGCCTCATCACCGGCAGCAAGACGTTCCAATCTGTCCCTGGAATAGTACACATCCAGCTCATCCGGGCAGCTGCACTGCACAAAGACTACCTCCCCCGCCAGGGATGCCGCTGCATCTGTCTCCAGACGCACTACGGTTCCTGCGACACTGCTCCCATCCGGAAGCACAACCGTCACAGAATCACTCTCACCCACGACCTGCGCTGCCGCAGCAATCGTCAGCGTAAAGTTCTCTTCTTTGGAAGAGCTCTTCCGCCCGTCAAGGATCGTGCCGCCTCCGGCAGGAAGCGCCTCCTTGCCATCCTGAGCCGGCCGGATGGTTACCTCATATTTTGAAATAGCCGAATGGAGCGCCTCCGGCTCCAGCGTGTACATCTTCTCAATGGTTCCGCTGCCGAGCAGGACCCCGCGCAGAACGAACATACCCAGAATTGCCGCAACAACAATGGTGCCGACGAGCTTTTTATTCCGGATCTTGTGGTTGTACAAATTCATTCCAATATCCAACTCCATGCCACAGTCCACCTGCGGCAGCAGACCAGTTACCAAGACTTTTAAATAAAAGGTAAGCAGAGCGATAAGCCGGGTTCTGTCGTTGGACGATCATCTTTCTAGGACTGCCGTTGCCGACAGCCTCAAGCGACGCACCTGGAAACGGATCGGGCCAATCCATGGTTTCCGTTTCGGTCTTGCTTCGGATAGGGCTTGCATGGCTCCGCACATTACTGCGCGGACGGTAGTCTCTTACACTGCCTTTTCACCCTTACCGCCGTGCAATGCACAGCGGCGGTATATCTCTGTTGCGCTATCCCGGGAGTTGCCTCCGCCGGCCGTTAACCGGTATCCTGCCCTGTGAAGCCCGGACTTTCCTCACCCCCGCACTGCTGCGGAGCCGCGATCGCCTGCTCTGCTCACCAACTAATTAAACTAACACATTTTTCAAAGAATTTCCAATATAATGTCACAACTATTGCGAGCGTTTATAAGCCATAAATGATCATGTCACAACTATCCAAGGCGAAACAAAAGGATAGCCTCGCAGCAATGATTTTGTTTGCAGGCTCCGAATCGCTGCTAAAGCCCTACACCGGGAAGCACCCGCCGCCCACGAACTCGCGGCAAATCGAGTTCGCCGGAAGTGCCGTCGTATCCACGCCCACAAAGTACTCCAGGAATTTCAGCAGACGCTTTGCACCGTAATACTCCGGTGCATCGCTCGGCACAGCGAACAGCTGCGGCTCCGCAAACTGCTTCAGCACCGCCTGCTCGTAAATCAGAACGGAATTGAAGATCGCATCCGCATGATTCTGGTAGGGGAAAATATATTTTTCCTCGCCCTCCCGAACCTTCTTCCACATGGCAATGGTATCCTGCGCGCTGTTGCCCCTGGTCCTCGCATCGCGCACGATGCGCCGCAAAAGCCGTGTATCCGAGGAGGAAATTCGGTTGTGCTCATCTATGTTCAAGGATGTCAGTGCCGAAACATACACCTTAAACTTGTTCTCATCCGGAATTCCCTCCGAGCACTTCGGGTTAAGGCCATGAATGCCTTCAATGATCAGGATATCTTCGTCCCCCATAGACATGGGGCGGCCGTTGTACCTGCGCTTGCCGGATTTGAAATCGAATGTAGGCAGATCCACCTCTTCTCCTCTTAGAAGGTCATTGACATCCTCGTTGAACAGAGGAAGATCCACTGCCTCCAGGCATTCGAAGTCATAATTGCCGTCCTCATCCAGCGGCGTACGTTCCCTGGGCACGAACCAGTTGTCCATGGACAGAATATGCGGGTGCAGACCAAAGGACCGAAGCTGAATGGCAAGCCGGTGGGCGGACGTTGTTTTGCCCGAGGAGGAGGGGCCGGCAATCAGCACCACTCGTATATTCTCGTCGGCTGCAATCTGTCCCGCAATGTCCCCGATACGGCGCTCCTGCAAGGCCTCCTGCACCAGAATCATGTCAGAAATATTGCCGCGGCATACCTCCTCATTCAGCTCTCCGATATTGGAAATACCGACGAGATGCCCCCAATCCGTTGACAGCATCAGCTGCTCATAGAGTTTCTCCTCATCCCGGAACGGCGTCAGTTGGTCCGGAGTCTCCGCGCCCGGAATATTCAGAAGAATTCCATCACGGTAGCTGGTCACCTCGAACGTGCGGACATAGTCGGTCGAGGGGAGCATATACCCGTAATAGTAGTCATAGTACCCCTCTAGGTTGTACACATTGACCGTGGATGTCCTGCGGAAGCGGAAGAGCTTCACCTTGTCCTCCATGCCCTGCCGTGAGAAGAGATTGACAGCATCGCCCAGCGGATAGGTCTTCTTGATAATGGGAGCCTTTCGGTCCCGAAGGTTCTCCATCTCCTCCTGAATCCTCCTGGCAAACGCCTGCGGCACCCGAAGATTCCCGTCCTCCGTCTCGGTAAAGCCCTGTGCCTCCAGGTCCGGTGTCAGCTCTCCGTGTATCGTGCAAAAATACGCATCGCCCAGGGAGAACTCCATTCTGGTGTGGAGCCTGCTCTCCCCTGCCAGCTCTGCCACGGTTTTCACCAGCATCAGGGTCGCCGTCCGCACATAGGCACGATACCCTGACGGATTCTTGGTCGTAACCAGTGAAATCACGCCGTCACGATCCAGCCGTTTATTGAGCTCGCGCAGCTTCCGGTTAAAATCAACCAGTGCGATCCCGTTGTGATATTGGGGCTGGAACTCCTCCACTATTTTCTCAAAGGTAGTTCCCTTCTCATATTGACGCTGCTTACCATCTACAAAAACTGTAGGCATAGAGCCCTCCTTTTATGTTGTATCTGTTACTGTAAAAATCCCGGACAGCGGCTGCGCGTTAGTGCGAGCTTGCTCGCGCAG
>CAVGIV010000088.1:0-8266 GCA_963629395.1 Paludibacteraceae bacterium | reverse complement strand
TTCGTGTCTGCGACACTCCCGCAGCTGACGCATACATTCGTAATCCGGGCTATCACCCCGCTGCCTCCTGCGCGGCATCGGTATCCGTCTTGTTCAGCAGGCTGTAATCCGAATCACTCAGCGTATAAACCGTATCTCCGCCATCCACGCGGATGTAATAGGCCGAAATCATTTCATTCCGGCTGCCAACCTCGATCGTATGCTGCGTCTCATCCTGCAGGGTAATCGTTACAGTCAAAACCGGTGTATCCAGTCCATAGGACTCCATATCCGTGACATGATTCACCTCATTGGAGCTGGTGAGACTTGAAAGCCGTTCGAGAATTTCATTCGCTGCAGAGGAGTTCACTTCATACGTAACCTCCTCTGTTTCCTCCGAATCTTCCGCATCCTCTGCGGTTTCCGCCTCGTCCTCTGCGTCCTCTGATGTTTTCGTCTCGTCCTCCGAAGCATCTGCAGAGGTTTCCGCGTCAGTTTCTTCGCTCTGCACCGCTACATCGGCAGACGTTTCCGTACTGCTCTCATTATCACTGCTCAGCGCAGCCTCCTCGGCCTCGATATCATTCACGAAGCTCCAGCTCGATCCATCATAGGCAAGTGCCAGCTCTCCCTTCTCTCCGACAATTGACAGCTGCCGCAGGTCCGTTTTTTCAAAGGAAAGGGCGGTATAGATGCCCTCTTCCTTTTCCTTCTCCTTTTCCTCTTCTGCGTTTGCATAGAATCTGGCTGCCAGGAAGCCTGCGCAGCAGACCAGCAAAACGACCGATAATATCACCATTTGAATGCGTTGTTTTCTCATAGTCTCTCCCACCGCTTTTGACGGTGCCAAAGTTGCTGTTGCTGTGTCGGCCCAGCGACAGGGTGGCGGATGGATGTTCTGGTTCAGGGCCTTGCGAGGCCTCGGTGCTTGCGAGCGTTCTATGCGAGCTTAGCACCGCTAGGTCCGAGGATGGAGCCGCGAGGCGGCCCAGAACCGGACACCTCCGCCAGGACCCGTCGCTGGGCCGGCAAATTAACCGCAGCAAATCGTCTCCTATCTTCTCCTGCGGATGAACCAGGTTACAAACCCGGCAACAAGCAGCAATACCGGAATGAAAATGATGCACACCATGTTGACAACAATTGCTGTCATCGTCGGAACCGTAAGGCTGGTGGAGCTGACGCTCTTTACCGGCACAGAAATGCCGCTTTCACCCTCCTCCTGCGTGCAGGCCTTGACAATTCCCGAGAACAGAGAGGAATTCGAGCCGGAAACCATCTGGTCCGCTCCGTCCGAGAAGGTCAGCACGGAGCCGAACAGGTATGCCGTTGATACCGCCTCCTTTTCTGTCCCTGAGGATTCTTCGCCGGAGGTCTCATCCGAATCACTTTCCTTCTCTACTGTTTCCCCAGTCGTATCCTCTGTAGTCTCCTCCTGCCGGTAAACCACAGCCTTCAGTCCCAGCACATACTGGCCGGTCGCATCGTCCTCTGTTTTGCCTAGATCAGCGGACTCTGATGTGACATCGGTATGGATGTAGGCCTTATCCGACGTTGTCAGAAGCTCTGTCCTGGTCACATCGGAGGACGTATCTGCATCCTGCAGTGCCTGGGCATACGCCATGAATACATACCCGTTTCCGCCGGTTACAGCCGATGTCTCCTCCGTCTGCGCAACATCCGGAAGAAGATAGGATTCCGAGCGATAGTAATAGCCCTGATTGTTCTCCAGAACCACGCCGTCTGAAACCGATACTCCGTAATAACTCAGCACGCGGTTCCAGCCGGACATATCGCTGGCCTGCTGGAAGTTCGTCGTAGCCAGAAGCTTTCCGCCGTGCTCAAGGTAATAGAGGATTTTGTCCGCATCATCCGATGACAGATCGCTTTTGGGTCCATTGATAATCAGAAGGCTGCAGTCATCCGGAACCGCATCCTCCGACAGAAGGTCCAGACTCTCGTAATCGCAGTTGAGCTTCGTCAGAACACTGGTGAAATTGCTGCCAAGGCTTTCCTCACCGTGTCCGGACAGCACATATACCTTCGGCAGACTTTCGCTCGTGACGTAGGCAACAGCCGAATCAATCTGTCCCTCGGCATCGTATCCGGTCACCTTCTGCTGATAGGTTGTGTAATCGATGGAATATTCATACAGGTCCGAATAATCCACCACCTTGTACCTGCTGCCACACTCCACGATCAGCGAATTCCAGGTGCTGGACATGACATCGCTGTATTCCTGCAGAAAGGTGGGGTTGGCCGCAGGATCAATATAGGTGACCGTAAGGCGATCGGACTGCTCCTGCATTTCGTCCAGCGTGCCGTCCAGCACTGAATCCATATCGGAGCTGCTGGCCAGAACGTAGATCGTTACATCCTTATCCAGGCTTTTGAGGTATGTCTTTGTGTCATCCGTCAGCGAATACAGGCCGCTCGTTGTCATGTCGAACTTCGTAGCCGCAGAGGGAAGCTGATTGACAGCCAGATTTGCCACAAGCGTAATCGCCAGAACCAGGGCAATAAGGCCTCCCGAATAGGCGCCAAGGCTCAGTGTCTTCTGCGACACAGAATAGCGTCTCTTCTGAATGACCTGCGTTGTCAGGAACAAAAACAGGAAAATCACCGATGCCAGATACACAATCGAGGTCAGATCGATGCTGCCGTTCAAAAACGTGTCAAACCGGGAAGGAATGTCCAGAGCGCTCAGAACCCTGGTCAGCGTATTCCCGTCCTGCGAAATCATGTTCTCCAGATTCGGCATGATCATCGACAGGAACAGGCAGGCAAAGGACAAAACCGCTGCAATAATGACACTCTCTGTCAGGCTTGAGAGAAATACGCAGACCGCCATTTCCGCCAACCCGAAAAGCCACATTCCAAGGAGCCCGGTGTAGCTCTGCGCATAGGGCACCGTGCCAAAGCGCGAAAGCAGCAGGGGATACAGGCAAAGCCCCAGCACAACAATGGTGTGGACCGCCGCCAGTGCAAGGTATTTACCAAGGACCACCTGCCCGACGCTCACCGGTGCCGTCAGGATCATCTGATCCGTTCTGGCCTTCCGCTCCTCCGAAAAGCTGCGCATGCACAGAATCGGCAGCATAATCAGCATCAAAATGGAGGATACCGAAAGGACACTGGAAATGTCCGGCTCCAGCCCGATCAGACTGCTCATGCCGATGTACAGGGACATCAGTGCCCACATGATGGCAAGGAACAGCCATCCCGTGAAGCCGTGAAATAGTGACGCAAGGTCCTTCTTAAAAATAGCTTTCATTCGCCCTCCCCCGTCAGCGACAGGAATACATCCTCAAGAGACTTTTCCTGCAGATTCATTCCCAGAACCGCACCGCCTGCATATACCGCTGCGCGGGATACCGAAGGGCGAATGTCTTCCTTTTCTTCGGACGTCACTGTGAATATCAAAAGCTCTCCTTCCTCCTGAAGCGAAACCTCCTTCACCTTCGGGATGGCGCGCAGCGCTTTGTCCAGCGCATCCTTGTCCCCGGTGACACGCAGAATAACCTGCTGGGAAGTTGTCATATGCGCCTGCAGATTGGCCGGCGTATCGCTGGCCGCCAGCTTGCCGCCGCTGAGAATCCACACATAATCCGCCACAGCGCTGACATCGGACAGGATATGGGAGCTTAGGATGATCGTGTGATTCTCCTTCAGGGAGCGAATGTAATCGAACATCTCCTTTTGCTGCTCCGGATCGAGCCCTGCTGTCGGCTCATCCAGGATCAGAATTTCCGGATCCCCGATCAGTGCCTGTGCAAGTCCCACTCTCTGGCGATATCCCTTGGACAGATTTCGAATCAATCGTCCCTGCACATCCAGGATGTCTGCCGCATCCAAAACACCGGACACCGCATCCATTCGTTTTCCCGCAGGAATCCGCTTTAGCTCCGCCGCAAAGCGAAGGTACTCCGCTACCGTCATATCCGTGTAGACCGGAGGAACCTCCGGAAGATAGCCGATCTTTTGTTTAGTCGTTTCCGGCTCCTTTTGTATGTCCAGACCGTCGATCAGGACCGTCCCAGATGTTGCCGCAAGATACCCCGTCATGATATTCATCGTCGTGGACTTTCCGGCGCCGTTTGGTCCCAGAAATCCGTAAATCTGCCCGGGCTCTGCCGTGAAGCTTAAATCATCCACAGCAGTATGCGTGCCGTATCGCTTTGTCAAATGCTGTACTTCAATCATCTCTTTCCTTCCTACTGCTGCCCAATAAAAGAAACGGTATGTAACCCCTATCGTGAATTTGCCTGCGAACAGAAGTTTCACGTTGAAATATGGCAAGGGCTAAACCGATATACTTTTTTTACAGAACAGATGTGTTCGTTTCGTCATGAAATTGTGAGAATTCTGTGAGGAAAGTGTGTCCATCCATATCCGTTCATAAAGAATTCATACAAACAAAATGGTTTTCCTCTCCGCCAGCTTCTATAATGGTGATAGAAGGGTCGTTGTGCAGCTGCGCAGCGATTCAATACAGGGATTGAAGAAACTCTGAAGGGAGAATAAACACAATGACCAAAGAAAAGACCTACCGCACCGATCGGCGCGCCGCGCTTTTCCTCGCCGATGGCTGTGAGGAAATAGAGGCACTGACGGTATCCGATCTTTTATACCGCGCAGGAATTCCCTGCACGCTGATATCTGTCATGGGAAGACGTGAGATTACATCCTCCCACGGCATCGTCATTACTGCACCGACGATCATAGAGGACGTGAACATAGAGGATTACGACATGCTGATCCTTCCCGGCGGCATTCCGGGGACCCCCAATCTGGCGGCCTGCACGCTGCTGACAGAGGCTGTCACCTCCTTTGCAGGAAGAGAAAAGGAAGGGAAGGCTGTGGCAGCCATCTGCGCAGCTCCGTCCATTCTGGCCAACCTCGGCTTGCTGAATGAGAAAAGAGCAACCTGTAATCCATGCGCAGATGACTTTCTTAAAGAGCACGGTGCCATTCATCTGGAGAGTCCGGTTGTAAAGGAAGGGAATCTCATTACCAGCCGTTCGATGGGAACCGCCATTGATTTTGGTCTGGAGATTGTAGAATTTTTCCTGGGGAAGGACGCTGCCGATCAACTGTCTGCCGGCATTTTGCATACTCGCGTATAATAAGGCTGCTGCGCGCATCGGGGGACGCACGCAGCAGACAATCGGATATAGCAAGGGGGGACCTATATGAATATTCTTTTCTTTCTCAAGCCCAAATCTGAGCTTGATCTTGTCTATGAGGGAGACTCCATCGGAATGGCCATGGAGAGAATCGAATGCCATCAGTTTTCATCCATTCCTATGATCAATGAAAAGACCGGCAAATATATCGGAACTCTTAGTGAAGGCGATCTTCTCCGCGCCCTTCGCCGCAGCGAGTCACAGGATATCCGCTCCTGTGAGCTTCGCTCGGTTATGAATGTACGGCGGAAAAGGGATTATAAAAGCGTCCGTGCGGACGCTGATATTGAAAAGCTCTTTAACTATGTGAAGGAACAGAACTTCGTGCCGGTTGTCGACGACACCGGTGTACTCATCGGAATTGTTCTGCGTTCTACTATTCTGGAATTTATGTTCGCCCAGCGCACAGGAAACCGCGCTCCTACAGCCGTCCATACAGCTGTGCAAGTCGGCGCATTCCGGTAGCCAGGTTCTCATTCCAGGCTCCCTTTTTCATTCTCCAGTCCCAGTTTCCGCCCAGTGTAGAGGGTTCATTGATTCTCGCCTCATCGCCGAGATTCAGATAATCCTGCATGGGAATGATACAGGTATCTGCCACAGACATAAAGGCTGTGCGGATAAAGGTCCAGGCCGCCGTGTCCTCCGATCGTACGCCCACGTATTCCTCTGCGTATTTCCGGTCGGCCTCTGCCACATGATTATACCATCCGCGCATCGTCTCATTATCGTGCGTTCCTGTGTAAACCACGCAGTTGGTTCCATAGTTGTGCGTCAGATAATCGCCCTTCCCAGGCTCTCTGGCATCAAACGCAAACTGCAGCACCTTCATATTGGGATACCCGGTTTTCTTTACCAGCTCACGCACAGATGGTGTGATAAACCCAAGATCCTCCGCAATTATCTGCTTTCTGCCAAGAGCTGACTCGATTGCATCAAAAAGCTCGTATCCGGGTCCCTTGCGCCACTCGCCGAATTCTGCAGTGGGATCTCCGTACGGAATGGCATAATACTCATCAAACCCACGGAAATGGTCGATGCGCACCACATCGTACATCCGGAAACAGTTCTTCATGCGCGAAATCCACCAGGCATACCCGGTTTCCCTATGGTAATCCCACCGATAGATTGGATTCCCCCACAGCTGTCCGGTGGCAGAAAAGGCGTCCGGCGGGCAGCCGGCCACCACCGTCGGATATCCCTTCTCATCAAACTCAAAAAGCTCCGGATGACTCCAGGTATCGGCAGAGTCAAAGGCCACATAAATAGGTATGTCTCCTATAATCTGTATTCCCCTTTCATTCGCATATGCCTTCAGGTCACGCCACTGCCTGGCAAATAAGAACTGCTGGAACTCATAAAAGCGAATCTCATCCGCCAGCTCTTCCTTTGCCTTTTCCATAGCAGCTTCCCGGCGCAGACGGATATCCTCCGGCCACTCAATGTAGCTGCACCCGTCATTTTGATTTTTAACCGCAGAATACAGCGCATAATCCGGAAGCCAGTCCCGGTTGGCCTCGATATAATCTGAAAACTCCTGCTTTATCTTGTCAAACTCCGCTCCGGCCCAGCGCTGCGCCGGGCAAGCAGCAAACGGACTGTTTTCATAAGCCTTCTTTAAAAGCGGAAATCTCCCCCGGTATACGCTCTCGTAGGAAATCCGCTCCGGATTATCTCCGAAAAAGACCGCATCTGTCTCTTCTTTGGTCAGATATCCCGCCTCCTGGAGCTTTTCCAGATCAATAAAATATGGATTCCCGGCAAAGGTAGAAAACGACTGATAGGGAGAATCCCCATATCCGGTCTGTCCAAGCGGAAGGATCTGCCAATAGGCCTGTCCGGCCTGTGCCAGAAAATCAATGAATGCATACGCCTCCTTGGAAAAGCATCCGATCCCATACTCAGACGGAAGAGACGCCACCGGCAGCAATACTCCGCATTTTCTGTTCATATCTATAACCCCCTCACCAATAAAATCTTCGTAATTATTCAGCCCCATCTCGAGAAAACCCTTTAATCCGTATTCCTTAAGTTTATCACATGAATATACAGAACGATACAGAACAGAGCCTTTCCGCCGCAATTTGCATTCATCGATACTGTTCAACGAAAAGACGGGAGATTCCAACGATAATGGATGGCCAGAAAGCGAATCACGCAGGTAATCACCATACAGGAAACGGATGCCGTTACAGCATCCACTTGCATACGAAGGAGTTCACAATACACGACCGCACCGACAATCGCTGCAATTCCGTACACTCTCTTGCGCATGATAAGCGGCATCTGCGCTGCCAGCATATCGCGCAGAATTCCGCCGCCTATCCCCGTTAGAACCCCTACAAAGGCGCATAGAAAGAAATTTTCGGAATGCCCGGCGTCAATGGCCGTGCGGCAGCCGACTACAACAAACGCTGCAAGACCGATGCTGTCTGCAACATTCAACAGCTGATCGTTGCGCTCCTGATTGGACGCAAGGAACTTTTGCCACCGCTTTCCATATCTTTCCAGACAGAAAAAAACAAGAGAAGACATCGCAGCTACTGTCACATAGACCGGCTTTTGAAACATAGCAGGCGGAACAACGCCCAAGATCAGGTCCCGAATCATTCCGCCGCCCACTGCTGTGGCACATCCCAGCACGACCGCGCCGAAAATGTCCATCTTACGCTCTCTGGCTACCATGACACCGGAAACAGCAAACGCTACAGTTCCAATCATTTCTAAGATAAAAACAATCAAAGAGAAGTCCATTTCGCCGCACTTTCCTTACATCGAAAAACCTCAGAGATTCTTCTTGCGAATATACCTCTGAGGTCAACATTTCATGTCTGACATATAAAATTTTGCTTGGTTTTGAATAGTTACGAATCGAAGTGGACCCTCCGGGACTCGAACCCAGGACAAGCCGGTTATGAGCCGGCTGCTCTAACCAACTGAGCTAAGGGTCCATAAACATGTAGCAATGTTCAGCACTCATCAGAAAACCAGCTGATGAAAACACAAAGAGATGCAGACCGAGCAGTCACTCGCCTTACATCTCTTCACGAGCGCCCCAAACAGGGCTCGAACCTGTGACACCGCGGTTAACAGCCGCGTGCTCT
>CAVGIV010000087.1:0-8292 GCA_963629395.1 Paludibacteraceae bacterium | reverse complement strand
TGGATGCTGTCTTTGAATGCCTTTCCCGGCTTGAATGCCGGAGCCTTGGAAGCCGCGACCTCAATGGTTTCCCCGGTAGCCGGGTTCTTGCCGGTGTGGGCGGCACGCTCCTTCACTTCGAAAGTTCCGAAGCCCACCAGCTGTACCTTATCGCCGGATTTCAGCGCAGTCTCCACCGCACCGATAAACGCGCTAAGTGCGGTGTCACAATCCTTCTTGGCAAGGCCGCAGGCTTCTGCCATAGCGGCAACAAGTTCTGTCTTATTCATATTGTTTTTCTCCTTTGTAAGATGATGGCCCCAAAGAGCACATCATAATTATACCAGACTCTGGGGCCACTGGCAAGACCGTCTGCGGCACGATGCAAACGGGAGAAACTGTCCTAATGATGTGGGGGCCGCCTGTTTTATTTCGACATATTCTACTGAATTTCACAGGTCTTTCATATACCCCGCTATCCTTGGCGGTTTTTATAGAATGCTGTAGACAGATTACATCACATGCTCGACAGCGTAGTACAGGCTACGGATGGCAAGCTCGTATTCGGTCTCCCTGACGGCGATGATAATGTTCAGCTCATTGGAACTCTGATCGATCATGCGAATGTTGATGTCGGCATCGGCGATGACGCCGAAGATGCGCGCGGCAGTGCCTTTGGCATAACTCATGCCCTGACCGACGACGGCGATTAAGGCAAGACCGTCCTCAATGCTCACGTGGTCGGGGTGCAGCTGCATCTCGATTTCATGCAGAATCTCGTCCCGCACGTGCGCAAGTTCCGAGGTGGAGACGATGACGGAGACCGTATCGATGCCGGACGGGCAATGATCGAAGGAAACGCCGTGGCTGGCGAAGATATTAAGGAGCTTTGCCACGAAGCCAATCTCGCCATTCATCATGGACTTCTCCACATAGATGCTGCTGAATCCTTTGTGGCCGGCAATACCCGTAACCTTGCGCTTATGCGCATTCGGCGGGAGCGTAGGAACAATGAAGGTGCCAGGGTCTGAGGGACGGTTGGTGTTGCGGATGTTGATGGGGATGTTCGCCTGCCGGACGGGAAAAACCGCGTTCTCGTGTAGAACGGATGCACCCATGTAGGAAAGCTCGCGCAACTCACGGTAGGTGATATAGTCAATGACGCGCGGATTTTCCACGATGCGCGGGTCTGCAGCCAGCACACCGGAGACGTCCGTCCAGTTTTCATACAACTCTGCGTCGACCGCGCGTGCGACGATGGCCCCTGTCACGTCGGAGCCTCCGCGGGAAAAGGTGTGGATCGTTCCGTCGGGCAGAACGCCGTAGAAGCCGGGAATGACGGCGCGCTCCACGCTGGCGAGCGTGCGGCCAATGGCTATGTTGGTGGCCTCGGCATCGAAGCTGCCGTCTGCGCGGAACAGAATCATCTGCACCGCGTCGACGAACGGAACGCCGAGATATGCGGCCAGCAGCTTGGCGTTGAGATATTCGCCGCGGCTTGCCATGTAATCACGCTGCGGCACGCTGTGCAGGTGCGCGGCGATGGTGTCAAAGTCGGCGGTCAGATCGACCTGCAAACGCAGCTGGGCGATAATGTCGGCAAAGCGCTGCCGTATCTTCGCCAGCGTTGGCAGAAAATCCTCACCTGCGCAGGCAGCGTCATAGCAGCGGTAAAGCAGATCCGTGACTTTGGCATCGTCGGGGCAACGCTTGCCGGGCGCGGACGCAACGACATAACGGCGGGCGGGATTTTCGCGGATGATGGCCGAGACCTTTTCGAACTGTCCGGCGGTGGCCAGCGAGCTGCCGCCGAACTTTACAACAATGGGGTCCATAATCAAACTCCTGTCTTTTATCTTTCGTTTTATTCTGCCAGCGTGCGTTCAAGCACGGCAGCATGCAGCGCCGCTGCGGTGACGGCAGCGCGGATATCCGGTAAAAATTGCGGGGAATGGAGTGGTGCGGAGCAGCCTGCGCCAACGTGATAGAAGCAGCCGGGTGCGGCGGAGAGATAATATCCAAAATCTTCGGTCATGAGCGTGGGCTGCTGCAAAACAGCAACGTACGGCTCACCCAGAAGCTGCACGGCGGTGTCCTGAACCAGCCGCGAAGCGCTATCGTCATTTACGACACCGGGGTAGCTCGCATGCAACTGCACGTCAATCTGCGTGCCGGTCTGCACGGCGATCTCCGCCGCCGTATCCGTGATCAGTGTGCGCATGCATGCACGGCTGTCTGAGCCGAGCGTGCGGAGGATGCCGGTCAGCTGTGCGTTATCGGCCACAACGTTGATGGCTGTCCCAGCCTGTAACGTACCGACGGTGACTGCGCAGCGCTCACCGTTCAGCGCACCTCTGAGCGAGACGAGCCGAACGGCAAGCTGCGCCGCAGCCTGCAGGGCGTCAATGCCCTTTTCCGGCTCTGCGCCGTGGGCGCTCTTGCCGCGGATGGTGATGGAAAAAGTATCGGATGCGGCATAGAATTTACCGTACCGGATCCCAACAGACCCAAGCGGCAGCTCCGGCGAGACGTGCGCGCCGAATACGGCATCCACGCCGTGCAGGCATCCGGCGTCCACAAACCGCTGCGCACCGCCGCAGCCCTCTTCGTCGGGCTGGAATAGAAACCGGACGGAGCCGCAGAGCGTCTCGCGGTGCGCTGCGAGCAATATTGCCGCGCCGACGGCGGCCGTCATGTGAATATCATGCCCGCAGGCGTGCATGACGCCGAGCGTCTGGGAGGAAAACTCCGCGCCGGTCGCCTCGGTGACGGCGAGCGCGTCCATGTCGGCACGCAGAGCGGCAATCCTGCCGGGCTTTGCACCGTGCAGCGTAGCGCAGAGCGCTGTCCCGAACGGATTTTCGACGATCAGTCCCAGCGGCTCAAGAATGCTTCTCAGATAGGCTGAGGTTCTGAACTCCTGATTACCAAGCTCCGGCGTGCGGTGCAGCGTCTGCCGGACGGTCAGCAGAAAACTCTGCAGGGAAGCAGCTTCAGAGAGAAAGTCAGTCACTTGGAACCTCCTTCCACGCGCAGTGCGCGGATGAACCGCTCCAGCCTGTCAAGACCTTTACGCAGATGATCGTCTCCATAGCAGTAGGTCAGGCGGATATAGCCCTCTGCACCGAAGCAGCTGCCCGGTGTGGCAGCAAGTCCTGCTTCGCGGATCATACGCATGCAGAACTCGGCCGAGGTGAGTCCGAATTCCCGAATGGACGGAAAAACATAAAAGGCACCGTCCGGCATACAGACTGGAAGCTGCATGTCCTGCAGGCGCCGCAGGACATACCCGCGGCGCGCGCGATAGGTCTCGAGCATCGGCGTGATGTCGCAGCTTAACGCGTGGATGCAGGCGGTCTGGAACGGTGCGGGCGTAGAGACGACCACGAACTGATGCAGAAGCTCAAGTCGTTCCTTGATAGAAGTGTCGGACAGCAGATAGCCCATCCGCCAGCCGGTCATGGCATACGGTTTGGAGAAACTCTGCACGAGCAGGATCTGCTGCCGCAGATCGCGGAACTCCGCAAAGCTGTGATAGCCGCCGGTATAGCTTAACTGTCGGTATACATCGTCGCAGATGACAAAGATCTCCCTGCCTTGCACGACGTCATAAACTGCTTGCAGGCTTTGTGCGTTGTACACACAGCCGGTCGGGTTGTTGGGGGAGTTCAGAATGATGGCTTTGGTATGCGGCGTGACAAGTGTGCGCAGCCGGGCGGCATTCAGCTGGAAGCCGTCCGGCGTGGTGTCGTACGGGACGAAGGTTCCGCGGCACAGGCCGATAATCTGTTCATACAGAACGAACGCGGGCGTCGGGACGATGACCTCGTCTCCTGGGTTCAGAATGCCGAACAGGGCGACAAACAACGCTTCCGTCGCGCCGACGGTCACAATGACCTCGTCCGGCGTATAGTCCATTCCGTTCTTCTCGCTCTCAAAGCGGGCAACAGCTTCGCGCAGGGCGTAAGCGCCGTTGTTATCGATATAGTGGGTCTGCCCGGAATCCAGCGCCTCCGGCACGGCGTCGCAAATGGGCTGCGGCGTGGCAAAATCCGGCTCGCCGAGCGTCAGCGCGATGCAGCCGGGCGTTTTTTTTGCAAGCTGGGAAAATTCCCGGATAGCACTTCGCTTTGCGCCGTAGACGGCTTCATTCAGTTGCATTACAATATCCCCTTTGCCTGCGTGAACGTCTCGTCCACATCGAGTGTCGCCAGATAATCAGCGTAGGTCTCCGCCCGACGAACGCACTGCACGCTGCCGTCCTCCTTGAGGAGCAGTTCTGCGCAGCGCAATTTACCATTGTAGTTGTAGCCCATAGCGTGCCCGTGCGCACCGGCGCACGAGATGACGAGCATGTCTCCCTCTTCCACGGCGGGAAGCGGGTAGTCAACGGCAAATTTGTCGTTATTTTCACACAAAGAGCCGACAACATCAACGGTCTGCTCCGCCGGCGCGTTTTCTTTGCCGAGGACCGTGACCGGGTGATATGCGCCGTACATGGCCGGACGCATAAGATCGCATGCCGTAGCGTCCACGCCAACATATTCCTTGTAAATGTGCTTCTTGCCGACCACTGTGGTGACCAGATGTCCGTAGGGGCCGGTTATATAGCGTCCCATCTCGGTGCAGAGGCGGAGCGAAATGCCTGCGGGCATCAGGATTTCTTCATACGCCTGTCGAACCCCCTCGCCGACAGCGAGAATGTCGACCGCCGTTTCCTCCGGCCGGTAGGGGATGCCGATGCCGCCGGACAGATCGACAAACTCGATTGTGACGCCGACGGTATCGCGGATCTCGCAAACCAGCCGGAACAGTTCGCGCGCGAGCGCCGGGTAATATTCGTTTTCCAGCGAGCAGCTGGCAGCCATGCAGTGCAGGCCAAAATGCCGAACCCCCTTTTCCCGCAGAATGGCATACGCATCCAGCAACTGCTGCTTCGTCATACCGAATTTGGAGTCATACAGATGCCCCATAATGTCATTAGAAATCTGGAATTTGCCAGGGTTATAGCGGCAGCAGACAGCGTCGGGAATACCGATAGCACGCTCCATGTGATCGATCTGGGTCAGATCATCCAGATTGATAATCGCACCGATGGCGGCTGCCGCACGGTATTCCTGCGGCAGCGTCTCATTGGAGGAGAGAATGACGTGGTGCTTCGTCATGCCGGAGCGCTCAGCCATCATCAACTCTGGCACCGACGCGCAGTCCGCACCGCAGCCAAGCTCCGCCAGCAACCGCAGGATGCCCGGCGTGGGCGTTGCCTTGACGGCAAAATACTCACAAAAGCCGGGATTCCACGCAAAGGCCCGATACAACTCCTGCACACAACGGCGGATACCGGCTTCGTCATAGATATAGAAAGGCGTGGGATAGGTTTCACGCCAGTTCTGCGCCTGAGAAAGCGTAAAAGGGAGCATACTGGTACCTCCAGCTGTTAAATCGCCCGCAGCGCCGATTCCAGCGCTGTTTTCATGGTGGTCTTGCTGTCCTTTTCCTTGATGACGCGCGCCGGACAACCGGCGACGACCACGTTGGCCGGTACATCGTCCACAACGACGGCTCCGGCTGCGACGACTGCGTTTTCACCGACATGCACGCCCTCAATGACGACGGCGTTCGCACCGATCAGCACGCCGTCATCAATGACGACGGGCTTGGCGGATGCCGGCTCGATCACACCAGCCAGAACTGCTCCTGCGCCCACGTGGCAATTTTTGCCCACTGTTGCGCGGCCGCCGAGAATGGCCCCCATGTCGATCATACTGCCCTCGCCAATAACAGCGCCGATGTTGATGACGGCGCCCATCATGATGACCGCGCTCTTGCCGATTGTGACCTGCTCACGGATAATTGCGCCCGGTTCGATGCGAGCGGGGATGTCCTTGAGGTCGAGCATGGGGATGGCGCTGTTGCGGCAGTCGTTTTCAATGACGATATCGGCGATCTTCTCGCGGTTGGCTTCCAGGATCGGGCCAAGCTCGCGCCAGTCGGCAAAGACGATTTTATCGCCTGCGCCGAACACCTTCGCGGAGCCGTAATCGATCGGCGCGTTCTCTTTGATATAGAGCTTCACAGGCGTCTTTTTTTCGGCCTGCGCGATATACCGGATGAGTTCCTGTGCGTTCATTGTGCGTCCTCCCCGTTGATAAGATCCTGCATGGTATAAAGTCCCGCCGGCTTTCCGATGAGGAAGCGGGCGGCCTGCATGGCGCCGTCTGCGAAGATTGTGCGGTCTCTCGCTTCGTGTCGCAGCGTCAGCACCTCAGAGCCGGTGGCGATGAGAATTTCATGCGTGCCGGAAAGATTGCCGAGCCGCAGCGAGTGGATGCCGATCTGCTTCTTTTCCCGCTTGCCGTTTTCATGGCGGCCAACGACAAATTCCGCGCCCGGGCGGACGGAGGCGATGCTGTTTGCCAGCGTCAGCGCCGTACCGCTCGGGACGTCGAGTTTCTGGTTGTGGTGCATCTCAACGATCTCAATGTCCGCATCCGGGAACATGGCCGCTGCGCGGCGTGCAATGTCGGCCAGCACCGCAATGCCGAGCGAATAATTGGAGGCAAAGAAGACCGGGATCTCGGCGGCAGCCGCTTCGATTTGCGTACGCTCCGGTTCCGTCTGGCCGGTCGTGGCGATAAGCAGCGGAAGCCTGCGTGCGCGACAATAGTCGACCAGTGCGCTGGTGGCGCTGTGATGGGAGAAATCGATCACGCAGTCGGCAGGCCCCTGATATTCAGCCAGCGTCTGCCAGCAGCCGTTTCCACTTGTGGAATACCCTGGACTGATGCGTGCGGAGATCTCGTTTCCGGCATTTGCACAGATCAGCTGACCCATGCGGCCAGTCGCGCCGTGTACAATGATCTGCATTCTGTGTCCCTCCTTACACATCCAACCCCTGCGTGCGCATGCACGACAAAAGGGCCTCGCGGTGCGCAGGCTCCATCGTCGTCAGCGGCAGACGCAGATAATCCTCACAGAAGCCGAGCGCAGCCATCGCAGCCTTGACCGGGATGGGGTTGACCTCGGAGAACAAGGCATGGATAAGTGGTAGGAGCTCACACTGCAGCGCAGCACTGCCGGCGACGTCACCGCTCCAGAACCGGGTACAGATCTCCACAGTCTTGCGGGGCAGGACATTCGAGAGAACGGAAATGACACCGCTGCCGCCCATAGAGAGGATAGGGACGATCTGATCGTCGTTGCCGGAATAGATGCTGAGTGAATCGCCTGCGAGAGAAGCCGTGGTCACAATGCTGGAAATGTCGCCGTTGGCTTCCTTGATGCCAGCAATCATTGGATGCTGTGCGAGCTTCTGATAAGTGGCAGGCTGGATATTGACGCCCGTGCGGGACGGAACGTTGTAGACGATGATCGGCTTCGTCGAGGCATCGGCGATGGCGGTGTACATCTGGACGAGGCCGTTCTGTGTGGCCTTATTATAGTAGGGTGTCACGACGAGCATGGCGTCGCAGCCGACCTCGCAGGCGTACTTTGTGAGGCTGATGGCGTAGGCCGTGTCGTTCGAGCCGGTGCCGGCGATGATGGGGATGCGTCCGGCTGCACGCTCTACACTGTAGCGCAGAATCTCGCGGTGTTCTTCATCGGTCAGCGTGGAGCCTTCGCCGGTGGTTCCGGCGATGACGAGAGCGTTCACCCCCTCAGAGATTTGCCAGTCGATGAGACGTCCGAGTGCCGGATAGTCGACGCCGCTGGCGGTCAGCGGAGTGATGAGGGCTGTTGCAACGCCGCGGAAGATGGGATTGGAAGTCATAATACTGTCTCCTTTTGTTCAAATATGATGACCATTTACTGCAATTTGAGGGCAAAAAACGCGGCATATGCAAGTTGCATTTGCCGCGTCCGTCATCCGGTATTCCGCCTGCCCTCCGATGAAAAGGATCCAGTAGGAATCCGCAATTAATTCATAGCTCTCCGCAAATGCGACAGTCAGGCGGATATTCTCCGCATGCCCAGAAAAGCTTCGCCTGCTTTCCTTCGGCGGAAGACCCTTTCACCGAAGCAACGGCCCTGCGACGGCCTTGCACTTCGGATACTCTTGACTTCCGCACCTCTATCCTTTAACTGCAATATTTGGTTTTCTAAAGCGTAGCATCAAGCACGTAATTTGTCGATTGATGCTTTTTACAAACTTTTGCCTCCTTTTGCGGATTTATTGCACATTTTGGCAGAACATAGCGGCTTACATGCCCAAAAACGTTTCCCTGCCCTCGACGTACTCTGCGTGTTATCGGAACGCTCGGAGCCAGCTTACCAAAACAGCTAACTTGCCGTTTTTCCTGAAGTCGTTGGGCA
>CAVGIV010000086.1:0-8298 GCA_963629395.1 Paludibacteraceae bacterium | reverse complement strand
AAAAGTACAAAATGATTCTGCAGGAAATGGAGGATTCTAAAAAATTCCTCACGAAAAAGCTGAAAAACGTTGAAAATACAAGGTTTTTTCATGCCATGAGTGATACTGAAAGAAGTTTTTTTAAAGCGGTATCTTAATGGTGTTGACACAAATTTGCCAGAACGGCACTTTTGGAGGCTATTGACATAGGTGGAGCGCTGCTATATAACACTGTTATATAGCAGCGCTATATTTTATGGGAATGCCACATGGGAAAAGGCTGCGCAGCAGCGATTCTACAAATGGGCTCTGAATAGTCACTACTTTGCAACGGAGAGCAGACATGTCGGTTAAGGCGGACAACACAAGAGAAAATATACTGAATACAGCGAAAAGGCATTTTCTGAAGGATGGACTCGACGGGGCGTCGCTTCGGAACATTGTAAAGGATGCGGGACTTACCACAGGTGCTTTCTATAAGTATTTTCCGACAAAGGAGAGCATGTTCGATGCGCTTATAGATCCGTATGTGGAGCATGTATACCAAATCTATGATGACGTGCTGGCGGAGTTTGAAGTGCTTTCTCCTCAGGAGCAGACCGATCACATGGCTGCATCCTCCGAGGACGGAATAGAGCGGATCGTTGATTATGTCTACGATCATTACGATAGCTTTCGTCTACTTCTGAAATGCGGAGACAGCGGGAAATATGCGGACTTTATCCACAACATGGTAGAACGTGAGATGCAGTCCACATTCAATTATATAGAGACCCTTCAGAGGGCAGGCATTGAAGTCCCTGTCGTCAGAAAAGATCTTCTGCACATGATTAGCACAGGCTTTTTTTCGGGGGTATTTCAAATCATCGAACATGACATGGAAAAAGATGCCGCAAAGGCGAATATCGCGCAGCTGAAGGAATTCCAGACCGGCGGCTGGGAACGGTTGCTGGGCATTCATTTTCCGCAAAATACGTAAATCCCCTTTCCATCAATGTAAAAACATGCGGCTGACAAAAGGCCGTTTGTTTTTTGGCCAGAGGTTAGGGTCTTCTAACCTTTGGCGCTGCACACAAGTTATCGTATCGGTTTAGCAAAGGAGTAAAGGAGCATGGAAGAAAAGAAAAAACCATGGATGAGCTGGCTGCTTGAGTGGTCAGCTTCGCAAAAGCCGCTCTATCTGTGGAGCGTTTTACTGGCTGCCGGCAATGTCATTCTGAAAATCATTCCATATTTTCTGATTGCAGATGTTGTGCAGATGTTTTTAAACGGAGAAACCGATTTCTCGGCGTATCTTATCAAGGCGGCGCTGATTGCCGCGGCGTTTGTTGCTGCAGAGCTGCTGCATTCCGTTTCTACAACGCTCTCGCATAAGGCCACTTTTGCCGTCCTTGCGAATATTCGCAAAATGTGCTGCGACAAACTGGCGCGGGTTTCTCTTGGTTATGTCAAAGACACCCCGTCCGGCAGCTTCAAAAATATCCTTGTGGAACGCATTGACAGCATCGAGACAACGCTCGCCCATATTGTGCCGGAGTTTACATCAAATCTCCTGGCTCCCGTCATTATTCTCGTCTATTTTTTTACCATCGATTGGCGGCTGGCACTTTGGTCTCTTTTCCCTGTGATCATCGGTTTTGCTTCCTATGGGGGAATGATGATCGATTATAAGCCGAGCTTTGAGAGAACCGTAAAGGCCACAAAAGAGCTCAATGATGCGGCAGTGGAATACATTGACGGCATCGAGGTCATAAAAGCCTTTGGAAAAACAGAAAGCTCCTACGCTAAATTCACCGGGGCGGCGAAGGAATATGCAAATTCCTTTATCAGCTGGATGCGGCGCTGTGCCATCTTTCACGGGCTTTCGATGACGGTAACGCCGTACACGCTGCTTACGGTGCTGCCCTTCGGTGCACATTATGTCGTAAACGGGTCACTTTCGCTTTCTGACTTTATCCTGTGTGTCATATTGTCCCTTGGCATCGTGGGACCGCTGATTACGGTTATGTCCTATACGGACGATCTGGGCAAGATCGATGTGATCGTCGGCGAGGTGGCAGGTATTCTCGGACAGCCGGAGCTGGAGCGCCCGCAGGAAAGCACTGCTGTTCCCGCAAGCAATTCTGTTCAGCTCCAAAATGTTCACTTCTCCTATCACGAGAAAGAGGTTCTGCATGGCGTCAGCATGGAGCTGAAGAGTGGAAGCGTCAATGCGATCGTCGGCCCGTCCGGCAGCGGCAAGTCCACTATTGCCAAGCTGATTGCCTCCTTCTGGGATGCATCATCCGGCAGTATCAGGATTGGCGGCGCAGATATCCGTCAGCTGTCTTTGAAGGAATACAATCAGAAAATCGCCTATGTGGCACAGGATAACTACCTGTTCAACGAAACTGTCATGGAGAACATCCGCCATGGAAAGCCCGGTGCTACAGATGAGGAAGTCATCGAGGTTACGAAAAAGAGCGGCTGCTACGATTTCATTATGCAGCTGGAAAATGGCTTTGATACTGTTGTCGGCGGCGCAGGCGGCCACCTTTCCGGAGGCGAGCGGCAGAGAATCTCTATTGCAAGAGCCATGCTGAAGGATGCCCCCATCCTGATCCTTGATGAGGCAACGGCTTACACCGACCCGGAAAACGAGGCAATTCTGCAGAGCTCCATTGCAAAGCTCGTGGCTGGAAAGACGCTGATCGTCATCGCACACAGGCTCTCCACTGTAAAAGACAGCGACTGCATATTTGTGGTAAATAACGGACAGATTGAAGGCTGTGGAACGCATGAGGAGCTTCTGACATCCTGCCCGCTTTACCGTGAAATGTGGCAGGCACATATTTCTGTAAAGGATACTGCAAAGGAGGGCGAGGAGAATGTTTGAGGTGCTGGCGAAATTCTTCCGCTTCTGCGGAAAGGAAAATGGTAATAAATTCAGAATTTCCATGGTGATAGGTCTTGCGGAGGCCCTTGCATCCGCAATGAAGATTCCTGCCGTCATGTATATTCTGGCAGGGCTGCTGAGCGGAGAAGCAATGGGTAAATATATCCGGGGATCCATTCTTATCATGGCAGCGGCCATTGCGGTCGGTGTGCTGTGCAGGAGATTTACAACGGTGCTTCAGACGGAGGGCGGATACAATGCCGCGGCCTTCGCGAGAATCAAAATTGCAGAACATCTGCGCTATCTGCCTATGGGATATTTCAATTCCAACAGCATCGGTGAAATCTCCTCTGTTACGACCAACTACATGGAATCCCTCGGTGATGTTGCCACCAGAGTCGTTATGATGACAACGCAGGGAATTCTGGAAACATCGATGATCGTCGTGATGATCTGTTGCCTTGACTGGAGGATCGGTGCAATATCCGCAATCGGTGTACTGGTTTTCTTTGTGATCAATTCTAAAATGCAGAACGCCGGCAAGGTCGTTTCCGAGGACAAGGTCCAATGTGACATTGAGCTTGTCAATCAGATCATGGAATATATTCAGGGGATTGCGGAGGTAAAGTCATACAATCTCCTCGGGACACAGTCCAAAAAGCTCAATGATGCCAATGACGCTTGCGCTGAGGTCAACACAAGGATGGAATTGATTTTCACTCCGTATCATTTTCTACAATCGGTAGTCACCAAAATTACCGGAGCTGTCATCGTGGCCTGCAGCGCGTATTTTTTTATAAATGGCACAATGAGCGTGGTTTATGCCATCGGCATGACGATCTCGGCATTCATGCTGTATGCAAGCCTTGAGAGCGCAGGCAGCTATTCCTCCCTTCTGCATACCGTCAGTGTGTGCGTTGATAAGGCAAATGCCATCCTGGCACTGGATACGATGGATATCGACGGAAAGGAAATCAAGCCTGAAAATCAGAATATCGAGCTGTCACACGTTTCCTTCTCCTATGACAGGAGAAAGATCATTGACGATGTGTCTCTCTCTATTCCGCAGAAGACGACCACGGCGATTGTCGGCCCCTCCGGCGGAGGAAAGTCCACTCTTTGCAATCTGATTGCAAGATTCTGGGATGTGGACTCCGGCGAGATTACACTCGGCGGAGTGAATGTGAAGGATTACAGCATGAACAGCCTTATGGAGAACTTTGCGTTCGTGTTCCAGACGGTCTATCTTTTTGCAGACACCATTGAAAACAACATCAAATTCGGTCGTCAGAACGCAAGCCATGAGGAGGTTGTCGAAGCAGCAAAGAAGGCTTGCTGCCACGATTTCATCATGAAGCTTCCGGATGGATATGGCACCGTTATCGGCGAGGGAGGAGCGAGCCTCTCGGGCGGTGAGAAGCAGCGCATATCCATTGCCAGAGCAATCATGAAGGACGCACCGGTTATCATCCTTGACGAGGCAACCGCCAATGTGGATCCGGAGAACGAAAAGGAACTTGTTGATGCCGTGGACGCACTTACGAAGGAGAAAACGATCATCATGATCGCTCATCGCCTCAAAACCGTGCGGCATGCAGACCAAATAGCTGTTGTGGACAAGGGGCGTATCGTGCAGCTTGGCACACACGAGCAGCTCATGGCACAGGAGGGGATTTACAGGCGCTTTGTTGCCGCCAGATCGCAGGCCGTTAGCTGGAGGCTGTAACAGTTACCAGCCTGCGAAAGGATTCACTGGGGGATAAAATAAATCACCTAACTCCGGATCTATTGAATGAGCCGCGGCTTCCCGGCAACCTTTGGGGTTCCTATCCGGAAGGTGTCATGCGGAACAAGGCAGGCCTGATTGGATTCCAGATAACCGCGCAGGGTCATATAGAAGGCGGCGTCCTCCAGTGACCACCCGTATGCATTGGCGATCAGGCGGCGCAGCTCCATGTAGCCGGCACGAATGGCATCATCGCAGGTGTCTCCGCAGCTGTTGACATACCAGGCATCCTTTGTCTCTGTGACAGGCCAGTTCAGAGTAAAGTTCTTTACAAGGCGCACCCGCGCGGTGATCTCGCCGTCGATCTCCAGGCCGGTTCCGCAAACCTCGCCGTCTCCCATGGTGGCATGGATATCTCCCATTACCAGAAGTGCGCCGGGAACGCGGACCGGCAGCCAGACCGTCACGCCCTTTCGGATGATGCGGCTGTCCATGTTGCCGCCGCCTTCAAACGCGTTTATGGTACCGATCTCGCGGCCTGGCATGGCCGTTCCGATGACGCCGATCATAGGATCAATGTCCCAGGTGACGTCCTGGAATGTAACACGGCCATTCTGAACAGGAAGAATGTGAAAGGGTTCTTTCTGGCCGGGCTCCTTAAACGGGCCGCAGCCGATGGCAACAACGCCGTGATCTGCGACCTGAATATCCAGAATGTCGACAGCAATGACATCGCCCGGCATAGCGCCGTCGATATATAAGGGGCCTGTTGACGGATTATCGGGCTCATCACCGACCTGTTCCTCCAAAGTAAGGTCTTCTGTCTGTACGGTTCGGTTATAGCAGTCCCTTGTCTGGAAAATAACGAGCTCGCCATCCGCGGCATGGGCTGCGGGTTCGTTGCTTGGGGAATGTACGCTTATGTAGTGGTCATCTGTAATGATTTTCATGGTTCTCCTTTCAGGTAAATCCCGAAATCCGTTGGAGCAAAATAGAAGACATGCGCTAAACAATTACGAATTTCGGTATTTTGTTTTCCATATGATAGCGAAATTCTCATTGGATTGCACCCGGAAGTTTAGTCTATCAAAAGCTGTTGAAATTTTAAAAAAAGAACCAATTTGATGATTGACGAACTCAAAACCGATGCTATCATGGATGTAGAGATACGATAGTATTGGTGCCAAGAGGTCCAATGCCTTGATGAGAGATTGCTCTCGTGAGGGGGAATCCAGACATCATACTTTGTAACTATTCAGAGCCAAGCAAAATTTCACAAATCAGACGTGAAATGCTTGCATTTCTAAGGCTGATTTTGAAATTTTATTTGGCGAGAACGCCACATGAGCAAAAGGAAAGCTGCGTAGCAGCGATTTTGCGAATGGGCTCTGAATAGTTACCATACTTTTAAGAGCAAAGTACGGGGGATATGCCGTGAAAAAGAAAATCAAACGAACGATGCTGACAGCACTTCTGACGGCAGCACTGCTGGTCCTGTCGGCTTGTGGAGGCACCGGAGATACATCGGATTCTGCTGCACTGGACGATGGAGCAGTAACCAGAACTGAAAGTGAAGAGACCGGAGAGCACTACATTGACGACGATGCGCTTGCGTTGGCAGGATCCGCTTCCTCGGCTTCCGGGGCAGCAATGGCGCAGGAGGTGCTGACTCTGGTGAATAACCAGCGAGCAGCTGCGGGCTTAAGCGCACTGACATGGAACGCCGGGCTGGAAAAGGACGCACAGGTCCGCGCACAGGAGTGCGAGCAAAGCTTTTCGCATACAAGGCCAAACGGTACAGACTGGTGGACAGTAGACAGCAACCTGATGTATGGAGAGAATCTCGCATACAATTACAACGATGCCGCCAGTGTAGTTGCGGCATGGATGGCATCACCCACGCATAAGGCCAACATTATGAACGGACAATTCACCACAATAGGCGTCGCCGCCTACCAAACCTCCGGCGGAATCTGGTACTGGGCACAGGAATTTGGATATTAAAGCAGCACACCGCACATAAAAAGCCCCCTCCGGCAAGCTTGCTTGCCAAGGAGGGGCTTTTTATGTGCGGTGCGGGCAAGACGCGAAGCGACTCTGCCCGGCGGCACAGAGAACGCGAAGCGTTCGAAGTGAAACATTTCTATGCTATACTTCTCTGGTGAAATTAACCTTTGCTATGGATGGATCAACCTATGGAATGGATCAAATCACTAACCGGCTCCGGCCTGTCCTTTTTATCGGCGGGTTATCTTTTGTTTCTCACAGCGGCTGCACTTGTGCGATATCTATGCCCCCCAAAGGGCCGAACCATTGCAATACTGCTTATCAGCTGGGCATTTTACTGCACCTGGAATCCTGCCTGCCTTGCGTTTCTCCTGGTGACGACGGTCAGTACATTCCTGACAGGACAGTTTCTGGGATCAGCCAGACGCAAATCGCTGCTGATTCTGTGCCTTGTTCTGAATCTTGCTATTCTATTTGGCTGTAAATACTGGACCATGCTGTTCCCCGGGGTATTTTCACGGGTACTCCTGCCAATGGGAATTTCGTTTTATACCTTGCAGGCACTCGGCTATGTGATCGACTGCTACCGGGGGGATACAGAGGCAGAAAAAAGCTTTATTTCCTACGCGTTGTTCGTTGCCTTCTTCCCCGGAATCACGTCCGGCCCCATCGAGCGCGGCCGAAATCTTCTGCCGCAGATTCATTCCATGGAGGATAAAAATGAATGCTACGAGAATCTACGGAACGGGATTCTGATTCTTTTCTGGGGGTATTTTCTCAAACTCGTCCTGGCGGACCGTATTGCGATTGTTGTGAATGCGGTCTACAGCGATCCACAGCGGTGGAAGGGCTGTATTGTGGTGCTGGCGGTGCTCCTGTATTCCGTTCAGATTTATTGTGATTTTGCGGGATATTCCGCCATTGCAATTGGCTCGGCGCGGATACTGGGCTTTCGTGTGATGCAGAATTTTGCTGCGCCGTACCTTTCGGCATCCATCGGGGAATTCTGGCGGCGCTGGCATATTTCTCTTTCCACCTGGTTCCGGGATTATCTGTACATTCCGCTCGGAGGAAACCGGAAGGGCTTTTGGCGCAAGAACATCAACCTTTTGATTGTATTTGCTGTCTCCGGACTGTGGCACGGCGCCGGAATGACATTCCTTTTCTGGGGGCTTTTGCACGGCATCTATCAGGTGATCGGGACCTTCTGCAAGGCGGGCTACTTATCAAAAATAAAATCGCAGAAAACATCCAATGTTCCATTTTCGAGGCGGCTTTTGCAAACGGCGGGTACATTTTTGCTGGTGTCCTTTGCCTGGATTTTCTTTCGTGCGGAATCCTTTGGGAAGGCCTGGGAGGTGATCCGCTGCATGGGCGGTGTGACACTGTGGCAGCTGACAGACGGAACCCTTTTGCAGCTGGGACTGGACGGGGCAAACTGGGCACTTCTGGCCTGCTCAGTACTGCTGCTGTTAATCAGAGATTTATGCGTCCGAAGGGGCATTTCACTTCGCAAAGAGATTCTGCAGCAAGAGCTGTGGCTGCGCTGGATACTGTATATCGGCGTGATCCTTCTGATCCTTGTCTGCGGCGTGTGGGGGCCGGGATATGACGCGGCAACCTTTATTTACAGCCAGTTCTGAAAGAAACAAACGGGTAACTGATATGTAATGGCCGCTTGTCAAGACCTTTCGGGTTGCCAAGCTCACAT
>CAVGIV010000085.1:0-8704 GCA_963629395.1 Paludibacteraceae bacterium | reverse complement strand
CAGCTGTAATTGTTGCGGATATATTGCTCAACCTACATCAAGGCAGGTCTTCCGGGAGCGAAGACCTGCCTTCTGCGTTTCATAAAAAATTGGGTAACTATTCAGAGCCCATTCGCAAAATCGCTGCTACGCAGCTTTTCTTTTGCTCATGTGGCGTTCTCGCCAGCAAGGAAAACTTGTATAACGAGTTTTCCTTGCTATCGCGGTATTCGCCAAGGTTTCGAGCAAGCTCGAACTTTGGCTCATTACTCGCGTAAATAAAATTTCAAAATCAGCCTTAGAAATGCAAGCATTTCACGTCTGATTTATGAAATTTTGCTTGGCTCTGAATAGTTATAAAAAATTCACGAATGGATTATGACAGAATCGCGTATACTACTATATGAACGCTGATTAGAGAAATGCTTTAATCAGCGTTTCACTAATTATCCGATAACAACGGTAGCAGGAGGAAGTTATACATGGCAATACAGGATGAAATTCGCGAGCAGAGGGGGAAGCTGAAGGGAAAAGGAATAAAGGCACATCTGGCCTGGTTCTGGGAATACGAGAGAATTCCGACCATTGTGGTCCTTGCAGTGGCAGCCATTGGTGTATCGCTGATCTATCATTATGTGACCTATAAACCGTATGCGTTCGGGACGCTGTTTTTGAATGCATCGCTGCAGGATGGCCAGCAGGAAACGCTGGAGGCAGAATTTCTGGATTATGCGGGACTGGATTCCTCAAAGGAGGACGTGTTTGCAGACCTTATGGAGTCATTGACTCCGGGGGACAATTCATCATCCCAGTACGATATCTATGCGGTCCAGAAGATTATGGCGGAGACAGCGGCGAAGCAGATTGATACGGCGGTCATGGATGCGTGGTATTTCAGACAATATGCGTACAATGGAGAATTTCTGGATTTGACGAGCGTTCTGGATTCGGAAACACTGGCACAGTACCAGGACCGTATTTTTTACATTGATCAGGCAGAGGCAAGGAGGCAGCAGGAAGCAAACGATGATGTGAGCGCAGAGGATTCCGAAGAGGCCAATGCTGCCGACTATGATGAAAAGGCAAAGGCGAGCCAGAACGAAGCGGAAAGCTGGGAAAGCCTGGAGAATTTTACGCTGCCGGATCCGGAGCAGATGGAGGAGCCGGTTGCTGTCGGCATCTGGTGCAACGATGCACCCTATATTCAGAGGAACGGAAACTATGACAGCACGGCATGTGTGTTCGGCATTGTTGCGAACACAGAGCATCCGGAAACCTGCAAGCTGTTCCTTGAATATTTATATGAAAAGTAATAAGATAGCGTAAACTATTGTCGGATGTTGAGGTGTATGCATGGAGCTTGGAATCATTGAAGTGGTGGTCCCCCGCAAGAAGAACGGTCTTATGGGCCTTGCAAAGGGGTTATGTGTGGCAGCAGCAGCGGTGTTCCTGATGGCCGGTCTGGCTCTGATGAACGTTATCGGGCTGTGGGCGCTGATTCCGCTGGCACTTGGCATTGCAGCAATTGTGGGAGCATATTTTGCTTCGATGAACAGCAACATAGATTATGAGTACTCTTTGGTTGACCGCGAGCTTCGCGTAGCGAAGATCCTGAACAAGGAACGCAGAAAGGCAATGGCCCAGTACGATCTGGACAAGCTGGAGATTCTCGCTCCTGTCAGCGCCCACGAGCTGGACAGCTACCGCGGACGGCAGAATGTAAAGGAGTCCGACTATTCCACTCACGATGACGCCAGAAAGGCTACAACCTACTGGTGCTTCCTGGAAGGGAATCAGAAGATTGTGCTGGATCTTGCAGATGAGGACGGGAAGCGTCTTTTGAATGCGGTGAAGATGTTCGCACCCCGTAAGGTCTATATGGCATAATTGTACAAAAGGATAAAAAGCAGGATACGTGCCGAAAGGTGCGTGTCCTGTTTCTTATATCGTAACTAGTTACAATCACTTGCAAAAATGTGCATGAGAACAGGGAAGGAGAGAATATGGCAACTATTATCGGAGATGCAATCACATTTGATGATGTCCTGCTGGTTCCTTCGTATTCGACCGTTGTGCCGAATCAGGTTGATGTCAGCACCAACCTTACGAAGAAGATCCGTCTGAACATTCCTATGATGAGTGCCGGAATGGACACGGTTACTGAGGACCGCATGGCAATTGCGATGGCAAGACAGGGCGGCATCGGTATTATTCATAAGAATATGTCTATTCAGGATCAGGCAGATCAGGTTGACAAGGTAAAACGCTCGGAGAACGGCGTCATTGCCGATCCCTTCTATCTTTCTGCGGATCATACACTGGCAGATGCAGAGGATCTGATGCGCAAGTTCCGCATCAGCGGCGTCCCGATTACCGAGGGCAAGAAGCTGGTCGGCATCATCACCAACCGCGATCTGAAGTTTGAAACCGATTACACCAAGAAGATCAGCGAGGTCATGACCTCGGAGAACCTGGTTACGGCACATGAGGGGATCACACTCGAGGAGGCTAAAAAGATCCTTGCTGCCTCCAAGAAGGAGAAGCTCCCGATCGTAGATGACAACTACAACCTTGTGGGTCTTATTACGATCAAGGATATTGAGAAGACCATCAAGTATCCTCTCTCTGCCAAGGACTCCATGGGAAGACTTCTGTGCGGCGCTGCCGTCGGTATCACGGCCAATGTTTTGGACCGCGTAGAGGCTCTGGTAAAGGCCAAGGTTGACTGCATTGTTCTGGATTCCTCTCACGGACATTCGGAAAACGTTCTGCGGTGTCTGAGAATGATTAAGGATGCTTATCCGGAGCTGGATGTGATTGCAGGCAACATTGCCACTGCAGAAGGCGCTGAGGATCTGATCAAGGCAGGCGCGGACGCAGTTAAGGTAGGTATCGGACCGGGCTCCATCTGCACCACGCGTGTCGTTACCGGATGCGGCGTTCCGCAGGTTACCGCGATCATGAATGCCTATGAAGCGGCCAAGAAGTACGACATTCCGGTCATCGCCGACGGCGGCATCAAGTATTCCGGCGATATGGTGAAGGCACTGGCTGCCGGCGGAAACCTCTGCATGATGGGATCGATCTTTGCAGGATGCGAGGAGTCTCCGGGAGCAACAGAGCTCTTCCAGGGAAGAACCTACAAGGTGTACCGCGGCATGGGGTCCATTTCAGCCATGGAGAATGGCTCCAAGGACCGTTATTTCCAGGAGAACGCCAAGAAGCTTGTGCCGGAAGGCGTCGAGGGACGTGTTGCATACAAGGGACTGGTAGAGGATACAGTATTCCAGCTCATGGGCGGCATTCGCTCCGGTATGGGACTTACCGGTTCACACACGATCAAGGAGCTGCAGGAGAACGGGAAGTTTGTCAAGATTTCCAATGCTTCGCTGCGTGAGAACCACCCGCATGACATTCAGATCACAAAGGAAGCACCGAACTACAGCGTAAATGAGAAGTAAGAAGGACTGATATAAAGCAGCAGGCTCTTTAGTGTTACTGCGCGGCGAGAGTCTGCGGCGATTGCTTATGAGGAAGATATGAGTACAGATGACATCAAGCGCACAGAGAATGGATCCGAGCGGATTGATTCTCTCAACGGCGAGAATAAGAACTTCATTGAGCTGGAGATCGACAAGGATCTGGCGGAGGGACGGTATGATCATGTACAGACCCGCTTCCCGCCGGAACCCAACGGCTATCTGCACATCGGACACGCCAAGAGTATTCTTCTGAACTACGGCCTTGCGAAGGAATATGGCGGCAAGTTCAATCTTCGTTTCGATGATACGAATCCGACCAAAGAAAAGTCTGAATTTGTGGAGTCGATCAAGGAGGATGTGGCATGGCTGGGAGCGGATTACGAGGATCGTCTGTTCTTTGCCAGCAACTATTTTGACCAGATGTATGAGATCGCCGTGAAGCTGATCCGCAAGGGAAAGGCGTACGTGTCCGACCTCACAGCCGAGCAGATGCGCGAGTACCGCGGCACACTGACGGAGCCCGGCAAGGACGATCCGAGCCGTGAGCGGCCGGTGGAAGAGAACCTTCGCCTTTTTGAGCAGATGAAGGACGGCGTCTTTGCGGACGGAGAGAAGACGCTTCGGGCCAAAATAGATATGGCCTCTTCCAACATCAACATGCGTGATCCGATTATCTATCGTGTGGCACACCTTTCTCACCAGAATACAGGCGATAAGTGGTGCATCTATCCGATGTATGATTTTGCACATCCCATTGAGGATGCCATCGAGGGAATCACTCACTCGATCTGCACACTGGAATTCGAGGATCACCGGCCTCTTTATGACTGGGTGGTTCGCGAGGCAGAGTTTGTACAGCCGCCCCGGCAGATTGAGTTCGCCAAGCTCTATCTCAAGAACGTGGTCACCGGTAAACGATACATCAAAAAGCTGGTGGAGGAAGGCATTGTGGATGGCTGGGATGATCCCAGACTGGTTTCCATATCCGGCCTTCGCCGCAGAGGATATACTCCCTCAGCCATCAAGAAATTTGTTGACATGGCAGGTGTATCCAAGAGCCAGGCGGTCAACGAGATGGCAGCGCTGGAGTACTGCATTCGTGAGGATTTAAAGCCTGCCTGCAGCCGGATGCTGGCGGTCCTGCATCCTTTGAAGCTCGTCATTGACAACTATCCGGAAGGACAGAGTGAGGAGCTGGAAGCACCCAACAACCTCGAGAATGAGGAGCTGGGAAGCCGGACCATTACCTTCTCCCGTGAGCTGTGGATTGAAGCGGATGACTTCATGGCAGAGCCGGTTCCGAAATACAAGCGGCTCTATCCCGGAAATGAAGTACGCCTCATGTACGCATACTTTGTGAAGTGTGTTTCCTACGAGACGGATGAAAGCGGCAATGTAACCGTGGTACATGCGACCTATGATCCGGAAACGAAGTCGGGCAGCGGCTTTGAGGGACGGAAGGTGAAGGGCACCATCCACTGGGTGAACGCGCAGGATGCGGTAAAGCTTCCCGTGCGGCTGTATGAGAACATCATTGATGAGGAGAAGGGCGTTTACAATGAGGACGGCTCCCTGAATCTGAATCCGAACAGCTTAGAGCAGCTGGAGGCGTGGTGTGAACCGGCACTGAAGGATGCGAAGGCGTTTGACCGGTTCCAGTTTGTCCGCAATGGATTCTTCTGCGCTGACAGCAAGGATTCCAGGGATGGCATGCCGGTGTTCAATCGCATCGTCTCCTTAAAGAGTTCGTTTAAGCTTCCTAAATAAGGACGGACACGTTTGCAATTCGTATGGATCTTAGCTTTCCTTTGACACCGGGTGACGGGCGTCACCTGTACCAGCAAATCTATGAATACATTCGGGATGAGATCCGTACAGGGCGCCTGGCAGCCGGAGAAAAGCTGCCGGCGACCCGGCAGCTGGCTGCCAATCTTCAGATTGCCCGGACGACTGCAGAGCTTGCGTATGCACAGCTGGAGGAGGAAGGATATCTGATTATCCGGCGCGGGAGCGGCGCCTATGTCAGTGAGATTTCCAACATTCCAGAGGTGACGCAGGAATACGGAAAAGAGTCCGCAGGGGTCCTCGGAAATGAAAAAGGAGAGGGGCCGGCATCGGAGGCGTGGGGAAACGCTTCTGACGCAGATGGCTTTGAAGGAGCAGGGGAAGGAGCAGGGCTGATTGACTTTTCTCCGCGAACGATCGATATGTCGATGTTCCCCTACGCTACCTGGCGCCGGATCCTTCGCGGGATCCTGACCGGGGACCGGTCGGACCTGTTCCGCAGAGGAGATCCAAAGGGCGACCGGAGCCTCCGCACGACCATTGCCCACTACCTGCACCTGTCCAGAGGGTGTGTGTGCGATCCGGAGCAGATCATCATCGGGGCCGGAAACGATTATCTTCTGATGGTATTGTCCATTCTTCTTCGAGGAGATGACGCAGGCGGAGCACTGCGAATTGCCATGGAGCGATATACTTATCTGCGGGCGGCACATGTGCTGCAGGCGGAAGGCTATGAAATCGCAAGGATCGAAAGCGACGACGGCGGGATTGTGGTAAGAGGTAAAGAGGACAGTCTGGAGGCCTCCGGCTGCCGACTGGTTTATACCATGCCCGCCAGGCAGTTTCCCACCGGTGTGGTGATGCCCTATCCTCGAAGAGCAGAGCTTCTGGCCTGGGCACGTGCCGGGGAGCAGCGCTACATCATTGAGGATGATTACGATTCGGAGTTTAAGTATCGCGGACGGCCTGTGCCCTCACTGCAATCCACTGACCGGAATGGTCAAGTTATCTATATAGGGACCTTTTCCAAATCCATTGCGCCGGCGATTCGTGTCAGCTACCTGATCCTTCCCAGACGGCTTTTACCGGCCTTTGAACGCCGCGCAGGGTTTCTTTCCTGTACGGTGCCGCGGCTGGATCAGGCCGTGTTGAATGAGTTTATTCGTGACGGGTATTTTGAACGGTATCTGAACCGGATGCGCAATCGATATAAGACCAAGCATGACCGCATGCTGGAACTCCTCTCACCCTTTGAAAAACAGTTCACCATTTCAGGGCAAGGGTCCGGTCTGCACCTTGTACTGGAACAGGAGCCGGAGGAAGGACATACGGCTGCAGAGTGGGAGCAGATGCTGACCGCAAAGGCAAGAGAGCAAGGTGTCCTGGTCTATCCCATGGAGGAGCAGCGGCTGGAGGATTCCGGGACGGGAGATCCGGTGCAGACGGAAAATAAGGACCAGCCGGCCAGAATCCTTTTGGGGTATGCTGCCTTGTCTGAGGATGAAATGCAGAAGGGCATGGAAGGATTGGTGAATAGTTACCTATTGAGGTGAAAAGCTATGAGTGAGATGATGCGGCGCAGCCATGAATTAAGAGATGACCCTGCAGTACATTACAACTGTGCACAGGGCGTGTTTATTCCGTTTGCAGAGAAGAAGGGGCTGACCAAGGACCAGGCCAATGCCATCACGCAGAACTTTGGTGCCGGCATGCGGGCCGGTATGACCTGCGGAGCAATTACAGGCGGCCTGATGGTATTGGGGCTGTACGGAGTCGGGGAGCCGAAGGATGCGGTGGAGTTTATTCACCGTATCAGTGACCTGCACGAGGGACGCACGCAGTGCAAGGAGCTTTTGTCTGCAGAGGTAAAGAGCGCGGATCAGAAGAAGCCGCACTGTGATGCCATGGTATATGAGGCGGTTCAGGCAGCAGAGGATATGCTGAAGGAGAGAGGAATCACGGTGGACCAGGGATAAGCGCCTTTGACCAGCCACATCGAGGTTTTCCGAAGGAAAATCGAGATGGGGCTGATTGGCTACCAGATTTCAAAGATGATGAGCGATGGTTTATGCAGCCATCGCTCATTTTTTTTATCTGCAGATGTAGTATTTCCGGATGAATGGGTAGTATATAGGTGAAAACGATATGCGTCGGAAGGCAGCAGACCGCTTGCTGCCCCAACATCTGAGATGGCCATCAGATCACACAAAAGGAACAAATCAACATGATAGAGGATGCAAAAATAATAGAACTCTTTTTTGACCGGGACGAGCAGGGAATTCAGGAGCTGGACACCAAGTACGGCAAGCTGTTCCACAAGCTCTCTTACAATATCCTGCAGAACAGGGAGGATGCGGAGGAGTGTGTCAATGATTCCTATCTGGGAGCGTGGTACAAGATTCCTCCGGAAAAGCCATTTTCACTGGTAACGTATGTTTGCCGGATTGTCCGTAACCTGTCCCTTAAAAAATATTACGGCGTCACCGCACAAAAAAGAGACAGCAGGCTATGCATTGCCCTGGAGGAAATGGAGGACTGCCTTGCTGACATGAACGGACCGGAAGCGCAGATGGAGGCACAGGAGCTGGCTGAGCTTCTGGAGAAATTTCTGGACACGCTTACAGAGGAAAACCGTGTTATTTTCCTGCGTCGGTATTGGTTTGGAGACAGCTGCAGGGATATAGGAACATATGTGGGAATGACAGAAAAAAATATATCTGTGCGGCTTACCAGAATTCGCGAGAAAATGAAAAACTTTATGAAAGAACAGGAGGCTTATGTATGAATGCAAAGACCTTTGCAGAGGCAATGAACCGGATTGGCGACAACTATATTCTGGAGGCGCTGCATTACAAGAAGAAAAAGACATCCGGTGCCAGGATCCGCTGGTACGGTCTGGCTGCATGTGCCTGTGTAATTGCAGCTATAGGAGCAGTCACCGTATTTAATAACGCAGGCACCAGGAAACCCAATCCGCAGATGGTCCAGGTGGCCAATCCACTCATCGAGGTCAGCTCTGCAGAAGAGATGAAGGGATATCTGGATTTCACCGTTCCCGTCCTGGATAAGGAGGTTCAGAATTATATTGTCATTGTTATGGATAATTATCCGTCCATCGGACAGATTGATTATGCTGATGGATCGGAATATCGTATTCAATATGGGAGCGGAGATATCAGCGGCATATATGGAGGTATCGTGACAGATACCAGACAGGTGGAACAGGTGGAGGTTACGTATTATACGTTCGATAATGTGGGCACAGAAGTGACCTATGCAACATGGGAGCAGGGAGGGTATACCTTCAGCTACATCTATACCGGAGACGGAGAAAATGAGATTCAGCAGCTGATCGAGAGATTCGGCGCTGTTTGACAGCTTAAAAAAAGTGAGGCATAATGAAAATCTGTTCAGCACCTGCCATATTTCAACGTGAATTGACTGCTTGCAGGCAAATT
>CAVGIV010000084.1:0-8713 GCA_963629395.1 Paludibacteraceae bacterium | reverse complement strand
GCCAGCCACATCGAGGTTTTCCGAAGGAAAATCGAGATGGGCGCTAAATAGTTACAAAATATAGTCTCTGTTCAGCCGCATCGAATATCAAATTCAAGACGGGTGCTGAATAATCACGGTGTACCTATTACTGCTCAAACGCAGCCTTGAGCGCCTGATCCAGATCCCAGAGAATGTCATCGATGTTCTCTGTTCCGATGGAAAGACGGATGGTAGAAGGCAGAATGTTCTGCTCCGCTGCCTCTTCTGCAGAAAGCTCTGCGTGCGTTGTTGTCAGCGGATGAACAACCAGAGACTTCACATCTGCCACATTTGCAAGCAGGGAGAAAATCTGCAGATGATCAATGAAGGCAAACGCCTCCTTCTGTCCGCCGTTAATATCAAATGTAAAGATGGAGCCGCCGCCATTGGGGAAGTACTTCTCAAACAGCGCATGATCCGGATGCTCCTCCAGTGCGGGATGGTTAACGGACTTTACATACGGGCTATTCGTAAGGTATTCCAATACTTTCTTCGTGTTCTCCCAGTGACGCTCCAGGCGAAGGGACAGCGTCTCGGTTCCCTGCAGGAGAAGGAACGCATTGAACGGAGAAATTGCAGCGCCCTCATCGCGAAGAATGATGGCACGAACATAGGTAACGAACGCTGCCTTGCCGGCTGCCTGTACGAAGGAAATGCCGTGATAGGACTCGTTAGGCTCTGTAAACTGCGGGAACAGCTTGCTCGAGGACCAGTCAAAGGTTCCGCCGTCAACGATGATGCCGCCCAGGGTGGTGCCATGTCCGCCGATAAACTTGGTTGCCGAATGAACAACAATGTCTGCACCGTACTCAATCGGACGAATCAGATAAGGTGTTCCGAAGGTGTTGTCGATCACCAGCGGAAGGCCATGTCTGTGCGCAATGTCTGCAATGGCCTCGATATCCGGAATGTCTGCATTCGGATTCGTCAGTGTCTCGATGTATACCGCACGGGTATTCTCATCAATTGCAGCCTCAACCTCTTCAAGGTTTCTGGTGTTTACGAACTTGGCTTCTACGCCGTAATTCGGAAGCGTGTGTTTAAGCAGGTTGTAGGAGCCGCCATAGATTGTGGTCTGTGCCACTACATTCTGCCCTGCATGTGCAAGAGCGGTAATCGCATAGGTGACAGCAGCTGCACCGGAAGCCAGTGCCAATGCACCAACGCCGCCCTCCAGAGCATTGATTCTCTCCTCGAACACGCCCTGGGTGCTGTTCGTAAGTCTTCCGTAAATGTTGCCTGCATCGCGAAGGCTGAAACGGTCTGCCGCGTGCTGTGCATTGTGGAACACATAGGATGTAGTCTGATAAATCGGAACGGCACGGGAATCAGTTGCCGGATCTGCCTGCTCCTGTCCTACGTGCAGCTGCTTGGTCTCAAATTTAAATTCATGCTCGCTCATGGTCGTTTTACCTCTATTCCTATTAGTTTAGTAGGTCTTGTGTTGAAAATACAATACATCCATCCCGCCTGCATGTCAAGTCCCTTTAGCCATCAATTCTGTTTTCCTACCAGGCGTTTTACTTTGCCCCTGACACGCTGCAGGGCATTGTCCACGGCCTTTGGCTCTCGCCCCAGATGAGCTGCAATGCCAACGCAGTCCATTCCCTCCAGATAGAGCTCCAATACCTGCGCTTCCATGGGGCTTAAGGCTGCACGTATATTCTCCTCCAGCTCCCGGCCGCTCTCTTTAGAAATAAACTGCTGCTCCGGATCGCTCCCATCGTCTGTAAGCCCGGCAAAGGGCTCCTCGCCATAGACGGCATCGTTCAAAGGCTGATGCTTTTTACGCCCGGAGGACTCTACGGCAGAATACAGCTGCCGCGTGATGCACATCCCTGCAAAGGTAAAAAAACTGGCGCCCTTGCCGCTTTCATAATCCCGCAGTGCCTTAAAAAGCCCAACCATCCCCTCCTGGATCAAATCCTCCCGGTCTCCGCCTCCCGGCAGAAACCATCCGTTTGCCTTGCTGCGAACCAGGCCTTTGTATTTGTCCATCAGAAAATCAGTCGCAGCGGAATCCCCGCTGCGACTGCGTGCAATCAGCTCTTCATCTGTAAATGTGTCATATAAAACACTCATATACTCCTCTGCCGCAGGATCTCGTAGGACAAAACCCCCATCGCCACCGACGCATTCAGAGAATTGATCTGCCCCTTTTGCGGGATGGACGCAATGATGTCGCACTTCTCCTTCACGAGGCGTGAGACGCCGCTTCCCTCATTGCCAATCACCAGTCCTATGGAGCCGGCAAGATTGAGCTTGGTCATCGGCGTTCCGTCCATGTCCGCGCAGACAAACCACATTCCCTTTCCCTTGAGCTCCTCAATGGTCGCGGCCATGTTGGTGACCTTTACAACCGGCGTGTAATTGATGGCACCCGCCGATGCCTTGGCAACGGTTGCCGTAAGGCCAACCGCCCGGTCCTTCGGAATGATGACGCCATGTGCTCCGACAATATTGGCGGTACGCAGGATGGCTCCCAGATTGTGCGGATCCTCAATGTTGTCCAGCAGGATAAAAAACGGATCTTCTCCCCGCTTTTGAGCCAGCTCGAACATGTCCTCCAGCTCGGAATAATGATACGCCGCCAGAACCGCCAGAACCCCCTGGTGACTTCCCGTCTCGGACATCTGATCCAGACGCTCTCTGGAGACATACTTGATGGGAGTACCGGCCTTTGCCGCTTCCCGCTTGATGGTGTTCACCGCACCGTCCTGGCAGCCGTCCAGAACGTACAGACGGTCCACCGTCCGCCCGCTGCGGAACGCCTCTGTCACCGCATTTCTTCCTTCCACGCGGCTCTCATTTTCGCCAATCGATGTATTGTCATCCAGCTTATAGTTCACATAGGACTGGTGCTTCTGGCCGCCGGATGCCTTTTTTCTCCGGCGGCTTCCCGTACTGCCCTCTGCACCTGCTGCGCTCTTGCCGCGGTGCTCCTCATCCTTTAGAGGCTTTTGTCCCTTCTTGCGTCCGGCTTCCTTGTCAGCCTGCTTCTGCTGTGCATACTTACGGCTGGAGATCTTATGTTCCATGTCTTTTATCATTTCCTCTCTGTCCTAACGTGATAACACCAGAGTTCAAAGGTTCAGAACTCTGGCGAGTGCTTGCTCTCATGGCGCGTTTAGCCCATGATACCTGCCCGCTCGATTCCCTCCTTCAAAAGCTCCAGAAACCTTGCAGTCTCTCCCTTCAGGTAAAGGTATCCGCACAGCGTCTCCAGCGCAGTCGCCTTCATATACTCCTCGTAGGATGCGCTTTTGGCATGATGCGGCGGATTGGCATTGCGCCCTCTGTGGTACATGCGCTGCTCCTCCTGCGTTAAAAGCTCCCAGATGGCATCCCCGATTCTGGCCTGGGCACTTGCCGAAACCAGTCGTCTTGTCCTTTCGTGAAGCTTTCTGGCCTGGCAGTTTCCCTTAGAGATCACCATCGTGCGAACGATCGCCGAATAGATTCCGTCACCGAGAAACGCCAGTGCCAGCGGCGAATATGTGCGGATGTCCACCGGCCTTTGCGGAAAGATCCGCAGAACCTCCCCGCAAAAGTCCGCAGCAGCCGCCGCACTCCCGCAGGGCCGCTCGTGCGTTACGCCTTCTTCCATTTCACTCCCTCGCGGGTATCCTCCAGAACAATTCCCTTTGCCGAAAGCTCATCACGAATCGCATCCGCCTTTGCAAAATCCTTGTTCTTTCTCGCTTCCTGGCGCTGGGCAATCATGTCCTCCACCCAGGCAGTCTCATCCTCCGACGTCTCAACCGTGCGCTCTGCGATCAGTCCGAGCACGTCGCACAGTTCACTTAGCTCCTGCTTCAAAGCCTTGAGCAGTGCCTCGGAGCTTTCCTCGCTTGTCTTTGTATTGATGAGCTTCACAAGATCAAAAACGCCGGCCAGCGCATCTGCTGTATTGAAGTCATCGTCCATGGCCGTCTCAAACTCCTTGCGGCACGCCTCTGCCTCCGCAAGAACAGCGTTCTCCGCCTCTGCAAGATCAGCGGCCTTTACCCTGGACAACCGGTAGTTCAGATTCTCCATGCAGGTTGTGATGCGCTCATAGGAGGCCTTGGCCGCCGCCATAAGATCAGCGGAGAAATTCAGAGGGCTCCGGTAATGCGCGCTGAGCATAAGGCAGCGCAGCACCTGCGGATCATACTGCGTAATGATATCCCGCACCGTCTTAAAATTGCCAAGCGACTTGGACATCTTATGATTGTCAATATTCAAAAAGGCATTGTGCATCCAGTAATGCACGAACGGCTTTCCGTTGGCGCACTCCGACTGCGCGATCTCATTCTCGTGATGAGGGAAAATAAGGTCCTCTCCGCCGGCATGGATGTCGATGGTCTCTCCAAGGTACTTGCGGGACATCACCGAGCACTCGATGTGCCAGCCGGGGCGTCCGTTGCACCACGGCGACTCCCAGTACGGCTCTCCATCCTTTTTAGGCTTCCAGAGAACAAAGTCCAGAGGATCCCTTTTTTGCTCCTCACCGGAAACGGCGATATCGCGCATGTTGAATTTCAGATCATTCAGATTCTTATGGGAAAGCTTGCCGTACTGACGATCCATGCGAACCGAGAAATAGACAGTTCCGTCCTCCGCCACATACGCATACCCGTTGTCGATGAGCGTCTGAATCATCTCGATCATGCCCTGAATTTCCTGGGTTGCCTGCGGGTGCGTGGTGGCCGGCTTCACGTTCAGGGACGCCATATCCTTTTTGCATTCCTCAATATAGCGCTCCGAGATCACTGAGGAATCCACTCCCTCTGCGTTCGCTGCCTTGATGATCTTATCGTCAACGTCCGTAAAGTTGGATACATAATTGACCTGATAGCCCTTGTATTCAAAATAACGACGCACCGTATCGAATACGATCATCGGGCGTGCATTTCCGATATGAATCAGATTGTATACGGTAGGTCCGCACACATACATGCGCACCTTTCCCTCTTCTATGGGCTTAAACTCCTCAAGACGCTTGCTTTGTGTATTATAGATTTCGATTGCCATTTATTCTCTCCTGACGCGGTTTTGCGTACATCGATTTGGTATCTGTTTAGCACCTGCCATATTTCAACGTGAACCCTCTGCTTGCAGCTGCCTTCGAAGTGCCTCGCACTCCTGCCGAAGCTTCTCATTCTCCAGGCGCTCGGCATCCAGCTCCTCTCGGAATCTCCGGTGCTGTGCCTTATCCTCTCGAATTTCATTCTGCAGATCCACCAGCTGATTTGCAATGGCGGTCTGACCGCGGTTAAGACACACAATATCCGAACGAACCGGATCCGGGAAATGAATCTGATCCAGCTCCCCGCAGCCGCCCCTGGTCTTGCCGGAAACCATCTTCACGACGCGGCCCGGAATACCCACTACGGTACAATTCGCCGGAACCTCCTGCAGCACAACGCTTCCTGCCGCCACCCGGCAGTTATCTCCGATTTTAAAGGATCCAAGGACCTTCGCGCCGGCGCCCACCATGACATTATTGCCCAGTGTCGGGTGGCGCTTGCCCTGCTCCTTCCCCGTGCCGCCCAGCGTCACGCCTTGGTAGAGCGTACAGTTGTCACCGATGATCGTCGTCTCTCCGATCACCACGCCGGTTCCGTGATCAATAAAAAGTCCCTTTCCGATCTGTGCGCCGGGATGGATCTCTATGCGCGTCTTCCTGGCACTTCTCTGGGAAATCCACCGGGCGCGAAAATAATGTCCCTTCAGATACTGCCTGTGCGCCCTGCGGTAAGACAGAATTGCCCAGAAGCTCGGATACAGGAAAACCTCCCAGACGCTGTGCAGCGCCGGGTCCCGGTCCTTTATGATTTCAATTTCTTCCTTTACCGTCTGAATCATCCCCATACAGGATGCACTTCCTTCCAAGCCATTCTTACCGTGCCAGTCAGATCCCATTCGCAGAATTGCTGCTGCGCGGCTTTACACCTGCTCATGTTCCATTCTCACTGCATACCACCGCATCCGCTGCAGCCGCCGCACCCGCCTTCGGTATTCAGGGCCACCTGCTGAGCGACAAGGTCTCTGGGCGATGTCAGAAGGCACACAGCCTGCGAGGAAATTCCTTCCCCGCGCCCGGTAAAGCCCAGGTGCTCCTCGGTCGTAGCCTTCACACTGACCTGCTCCAGCTCCAGCCCCAGCGCCTCTGCAATGTTGCTGCGCATCGCATCAATGTGCGGACGCATTTTCGGTGCCTGGGCAATGATCGTCGCATCAATATTCTCAATGAGAAATCCATTTTCGCTCAGAATTTCTCCGACTCTTCTGGTCAGCTTCAGCGAATCAGCGCCTTCCCACTCCGGATCCGTATCCGGGAACCACTTGCCGATGTCGCCCAGCGCAGCCGCGCCCAGAAGCGCATCCATAATCGCATGCAGGAGAACATCCGCATCGGAATGTCCTGCAAGCCCTTTTTCATAGGGGATGTCTACACCCCCTATGATGCACCTGCGGCCCTCGACCAGCTTGTGCACGTCATATCCTGTTCCTACACGCATTTCAATTCAGTCCTATAACTCATCTATATACATCGGGCATTTTCGAGTATCACCAACCTCAGTGGTGGAACAGGCGAAGTCCCGTAAAGCACATCACCATGTCATGGCGGTCCGCCGCCTCAATGACATTGTCATCCCGCACAGAGCCGCCCGGCTCTGCCACGTACTTGACACCGCTCTTATACGCACGCTCAATGTTGTCGCCGAACGGGAAAAAGGCATCCGAGCCCAGAACCACGTCGGTGTTCCTGGCCAGCCACTCTTTTTTCTCTTCTCTTGTGAACACCTCGGGCTTTTGCGTGAACACGCGCTGCCAGCTGCCTTCCTCCAGAAGATCCTCGTATTCGTCGCCGATATACAGATCGATGGCGTTGTCCTTGTCCACACGCTTGACATCAGCTCTAAAGGGAAGACTTAGAACCTTCGGTGACTGGCGAAGCCACCAGTTGTCCGCCTTCTGTCCGGCGAGCCGTGTGCAGTGAATCCGGGACTGCTGTCCCGCGCCGATTCCGATGGCCTGACCGCCCTTTACGTAGCACACCGAGTTGGACTGTGTATACTTAAGCGTGATCATAGCAATTGCCATATCATCCACAGCCGCCTTCGGGAGATCTTTATTCTTCGTCACAATGTTCCGGAACATCTCCTCGTCGATGACGACGTTGTTGCGTCCCTGCTCGAAGGTGACGCCGTAAACCTGCTTGTGCTCCACCGGAGCCGGCTCGTAGGAGGGATCCATCTGCAGGATGCAGTAATTTCCCTTCTTCTTGGCTTTTAGAATTTCCAGTGCGTCCTCATCATACGCAGGCGCAATAACACCGTCCGAAACCTCGCGCTGGATCAGCCGCGCCGTGCAGGCATCACAGGTATCAGACAGGGAGATGAAATCGCCGAAGGAGCTCATGCGATCTGCGCCCCTTGCTCTTGCATAGGCGCTTGCCATCGGCGAAAGCTCGCCCATGTCCGCCACCCAGTAAATCTGTGCTTCCGTTTCCGAAAGGGGAAGGCCGATGGCCGCTCCTGCCGGAGATACATGCTTAAAAGAAGCGGCAGCAGGCTTTCCTGTCGCGCGCTTTAATTCGTTCACCAGCTGCCAGCCATTCAAGGCATCCAGCAGGTTGATATAACCGGGACGACCGTTTACAACAGTGACCGGAAGCTCTCTTCCGTCCTCCATGTAAACTCTCGCCGGCTTCTGGTTGGGGTTGCAGCCGTATTTTAACTCCATTGAATTCATAGATACTCCTCCGCCGGTTATACGTTTCTGTTCACAATTCTCGTCTCGGTCTCGCCGCTTGCAATATCGATAAACCGGGTGAACAGGGAAACCTTATTATCCTCATTCAGTGCTGCCCAGATCCGGTTCGTGAAGCTGTCAATTCCAGACGTGAAGTCCTCGTCAAAATCACAGGAAAGCGGCTCTCCTGCAAAGGACGGCAGCGGATTTCCATCGTTTTCATAGGTAGAAATGAACCGGCCGTTTCCAGCCTTTGGCGCTTCATAGGCAAAGCTGTAGCGAAGCGTTGTCTCAGGATCGCCCTGATCCGTCTTGAGAATGGACATTGCGTAATTATAGGTGCCGCCTTCAATATGAAGAACCGCAGAGATTCTGGGTGTATAATTCGGGCCGTCCGGCTCAAACCGGCGCGTCCGAAGGGACTGCTCAAAGGTCAGCTGATGGTCCAGTCCATCATAAATGGTATCGGTCTGATCTCCGTTTGTAACGATGGTCTTATTGCCCAGAACCCGGACCGGTGCATAGATGATCAGACTCGGATCCTCCATCTGCGCAGGATCGAAGGCCTGCGTACGAATGCCGTCCCCATCCATCACAAAGACGCGGTTCCTGCTGTTCTTGCTGCGTCCCATAATAAAATACGCAATAACTGCCTTGTCGCCCTTTACCGAACGGCCGACCAGTATGCCTCTGCCGGGATAGCTTCTGTCTCTGAGTCTTTCTTCCAGATTTGCCACTTGCATTTCCTCCGTCGCACTCTTGCTGAATCAATGCCTCTGCTGCAGCCATTCATAGGCTATCTGCAAAACCGCCCTGCAGTCCTGCATGTCCCCTGAGTGGCTACCATCTGCTTATTCTACCCTGCCGCCGTAATCCCCGCAAGAAGAAAGGCTGCCCGATTTCTCAGGCCGCCCTTCTTTTTGTTGCTGTATCTTTTTATATTGTAACT
>CAVGIV010000083.1:0-8787 GCA_963629395.1 Paludibacteraceae bacterium | reverse complement strand
CCGCATTCCACTTCCTAACCGAAAGTCCAGTCAGCCTGAAGCGGTGTAGTTACTGAAGAAAACGGCATTTTCAACCCACAGAGATGCCCGAAGAGCCGCAATAAATAGGTATAATGTCCATGCAGGTAGATATACGCTGTACACCTACATCACCGAATTAACGTTTAAACGACATGCAATGTCGTCGGCTGTGGGGAGTTGCCTTAACGGCGGCTTTAGTGGACACAATGGGGCTACGGCCGTAGGAAGCGTAGCGAGGCCGCAGGGGCGGGCAGGCGGTGACAGGGCAGTAGGGGCAGAAGTGTTCCTGCTGCTTATTTTTTGCTTGCGCATCATGCGCATAATGCGTATAATGAAAACGTCCCAAATAAAAGAAAGGAGAATAGAACGGTGAAGCAACGGGACTTGTTAAAGATCGCATCTCAGCAGGGGTTCAAGTATTTAAGAGATGGCGGCAGGCATGACATTTACTCAAACGGGGAGAAGGAAGTTGCAATTCCAAGGCACCGAGAGATAAATGAAATCACTGCAAAGAAGATCATTAGAGACATGGGAGCGTAATGCTCCCATGCCCATTTAAGGAGGAAACTATGAAAGCACTGGCATATCCTGCAGTTATCATGGAGGATAAAAGTGGGGCGAGCGAATGGAGCTTTTTGGTAAATGTCCCAGATTTTGGCATATACACAGAAGGTCGGGACCTTGCGGATGCCATCGAAATGGCAAGGGACGCAATTGGGGCCATGGGAATTGCCATGCAGGACAAGGGGAAAAAACTTCCAGAAGCCGGGAAGGCTGAGGCTGATCCGGATTACCATGGGATCACAACATATGTCGATGTAGATTTTGAGGCATATCGCAAAGAGAACGACATGAAAGCCGTTAGGAAGAACTGCACGATTCCGAGCTATCTAAACGCAAAAGCAGAACGCGAAGGAATCAATTTTTCGCAGGTCCTTCAGGAAGCATTGATTGCGAGAATGGGCCTTGCGTGATATATTCGAGTTACACCGTTTTATTCTATTGCCGCCCTCCGGGGCGGCTTTTTCATTGCCAAAACCGGACCATCCGAACAGATGTAATTGATGACAGATGCAGATCAAATGTTGATATAACGGAACTTCTCAAAATCATGGGTGCCCTCATGCAAGATGTGTCTATTCTGTATCCCAAGAAATACAGAATGACCATCAGACAAATCAGCAGAATAAAGCATGAAACAGCAAAAGGCTAAAATATCTTAAAAAACACGTGACACGACAACGTGACACGAACCTGCAAAGCGTTGTAAATACAGCGTTTTTAATACCGTAATCACAGGTTCGAGCCCTGCTGGCCGTATAAAATCTTAAACCTTGTATTTCGACACGAGTAACAGGTGTTAGAAATACAAGGTTTTTTCTTTTTAAAAAAGGAAATCCGGCAGATACGCAGAATATATTTTTGTAGCTGTTTTTCACAGGAAAAGTGATTACGAACGGATTACGAATGCTGCTGGCTTTGAGGCTTGTGGAGGTGCAGCAAGTCCGGCGCCTGGTGGGGACATTGAACGTGGCGGCTATGAAGGGGGATTCTGATGGGGGATCAGTTGATTCGTGAGCAGCTTGAAAAGCGGGAGAGGGAAATTCTCGCTCCGTGGGCGGCACTGTCTGCAAGCTCTAAGGGGCGGCGGCGAGCCGAACCGCAGGATGACCTTCGGCCGGTGTTTCAAAGGGACAGGGATCGAATTCTTCACTCAAAATCCTTTCGGCGGCTGAAGGACAAAACGCAGGTTTTTATCACACCGGACGGTGACCATTACCGGACGCGGATGACGCACACGCTGGAGGTGTCTCAAAATGCCAGAACCATTGCAAAGGCACTGCGTTTGAATGAGGATCTGACTGAGGCCATTGCGCTGGGGCATGACCTGGGTCACACGCCGTTTGGACATGCGGGTGAACGGGTTCTGAACCGGCTTTGTCCGGAGGGCTTTGATCATGCCAGGCAATCTGTTCGCCTGGTGGAATTTCTTGAAAAGGATGGGCAGGGCTTAAACCTGACCTGGGAGGTTCTGGACGGATTTGCCAATCATCAGACGGACGGTCATCCGGCCACCTTGGAGGGGCGTATCGTTCGATATTCGGATAAGATTGCTTACTTTCATCACGATATGGATGATGCCATTCGCGGCGGGATTCTGACGGATGGAGATGTGCCGGAGGAGATTGCAAGGGTCCTGGGACATACCATGGAGGAACGGTTGGATACGTACGTGCATGACATCATTTCCAATTCCATGGGACAGCCGATTCTGGAGATGTCAGAGCCAGTTGAGAAGGCCTACCGGCAGTTTCGCGATTTCATGTTCGAAAGGGTCTATACCAACCCCAAGGCGAAGGGGGAGGAAGCGAAGGCAATGGGAATTGTGGAGCAGCTGTTTCACTATTATCATCGGAACGTTGATCTTTTGCCGGAGTATCTGAAGCGGCGGATGGAGGCTTACGGAGATTCCAGAGAGAGGATTGTCTGCGATTACATTTCGTCGATGACGGATCGGTTTGCCATTGCGCGCTACGAAGAAATCTATGTGCCAAAATGTTGGCAATAGTGTACTCGCATGCGGCTGATGCCGCATGCTCCTACTTGGAGTGAGCACCCTGCGGGTGCTTCACTCCCGCTGCGGAGTTGCTCGATATATGACAGAGAGGAATGGACGGTTATAATGTACTATCCGGAAGACGTGGTGGAGCAGGTGATATCCTCCAATGATATTGTGGATATTATCGGTTCCTACGTACATTTGAAAAAAAGCGGCGCGAGCTACATGGGGCTGTGTCCGTTTCATAATGAGAAGACACCGTCCTTTTCGGTTCATCCCGGCAAGCAGGTATTCCACTGTTTTGGCTGCGGGGAGGGTGGTAATGCGCTGACGTTTCTCATGAAGTATGAGAATTATTCCTTTCAGGAGGCGCTAAAGGTGCTGGCGGACCGGGCCGGAATTAAGCTTCCGGAGGAGAATTTCTCGCAGGAAGCGCGCAAAAAACAGGAGCAGCGCGCCCAGCTTCTGGCAATCAATAAGGAGGCGGCCACCTACTATTACAAGCTGCTTCGCTCGCCGAAGGGAAGGACCGGACTGGAGTATTTTGCCAGGAGAGAGCTGACGCCGCAGACGATGAACCGGTTCGGGCTTGGATATGCGGACGGAGCCGGTTCGGATATGGTGGCCCACCTGCGAAAACTTGGCTTTTCGGATGAGAATATATTGCTGTCCGGTATTGGCGCTTACGATGAGAAACGAGGACTCCATGACAAATTCTGGAACCGGGTCATGTTATAATGTACTATCCGGAAGACGTGGTGGAGCAGGTGATATCCTCCAATGATATTGTGGATATTATCGGTTCCTACGTACATTTGAAAAAAAGCGGCGCGAGCTACATGGGGCTGTGTCCGTTTCATAATGAGAAGACACCGTCCTTTTCGGTTCATCCCGGCAAGCAGGTATTCCACTGTTTTGGCTGCGGGGAGGGTGGTAATGCGCTGACGTTTCTCATGAAGTATGAGAATTATTCCTTTCAGGAGGCGCTAAAGGTGCTGGCGGACCGGGCCGGAATTAAGCTTCCGGAGGAGAATTTCTCGCAGGAAGCGCGCAAAAAACAGGAGCAGCGCGCCCAGCTTCTGGCAATCAATAAGGAGGCGGCCACCTACTATTACAAGCTGCTTCGCTCGCCGAAGGGAAGGACCGGACTGGAGTATTTTGCCAGGAGAGAGCTGACGCCGCAGACGATGAACCGGTTCGGGCTTGGATATGCGGACGGAGCCGGTTCGGATATGGTGGCCCACCTGCGAAAACTTGGCTTTTCGGATGAGAATATATTGCTGTCCGGTATTGGCGCTTACGATGAGAAACGAGGACTCCATGACAAATTCTGGAACCGGGTCATGTTCCCGATTATGGATGTTACCAACAAGGTGATCGGCTTTGGTGGGCGCGTCATGGGAGACGGGAAGCCCAAATACCTGAATTCGCCGGAGACACCGGTATTTGATAAGTCGCGCAATCTCTACGGGTTGAATACGGCGAAAAAGACGAAATGTGGGTATTTTATCCTCTGCGAGGGCTACATGGATGTCATTGCCATGCATCAGGCAGGTTTTACGCAGGCGGTGGCGTCACTGGGAACCTCCTTTACGGAGGGGCAGGCGGCCGTCATCAAGCGCTATGTGAAGCGGGTGCTTCTGTCCTATGACTCGGACGGAGCCGGTGTAAAGGCAGCCATGCGCAACATCGGGATTTTACGCGATGCGGGACTGACGGGGAAGGTTGTGAATCTGGAGCCGTTTAAGGATCCGGATGAATTTATGAAGAACCTTGGACCGGAGGAGTTTCAAAAGCGGCTTGATAACGCGGAGAATTCCTTTTTCTACCAGATTCGGCAGATGGAAAAGGATTACCGGATGGACGACCCGGCCTCACGTTCAGATTTTTATCACGAGATTGCCCGAAGGCTGTGCAGCTTCTCGGATGAAATGGAGCGGGATTCTTATATAAAGGCCATGGCGGAGCGGTATTTTATCGATGTCGATATGCTGCGCCGGGAGGTGGAGGCATACGGAAATGTGGTATCAAGGGAGGAGGCTGCAAGGCCGAGAACGCGTGCAGACACCGAAGGGGCGGAGGAAGCGGCAAGTGGCCTTGCGATGAACGATCCTGCGAAAAGCGGCCCTGCGGGGACTGACGCCTGGAAGAGAACGCAGGCGCCAAAGGGTGGCAAGCGGCTTTCTGTGCAGGATAAGGCAAGGCTTCGCAACGAACAGCTCCTCCTGACCTTTGTTTCAGACGATCCGGGGCTGTATCCGCAGATTCGGGATTATATTTCGGCGGAGGATTTTACAGAGGGTGTTCCGCGAAGGGCGGCAGAGAAATATTTTGCCATGCTTGAGCGGGAAATGGGTGATAAGCTGGCAGCGGCCTCCGGGAACAGCGCAAGGCCGCACTCCTCGCCGGGAGCAGTGGTTGCGATGTTCGAGGAGGAAGAGGAGCAGCGGCAGGCGGCGCAGCTGTTCGAAACGAGGCTCTCGGGGATCACACAGGAGGAACTCGAGAAGGCGCTTCGGGATGTTCTGTGTGCCATCAAGCGCAGCTCCATTCAGAAGCTGTCAGCGGATCTTTCGGATCCGGCGTCTCTTACAAGGCTGATGCAGGCCAAAAGAGAGCTGGCGGCCCTCGGGCAGCTGCCGCTGAAACTGAGCAGCTTAGAGTGAGCTGTGATTTTGCGAATGAATTTTGAAACCAGCATGCCTGCTCGCGCATCCACGCAGCCGCTGCCCGGGATTTTTACAGTAATAGTTACGAAAAGATACAGGTGTAGAAAAAGGAGATATTTACATGGCCAAGAAGAAAGAGGAACTGACAGCAAATGCGGAGCAGGACAAGATCCCGGCGGTGAAAAAGCCGTCCGCGAGAAAGGCTTCGGCTTCAAAAGCGGCTGCAAAGGCCGAGACTGCCGGAAAGACGGAGAATAGCGCCGAGGAGGAATTCCGGCTTCGGCTGGACCGCCTTGTCAAGCAGGCAAAGGCGAACGGCGATGTGCTGGACAACAAGGAGGTCCTTCATACCTTTGCGGATCTGGACCTGGAGGATGAAAAATACGACCTGATCACATCCTTCCTCGAGAGCAACGGTATTGATGTGCTGAATCTGGAGGAGGACGACCAAAGCGATGTTCCTGTCATTGAGGACGACGATGATGTCGTGGACGATGACGAGGTTCCGGACGAGGAGCTGGAGCTGATCGAGCAGGAAGAGGTCGATACGGACGGTGACCTTGACAGTGGTATGGATTCGGTGAACATTGAGGATCCGGTCCGCATGTACCTGAAGGAAATCGGAAAGGTTCCGCTTCTGACGGCGCAGGAGGAGGTTACCATCGCCAAGCGCATGGAGAACGGAGACATTGCGCAGAAGATGCTGGATACACTGTTCAAGGACACAGAGGACGGTGACACGAGCCGCGTGACCAGCCGCGAGGAACTGGAGCATTTCCTTCGCAGTGATGAGCAGCGTGCGGAGATTGATGAAAAGCTCCCCATCCTGGTTGGCAAGAACAAGAGCGAGCTAAAGGACGTTGTAGCTGACGGGGAGGAAGCCAGAAAGAAGCTGGCAGAAGCCAATCTCCGACTTGTTGTTTCAATTGCAAAGCGCTATGTCGGAAGAGGGATGCTGTTCCTGGATTTGATTCAGGAAGGAAATCTTGGCCTTATCAAGGCTGTGGAAAAGTTCGATTTCCGCAAGGGCTTTAAGTTCTCAACCTATGCTACCTGGTGGATCCGGCAGGCCATTACAAGAGCCATTGCCGATCAGGCGAGAACCATTCGTATCCCGGTGCACATGGTGGAAACCATCAACAAGCTGGTGCGCATTTCAAGACAGCTCCTGCAGGAGCTTGGAAGGGAGCCCTCTCCGGAGGAGATTGCAGACCGCATGGGGATTCCTGTGGAAAGGGTGCGCGAGATCATTAAGATTTCGCAGGAGCCGGTTTCCTTGGAAACGCCCATTGGTGAGGAGGAGGATTCGCACCTGGGCGATTTCATTCAGGATGACAATGTACCGGTGCCGGCGGAGGCTGCCGCTTACACGCTGTTGAAGGAGCAGCTGCAGGAGGTGCTGGGAACACTGACCGAACGGGAACAGAAGGTGCTGCGGCTTCGCTTCGGACTTGATGACGGACGTGCCCGTACGCTGGAAGAGGTAGGCCGGGAGTTCAACGTAACGCGTGAGCGTATCCGCCAGATCGAGGCAAAGGCACTTCGCAAGCTTCGCCACCCGTCCCGCTCCAGAAAGCTTAAGGACTACTTGGATTAACAAAAGGAAATGGAATGATACGTTTATCGAAACGTCTGCAGACGATCTGCGATATGGTACGGCCGGGAATTCGCATTTGCGATGTCGGCTGTGACCATGCGTATGTGGACATACGGCTTTTGCAGGAGAATAAAATTACGTTTGCTCTTGCCATGGATGTGGCGGACGGGCCGCTGGCCACAGCCCGATCCAATCTCGAGCTGACGGAGCTGAACGGAAGCGGGCGGTGCGAGCTGCGTAAATCAGACGGCCTTGCAGCCTATGAGACGGGAGAGGCAGACTGCATGATCTGCGCCGGCATGGGCGGTATTCTGATGGAATCACTCCTGGAGGCCGAGGCTAAGAAGGCCGCGTCGTTTGATGAGCTTCTCCTGTCGCCGCAGTCGGAGATTCATCTGGTCCGGGAATGGCTCTGGCACAGCGGATTTGTCATAGTGGAGGAACGTTTTCTGGAGGATGAGGGCAAGTATTATACCGTGATGCGCGCAGTCCCCGAGGACAAGCTGGCGTTTCATCCGGACGAAACTGAATTTCGCCCTGACTGGAACCGGATAGCGGACAAGATACAGTCGCTTTCTGAGGACACCATCCGGCAGGGAGGCGTTGATGGGGAGATGATCTGCAAAATACTGCGCTCGCCTGCCTTCCAGTCTCTTACGGAGAAAACCTATGGCCCTTGTATTCTGAAGCAGTACCTGGAGGGTGTTTGCCACTCGGTAGAAAACTGTCAGGAGACTGCAGAGGCAGCGAACGAGAGCGCCCGGTGCTTTGAACAGTTCCTTGCGGAGACGATCCGCGGCCGGCTGACAATCGAAGCGGATCTGACACACAAGCTGGAGGATCTGGAGGCAGAACGCAGACAGGGAATTCTCCAGCGGCTGCAGGATATCCGGGCACAGATTGGTGTGCTGCAGACCCTTCTGGCAGCAAGAATGCTGTGTGTTGCTGCACAGACAGCGGATCGCACCACGGATTTGTAAAGGAATCTGCCGCCCTGCAGCGGATGGATGGTTAAAAGGAGGTGTATATGCTTTTATCGGAGCTGATGGCGCAGGTGGAAGAGTTTTGCCCGCGGTCCTTTGCGATGGGCTGGGATAATCCCGGACTTCAGGCGGGGCGAAGCGATAAAGAGGTTGAATGCGTATATCTTGCTGTGGATGCAACCAGCGATGTCATTGAGGATGCCATTCGCCAGCATGCTGACCTTATTGTAACGCACCACCCACTGCTTTTTAGCGGCATCAAGAATGTGACGGATCAGGACTTTATCGGCAAGAGAATTGTCCGCCTTCTGACACAGGACATGGCTTTGTATGCCATGCACACGAATTTTGATGTTATGGGAATGGCGGCAGAGGCAGCGGAGCGGCTGCGTCTTTTGAATCCGGATGTTCTGGATGTGACCTATGAGGATGCAATTTCGCATGAGGGTCTTGGCCGTATCGGAGAGCTCCCGGAGCATATGACCCTGCAGGAGTGTGCGCAGTATGTGAAGGAATGCTTTGACATTCCGCAGGTCCGCGTGTACGGCGATCCGGAGGCGCCGGTTGTTATGACGGCGATTCTCCCGGGCTCCGGCAAGGATGACATTGATCTTGCAATCTCCAAGGGAGCGGATGTCATGATTACGGGCGATATCACGCACCACGTAGGGCTGGATGCGATTGAAAAGGGAATTGCGGTCATTGATGCAGGGCATTACGGTGTGGAGAAAATGTTCGTGCCCTATATGAAGGACTATCTTTCCAGGGAATTTCCGGAGCTTCGGATTCTGTGTGCACCGGTGCGGGAGCCCTATGCAATCGTGTAGGGAGTTTGAATTTGCCTACAAACAGTCAATTCACGTTGAAATGTGGCAGGTGCTGAAACCACCATGCCTGCTCGTGCAGGCACCACTACAAATAAAAATCAGCTGCTTCGTGTCTGCGACACTCCCGCAG
>CAVGIV010000082.1:0-8875 GCA_963629395.1 Paludibacteraceae bacterium | reverse complement strand
AATTTTTCTGCTGAGCCTCATGGAGCTGCCTCATCAGATCTGCACTCCTTCCTGATTGTTTTTCAAATAATTCACACGGTATGACAGCTTCGGGAATTTCGGATCATTGACCTCCTTTTGCAGGAAGAGATTCATCAGCTCCGATGTGTCGCTACCATCCACACCATCAGCGCAATTCCCATCACCGATACAAGGACTCCGGCCCGGCCGCCCGGCGTATGGTACACGAGCCGGATTTCATGGCTGCCTGCTGCCGCCGGCATCGCCAGGTACATCAGATTGGCCTTCTGCAGCTCCACCTTTTCCCCGTTGTCGTAGGCTGTCCAGCCTGTGCTGTAGGGGATGTTGAACACCAGGATCCGGTCCTGCTCGGCGCCAAGCGTCCCCGTAATTTCATTGGTGGCAAGCGAAATCGGATTCTGGTGCAGGTCCACGTTCTGCAGCGTGCAGACAGAGCGCTCCACCGATTTGGTCATCAGCTCCGCCATAGGCTGTCCGATCACAGATAGTCCGGACACGGTATAGCAGCCCGCATGCTGAAACAAAATGGTAATGGTATCCGGCGCTCCGGTGTTATAGCCCATATTCAGGGCATAATCCTTCCATCCGCTGTAATACTGATTGATGGGTGTCTTGTAATTAATGGTCTTGTCGATGAGCGTCTCTCCCTGACGGCTGATCGTGACGGTAATCGGATAGACCTCCTGGAGCGTGTCCTCGGCACCTTCTGCTGCAGCCAGCGCAGCTGCTGCGCTCTGCGTATCTGCCGCTTTCATTTCATTGTCCTCAGCTGTGCTCAGTGCATCCGCGTCCTCATCGCTGTGCATTGCTTCTGCCCAGTCCTGTAACGAAGTGACCTCCAGATTCTGCAGCAGAAGGTAGGTTTCTGCATCCTCCGTCCCCGTGAACGTCAGCGTCACTGTGGCCTCCGGATCCGTGACCACGAACCAAGTACTGCCGTCGTCCTCCTGCGTAAGGACAACGCCGTCCGACGCCTCTGCTGCAAAGGGCAGCGCCTGCTCATAATATTCCAGCCGGATCACATTCTGCATGGCAGCGTTCTGCGCGTGCTGCTCCGCACCCTGTTGGCCCTGTGCGTCATCTGCTGCGCTTTCATTGCCTGCTGCCGTCTCCTGCTCTGCATTTTCATCTGTCGGTAAATGGCTTCCTGCATTGTCCGATGTCAGCTCCGCATCCCCCAGCAGCACGCCCTGCACTATGGCCTCCTGCCGCTGCGTGGGTGTCATCTCCGCAAACTCCTCCTGGGAGAGAACGCCGGTGTAGGTGTATCCCAGCGGCAATGCGAACATGCTGCTGTACAGATGATATTCCGGCCGTACCGGCTCCCAGCTGTCATCCCCGAGGACTGCGCCGGAGGCCTCCTGGATCGTACCGTCTGCAGCCACCGCTCCGTCCTGGCTCTGCACGGAACCTTGCTCCAAGCCCTGTCCAATTCCCGGATTTCCAGCCTGGTCCTCGCCCTGTAACGTCCCTTGCTCTATGCCGTCTTGCCGGTCCTCCGCAAGCTCCTCTCGCACCTCCTCCGGTACACCGCTCTCGCCCGCCACGGTTCCGAGATCCGTAAAGCCGTAGGGGACGAATTTCTGCTCGAAGCTGTTGTCATAGGCGATGCTGTAATACTGCACGCCGGCCAGCGCCTCCAGTGCCGCGCGGTCATCCAGACCCGTGTAGCAGAAATTCTGCTCCTCGTTGACGCCCAGCGCCTGGAAAAACTCCGACACCGCGCCGCTGGCAAAGCTCCAGAAGAACTGCGTCGACGACCGTCCCAGCTGCGCGCCGGCATTGTAGGTCAGGTCCCGCCCGGAGTAGCGAAGGAAGCTCTTGTCAGCAGCTTGCGCCTCCAAAGTCTCCATCTCCCCCGTGTCACCGGTACCGGAAACACCATTCCGAGCAGCACCGACTGCACTGCTTTCATAACTTTGAATGGCAGCTGCCTCATTCCGGTAAGCTGCCTGCATGTATTCCGCCGGTGTCTGCGCATCGGTGAACTCCGAGGCATAGCCGGACTGCCCGCCCTCTCCGTTCTCATCGGCCGGGATCCGTGCATAGCCCAGATAGATGTTGCCCGCAATGCAGGCCACTAGCCCTGCAAGCGCCAGGCGCTCCAGATGCCGTCCTCCTTCTCGTCCCGCCTGCTTCGCTTTCCCGATAGTCTCACGCTCCGGCTGTATGTCTTCACAGCCGTTCACCGTCTGGATAGGCGAACATGTATCCACAGAATGTCCCTGTCGAACATCTCCTCCGGGTCCCCTCTCCGTCCGGCAGTCCCCCCGCGCTGCACACTCATTCCAGACCACGGCCAGCACCAGTGCCAGCAGAAACTCTGCCGCAAAGGTCCAGCGGTTGATCACATACGAGGTCCCGTTCAGAAGATATCCCGCCACAGGGAAGCACAAAAGCGCAATGCACCCGATCACCGCCGTCTTCAGCTGCCGGTGTCCCCTTCGTATGAACAATACAATAAGAGCTGCAACGGCAAAAACGCTCATGCACAGCTCCGTGTCGTACAAGGGATGGTTGATGAAGGTGACGAAATTCTTGAAAAGCTCCTGATAATACGCCGGTTCATAGAAAAGAGACAGACTAAACTCCGTCGCGCCGCGCGGATCGCTTTGGAACTGCACCAGCACAGGAACAAGGATCGCGCCCGCCGCCATGGTTCCGATCACAGCATACCCAAGGAGCCTTCCAATCTCCGATGCGGCCCTTCTCCATCCAGTCCGCGGGCTCGTCTCTCCGGACACGCTCCGCGCACCGGCGTTTCCCCTATGCGCGCGAAAGGCCACCCGGCACACACCGTACCCGGCCGTCAGCAGTGCCAGCATATAGAAAAAGTAAAAATTAGAAATCCCAGCCATCCACACAGACAGCATGAACACCATCGGCCGCCGCTCCTGCAGTACCCGCTCGGCCCCCAGCAGCAGCAAGGGGAAATAGATCATCGGTGTAACGAAGAACGGATGCAGCATTCCCAGATACAGGACCGTTCCGCAGAAGCTGTAGGAAAGCGCGCCCGAAAGGAGCGGGATCCGGCGAATATTCGGAAATGTGTACCGCACATAGGCCGTAAACGCCAATCCTGCGAGGTAGGGACGCAGGACAATCAGAAATTCAAAGTACAGCTTGCAAAACCGCTCCGGCACCAGAATGTTGAGAAACGCCAGCGGCTCGCCGAAGCAGTAATACTGGAGCGTAGTCAGTACATCCGCACCGTACCCCAGACCAAAGGACCAGGTCTGCAGCGATAATCCCTTTCCATGGAGAAGATTCCATGCGCAGCCCCGAAGCCACTTTCCGTAATAGGCGTAGGCCCGCAGGTGCTGCCGCCAGGCATCGGCATGGTACACCAGCGAGCGATGCTCTGCGATAAAAAAGCACAGTATAAACCCGAAAAGCAGCGCATACAGAACCGTATACCACAAAAACACTCCCCGCTGCCGGCCGTTTTTTGGCCTGGTTTCTGATATTCTCATGCAGCACGCACTCCTTCCTGATTGTTTTTCAAATAATTCACACGGTATGACAGCTTCGGGAATTTCGGATCATTGACCTCCTTTTGCAGGAAGAGATTCATCAGCTCCGATGTAAGCTTGCTCGCGCAGACATTGGACGAGTTCGTTCAACGTATCCTCCGGCCCTGCGCCGCTGTCAGCAGGAGCACGATCACACCGCCGGCTAGAATGCATCCATATCCGCTCCAGAAGAGCTCCACTGTCTTATAGATTGCAACAAACCACATCGCGTTGCCAAGCAGAATCCGCAGCAGCGCTCCGCTCCTGCCACAGCTGTTCAGAATCCGGCCATCTCCGGAGTCTGGCCAGGATGCCCGTTTCAAAGACGCACTGCTGACTTTGTCAGCATCAAGGCGCCCTGCATTTGTCTGCTCGCCTTCGGTCTCATGCAGGAGTCTTCGTCCGGCAAGCACCGGCACGGCAATCGCCAGGAGGAGGCAAATGTCCGCAGGGATAGAACCAGGCCTCGTCAGATATTTTATGGAAGCAGGACTCTGCTGCCCGAAGTCACTGGCATGCATGTACAGATATTTAGCATACTGTGCCAGCATAAGCGACAGGACGCCGACCAGCGGAATATAGAAGCGCATTCGCCCATCCTGCAATGCCTGCCGAAGTGCATCTGCAGAAATCAGCCACTCGGCAAACCGGTTGATGAGCACCACCAGCACCGCTTCCACCAGCAGCACCAGTATAAAGGTCAAAAGCCACTGCAGGACTCCATCCGTCCGCTGCAGAATGCGTTCTGTCTCAACCAGCACCCAGAGATTGACATGCGTAGCGAACACAATCAGCGAATTCCGTCCCCAGAATGCCAATGCATCCGAAACTCTCCTCGGCAGCTGCCGGCTCAGCTGTGTTACGGCGTACACGGCAGTACCTCCGCCGATGTAATACAAAAAAGGTTTCCCCAGCAGGGAATAGTGAAGATCCACATAGGTATTGTGTCCGGAGAGGAGGATGCTGCCGATCATTGCAAGGACTGCCAGGACATTTCTCGTCTGGGTCTTCAAGCCATCCCTTTCCTGTATTATACCCAGAAGCCATCCGGCCTCCATCCACAAAAAGCCGATGATCCCGCGGTTTAACACATTTCCAACGGCCCACAGACTCACCGCATCCGGATCCGCCACTGCAAAATAGAATCGTCCGGCAAACCACGTCGACGCAGCCAGCAGAGCCGCGTCCACTGCCACATGCAGATACCAGTTGCGGTTTCTGATTCCATTATCCGCTGCAAGGTGAGATTCCCTTTTCCACGCGCAAAGTCCTGCATTCGCCGCAGACGGATGTCCCCGTCTTCCTCCGCAGATCCCTGCCTCTGTATCTATAGAGTGAATAACATAGAACAGGACCTCTGCGATGAAAAGCGCCGGTAAAAACCAAAGGGGTCCGTCTCCCAACAGCAAAACCGTGCCGGGCACATTCCCGCCAAACCGGTCCAGGCTGTCAAACACCCGTTCGCAGGCAAGACTCAGAATGGAAAACACTGCATACGGATACAGGAGACTCCCCGCCTTCTTTCCGACAAAGTTTGCGAACGGCTGACTGCACACGCTTCGTTTCTGCAGCACCATTCCGCTCAGGAAAAAGAACAGCGGTACATGGAAGCTGTAAATAAAATGACTGATCGGCAGCGTCATTGGAATAATGTGCCCTGCGACAATGAGCAGAATCCCAATTCCTCTTGCCGCATCCAGCCAGGCAATGCGGCCCTCACTCCTCCCATCCTTCATAGCTCCCCCTGTATCAAATCCTATAGCCTGCGGCAGGCCTCACGAGATCTTGCTGCAAACCGTTGAACAAAGGGAGCCCAATTTCCTGACAAAATGTGATAATCATCACAAATGACACAGAAAAGGACTCCCTGTAAATATCCAAAATAATGCACTTATTTCCCATGTTCATTGTCTTGAAGAAATCATTTAGCGAAGTTGCGCTTTGTTCTCACAAAAGACAATCTTTCCTCCTCTGTCAATTGTGCAACCTTCTTGCCCTTCTCCTTGGCATACAGCATTAATCCCCTAAGATCCATCGTTTTGCTTATCTGACTCAGTAAAACGGGCTCCGACATATTTTTTAAAGACTCGCTATATTTCTTCATCTGTCCATTCATAGTCATATATCTCCATGATTCTGGCCGCACTCTCCTCATCAATTGCAAATTGATAAGGATGAAGTACTCCTATGAACTCTCCGTTAAACACAGAAACATAATGTTCCAACAGGTCTTTATTCGCTGCAAAGCCATACATAAATCCACCGTAGCCATACTCGATCGACTTCTGCGCTGCTATTGCAAACAAGTGACCTCCTATTCCATTGTATTTGATGTCTTCTCTTATGACCTTATTGTTCTCTGGACTGGTACACATCCATGCAATATACACAGCTTGCATACTTTCATCTTTTGTCAAAGCAACCAGGCCCTGAATATCTACCGAGCCTTCTACAACAAGTGCGTATATTTCATTTTCATCAAGCAACTCTTCCCAGTTAATATACCATCCATTTTTCTTGTTATACTTTCGCAAAAACGTTTTCCGTCTGATACGAATAACTTCAGTCTGAACAAGCTCTCCTGTCTTTGCATCCTTTAGACAATGGGTGAATTCATCAATATAAACATTGATCATCTTTGACTCCTGCCTAAATTATATCACATGATGTTGTGGTAAAAAGTTCTTTTGCCTCCATGATACCCGGATTGCTACGGTGCCAACCACATTCCTGCAGCATTGCCAGAAGGCACACATAGAACAGTCCCATGTTGTAGATCATATACCTTGTCTGCGGGAAAATAATGGCTCCGACCACCATGCAGTTGATCGCAGTTCCGATCAGCACCAGTCCCGCAAGGAGCGCGATGTCGTATTCTGCGGTTGGTATTGCGCATTTCCCGCTTCTCATATGCAGCATCATTCTGCACAGGAGCGCGATATAAATCGTCCACAGCACCAGCGCCGCCCAGTTCAAAACGGTACTGACGCGCAGCACAGTATTGACAAATCCCTTGCGCACATTATTCACCCACAGATGCAATAGCCGCGTAAGATTCTGATGCACGAGGACGTGCTCGATTTCCTGGCAGACGGCATCGGTCGCAATCGCGAATTCCATGCTGCCCGGCGTCAGCTCCGGCTGGTGCTCCCGAACGTAGGCATCCACCAGAGGATCGAGCACCTCAAAGCCGATGATGTCATAGCTATCCGCATAATGCGAGCACAGCTCCACCCAGGTAACGCTTCCGGAAAACTCGCTGCCCTTTGCTTCCGACTGGTTGTCTGTCCCTGCCGCATCTGCGCTTGTCTGCTCAGTATCCGTGTTCGCCCACGCAGCATCCGCCGCATTCTCCGAATCTGCAGACGCCCCTGCCGCGTCCTGTTCCATCACATCCACGTAGCGAAGGCTCTGCTCCTGCATCTGTTCCTCAATCTGCAGAAAGAGTCCCTTGAGCTCCTCCGTTCCGTAACGGTCGAACAGCACGGCATCCTCTTCGGTAACCGTATACAGGAGCGTACTGTCGATCTTATCCGCACTCCCTGTATGGAAGGACCACACGCCGTGAAAGCCCAGATTGTAAAGGTGTCCGATAAGGAAAATAATAAGGCCGGCCCCTGCCAGTGCTGCCGCGTCCCAGCGCAACAGGGAATGCAGCGTAGATACTTGCATCACCTGTTCTGAATCATTGCTCGAGATCTGTTTCCTGCGGAGCAGTTTCCCAAGGTCATAGCCGATCGTGCAAACCGCGAAGATCAGCAGCGTAATCCCCAGCTGCTTATGGTGAGAGGTGCAAAGGGTCATCATCCCGGCCGCAGCCAGGAGGTATTTTTGCCATGAGGCTCCATCCGCCGCGCTGCACGCCGCACCTCCATATCGTGCCCGGCAGCGCAAATATTGAAACAAAAACAGCAGGAACAGAATGTAAAACGGAATGCCGAAGCCCTCCGTCATGATGCTCTGAAAATATGCCGAGCCTCGCTTTGCGCCAAACCGGTTCAAAAGCTCCACGCCCCACATCACAGCGTTGGCCGCCAAGGCGAGCCGCCGGCCGCCAAGTTTGCGGCAAACCCTTGCGAGATACCACACCGTGACTGCCATGACCGCTGCCTGGCACACGATGACCGCCATCAGATACAGCGGCTCCTGCGCCGCCGCCTTTCCGCCCAGGCGGTCGGTCAGATCCCAGCCGTGCACCAGGATTGTGTCACCGAACACCTTCCGCATCAGCCACAGAAACGTGCAATAGGCCGGCTCTCTTGTGTAATCCATGGTGGCATAGCTGTTCGAATCCCGGCACCAGACCGGTCCGTCTGCCAGTGCAAATCCAATGTACAGTATGAGATTCACCACAAGGCAAAGACGTCCAGGGCATCCGCCGCCAGGGACGCCGCGCCGCTCCGGCGATGGGTGCCCGCTTCGTATCGTGTCCTGCTTTTTGTTCTGCTGATCTTTCAAGCGCGTGCTCTTCTCCTTATCCGATAATTATGATGTTGAGTCCCAAGGTCCAAAACGTCAACGAGAGCTTACTCTTATGAGGTGTTTTGGACCTTGGGACCTTGATATCATGGTATAGACGAGCGGATTGCTTATTTATCCCCACGTGCCAGCTGCGACACGATGAGAACAACCATATCCTCGAGTGCATGCCCGCGCTCATCAACGGTGATGTCCGCATACTTCTCATAAAGGGGCACGCGCTCCTCATACAGCTGCTCGATGGTCTGTCCGTCGCGCAGCGCAACGCCGCGGTTTTTGGCATCGTGAAGGCGCTCGTCGAGCATATCGAGATCAATTTTCAGGTAGATAATCTTCCCGAGCCCCCGGAGGTGCTCCATCGCCTTCTCGCCGTAAATCACGCTCCCGCCCGGCGCAATGACGCTGCGTCGGCACGAAAGCCCGCAGGTAATCTCCTCCTCCAGTGCAAGGAACCCATCCACGCCGCGCTCTTCCATCAGCTTGGACAGCTTCTTGCCGGTCGTCTTCTGAATGACCAGGTCCCCGTCCACAAAGTCATAGCCCAGCGCCTTCGCGAGGATAATGCCAACGGTACTCTTCCCGGAGGTCGGCATACCGATCAGTATCAGGTTGTCATGGGACAGTTCCCCCGCCGGCTGGGCGGAGTGCTGCTTTTTCTCTTTACTCATTCGTTTTATATGTTCCTCTTCGTATATATCTACTCAGCACCTGCCAATTTCAACGTGAAGTAACTATTCAGAGCCAAGCAAAATTTCACAAATCAGACGTGAAATGCTTGCATTTCTAAGGCTGATTTTGAAATTTTATTTGGCGAGAACGCCACATGAGCAAAAGGAAAGCTGCGTAGCAGCGATTTTGCGAAT
>CAVGIV010000081.1:0-9164 GCA_963629395.1 Paludibacteraceae bacterium | reverse complement strand
CCTCGATGTGGCTGGCCAGAGGCGCTTCGCGCCTTGGCCGCCTGCCAATTTCAATCGTGAATTTGCCTGCAAGCAGCGGGTTCACGTTGAAATGTGGCAGGTGCTGAACAGTTACACGAACAGTTTTATCGCCCAGTTCGGCACCCCCGAGGTGTCCGGATCCTCGTCCTTCACAAAGACAAAAGCCGTATCATACCCTGTAGGCTTTGTGGGGTATATACCCTTTCCGTCGGTAAAGTACATCAGGCCTCTTGGTTTTTCGATGCGTTTCTCCTCCAGGAGCTGCTCCACATATGCAAAAGCCGGCCGGAAATCGGTTCCGAAACCTCCCTTCAGGCAGAAATTCCGGGCGTATTCCCTCATCTGGTCGAGGCTGCGGATTTCAACGTCATTCTGTACCCGATCATCACACTCAATGATGTGAATCCGCACCCGGGTAAAAAAATGATCACTCCCCAGCAGCATCGACGCAGTCTCATTCAGGAATTCCTGTACAAGAAAATCCTGGCAGGAGGCAGAGGTGTCCAGCACAATGATCAGCTGATCCACCTTGGCCGCCTCCCGGTATTCATTTTCCTCGATCAGCGGCATATTGCCGTACAGCTCCATTCCCAGATGGTAAAAGCCGTAATCAAAGGAGTCCATATCGATGCCGGATTCCTCCCGCACTACCATGAATCTGGAAAGGAATTCATGATAGTCCGTCTTTCTGGAGCAGTCGCCGGTCAGAAACCGCGTGAACTCGCCGGTTCTGGCGGCAGCCTCTTTACCCATGGTGAGCTCCAGGCGAACCTTATTGGCAAGCCTCCTCCATTCTTCCTCTGAAAGGCGTTTTGTCGCGATCAAAGGCATAGCCGGTGAAGCCACCTCCGGAAGCTGCTGGTTCTTATTTGCATCGTCCTCCATGCGTTCCCAGAAGCCATGATCATCCATGGCAAATTCCTGCTCCAGATATGCCTCCTCCGGATAGTTTCGCTCCTTGCTCATGAAGCTGTGATACAGGCGCTGTGCGCTCAGTGTTCCGACCTGTACCTTGAGCCTTTCGTAGCAGGCACTTCTCTTTTCGCTAAGCGTTCGTGCGATCACGGGAATATCCATCGAATCAATCACCGATTCCACGGCTATATCACAGCACAGATTCCACAGCTCTGCGTCTTCCCGCTGCCGGACGCCATACATATGACGAAAGATACAATGCAATACCATGTGTAGATACACGCGCCGAAGCCAGTAAGGATCCTCTATATACTGTGTCATCAGGCATTTTGAATTAAAACGGATGTAAGAGGCATCGGTTCCGATGCTCGTTGTAGAGAGGTCCATCACAAGGGAGAGGCTCCCCAGTGCCGGCCCCATAAAGTGCATTCCCAGATATAATTCAGTTCTTGTCTCCTCCAGTATCCGCTCACCGATACTGCGCAGCTGCTCCCTGTAGTTCACGTCTTTCATCCTCCAGCGCTGCAAAGCTTCTCTTTCGCCCATGCGGCGTTCTTACCAGTCCAGCGACAGAACCTGGCCGCCTTCCGTCTCCTTCGACGAAGATTCCTCACTTCGGTAGGCGATCAGCCGTGCACAAAGCCCCGCTTTTTTCTTTTCCGCCGCCAGCTGCAGTGCCGTCTCCAGCGCCGCCTCCCCGATGAGCCGCCGTCCTGTCATAAGGCGAAGATTTTTCTCGGCTTCTGCTTCATCCTCCGCCTGGATCAGTACACGCAGCACCTCGTCATCGTGTTCGGAGAGGAATTTCTCGTATCCTTCCTGCGCTTCCTGTGAAAGGCCAAGCGGATAGCGAAGCCTCCCGAAGGCAATGTCGGCCCCCACTGCCAAATCGTATGCTGTAAGCCGCTGCAGCAGGCGATCATACCCCGGCAGGTCGATGCTCTTCTTGCCGGCACACTCCCGATACGCCATCCCGGCTCCCTCAATGGAAAAATGAATGGCTCTGGCCATCGTATCTTCCTTGGCCTCATTGACATATTCCGGAAATGTCAGCCGCAACTCGCCATCGGGCAACAAAAGATGAAATGTCAATGTTCCATCCACATCCTGCAGCATGGAACGCACAATCACATAATCATCCGGCTTGTCACAGTGGACTGTAATGCATTCCAGCGACGGGCACCTGCGAATAACGCCGTCATAATAATCATTGGCCGTATTGAACAGCTCAAGGGTTTTAAGATTGGTGCAGTTGTAAAAAGCAAACGGCCGAAGCGTAACCAGGCTCCTTGGCAGAACCGCACTTCGTAGCTCCGTGTGATTTTCAAAGGCGTGTGCCGCAATGCTCCGCACAGCAAGGCCTTCGATCTTTTCCGGAATCACCAGGTCACGAACGCTTCCATCAAAGCCTGTGATCTGTGCATATTCTTCTGTGCGAAATTCCATCCGCTCCCAGCAAAGTCCCACCGTATCATCTCCCTTGGTTTATTCCTTGATTCCAGCTCTTGGACCCAACATCATTCCATCTGTGCCAGAATATACTGCTTTACCTTGCTTAGTCCGGACTTCTTCCAGTCGCCCTGCTCCGCCTTCCTTGCCAAAGGACACACGATCTGAAAATCCAGTGCCTCCCCGGGTACCCGGCCGGAGCGCTTCGGATCTGCAAAGTGCTCCTTCCATTCCTCCTCGGAGGCATTCTGCCATTTATCCTTATTCAGATAGATTTGCTGCCGCTTTGTCGCTGCGACGAACATCTTCGCCGCCAGCGGCGCAAGAAGCTGATACTCCGCTTCCGGGACATCGGTGAAAATGTCCGGAAGGGGTGCCGCCTCTATGTGCTCCGACTCCCGATTGATACGCAGTCCCTGCGCCTCGAAGTCATATCCCTTCTCCTTAAACCGGAGTCTGACCAGAACTCCCCGGTCCGTATTGTACTGCGCCCGCTGGTAATCCGTATCAAAGATAAAGTTGCCGAGGGAGTAAAAGATCACCTTCTCTCCGACTCTCTCATAATTCATCGGTACATGCGGATGATGTGCCACGATGATATCAACGCCCATATCCAGGAATTCCAGATACCTGTCCCTGGTATAGCACGTAGGAAGCGCAGTAAACTCTTCTCCCGCATGGGCCACCAGAACGCACCACCTGCAGCGTGCCTTGATCTGAGCCACCGTTTCCCGGATCTGCTCCGTTTCATTCCACATATAGCACCCTGGATAGTCCTCTGCCGCCGGCTTGCAGCCTCTTCGGTAGCCCACAGCGAACAGTCCTACGCCGCCTGCCTCTGCAAAATACAGCGGTCTGCGCGCCTCGCCCAGATTGCTCCCCGCTCCGATGGTCTGTGCGCCGCACGCATCTGCCTCCTTCAGTGTTGCATACAGACCCTCCGGCCCGGCATCCATGATGTGATTATTGCACAGATTCCAGATATCCGCGTGCATGCGCCGCAGGACCCTTGTTGCCTCCGGGTTCATGGTATGAACCAGCTGCCGGACACCATCTTTAGTCTGATTCGCCGGCTGTGCAATCAGCGGTCCCTCTACATTGGCAACCACGTGGTCGGCGCTGCGCAGGAACTCCAGAAGCTCCTCCGAAATCAGCCTCTCGTCCTCCCACTTGCCGTCCATATATCGGTCAAAGCCAATATCCCCTGTAAAAACCAGAGACAGTTCCTTCATATTCCCTCCTGCTCGAGCTTGCGGTTCTCCTCCAGCATTTTCTTAAAAAGCGCATGCTGCTCTGCATAAAAGTCATCCTCCAGCATCATCTGCAGCGTCTTCCGATCGCCCGCTGTAAGGGGTCTGCCGGTTTCCTTATACCGCTGCCAGGTGGCCAAATCCATCCCATAGGTTTGGATCGGAATTCCGGTGGAACAGCATATATTTTTCCAGATGCGAAAGCCCCCACAGTCAATGTCGCCGAAATGATAGAACCTTATCTCCGGAAAAAGACGATACATCTCCTCCAGAAAGTGCCTTTTCACATGGTTGGCGTAGCCGGCAAGGTACAGCACCAGCTCATGCTTGCCAAGCCTTTGTTCCCTGGTATTCCAGCGGTGAAAACTCGTCAGATTTTCAATGGTCAGAATCACATCCGGCTTCTGCCGGGCCATCACCAGTGTTTCCTGCACCATCGCCAGATCGTCCTGAAAAATTCCGATTCCCTGAGAGAGCCTTGCATCCGGCCAGTCTCCCTTCATAAAAACAAAGGTCGGATTCCGGTAAATATTAAACTCTTCCAGAATCTCATCGGTTTCAAGGTCCGACGGAAGATCTGTCCGCTCAAAATCCGTCAGAATACGGCAGGCCAGATGAAGCTCCTTCTCGGCCAGCTTAGAGTCATGAAACACTCGAATGGAAAAGCTGCGAAGATATTGCTCCTGCGTATTGGATAAAAGTGCCGCTGCCAGCATCAGAACGCGTTCCAGCTCCTTTGGTTCATCCTCATTTACGTACTGGCGAACGCTCTTCCCTTCGGTAAGTCTGGCTCGTATGCCGGAGGTAAAGGACGGAAGCTCCTTTTCGTAGCATCCCAGAATCCGCAGGATATCCTTTCGCTTAACAGATTTGGTCGGCCTGCGGAGCATGGCATAGGCATTCTCCACGCTTTCGTCACGAAGCACGCACTTTTCCAGAATATGTCCTTCCTTTTTACCTCTCCAGACCAGTGTAATAAGGCCCTTGGACTCCAGCTCACCCAGCTGCCGATGTATTTCTTCATATTCAATGGAGGCAGAATCGTAATACTCCGGGAATTCCGACTTTGTCATCCGCTGCACAATGTGGATGGTTCTGCGGTTGCGTCCCTCTGAAAGGAGACTCTTTTCATAGCGGTCCAAAAGGAGCCCCAGCATTCTCTCATCATATCGTTTCATGTGTAAAATCTTCTACGTAGCTCTGGCTGCCATCTGCCAGCACCAGCAGCACCTTATCCATCGATGGGCCAATGTATTGAATTTTCTCCGGCGGCGCAGAAATGATCAGCTGGAGCTGCGCACTGCGCATAAAGGACAATACGCCCTGGATTCTCTCATCATCCATGTTGTTGAAGGCCTCGTCCATCATGACAAGCCCCACCGCATCGCCGCCAATGCTCCCCCTGTACAGCTGCATGAAGCTGGCCGCCACCGTAATATAGAACGGCGTCTGCGTCTCTCCGCCGGACTTTTCCCTTGCTACCTTGGAATAATACATATAACTGCCGTCGTCACCGGTAATCTTAATGTCATAATCCATATAGAACCGGTAGTCCGTATATCGCTGCAGCGTCTCCTGGCTGTTCTCATCATCCAGCGAGAGCTTTTCAAAGAGCTCTTCAATAACCTCCTTGTGGTTGGCATGGAACATTCCGGAAAATATGGATTCCCCGCCCATCACATTAAAATCATCCATAATCATGCTGTAGTACTTCTGTTCCGAAGCCTTTGGCGTATGGAGAAATTCGTATTTTTCATGTGCAAAGTGAATCTCCTGCAAGGCCCGATTAAGCTCTCTGAATTCGGTTTGGGCCTGCTTGATATTCTCCTGCAGCTTGGAAAGGAACTGCTCCCGGAACTCCTCCTCTGCAGACTCCCTTGCCTTCTGAACCTTTTCCTCATAATCCAGCAGTCTTGAATCCTTCAGACGAATGTACTCATCATGGAACGCGCCATAGCCATCATAAGAAGCTGCGCCGCCAAAGTCATGCGCAATTTTGTAGGCGTGCATCTGCTCTTCCATGTCCTTTGTGAATTGTTCCCGGCGCGTCGCATTGGATTTCCTGGCGCCTTCAAAGCCGCTGTGAAAAATTTCCAGAGAGTCTCTTTTATCCCTTTCCTTCTGATAGTTTTCCTCTGTACTCGGACCATCCTGTGCCAGCCGCAGGAAGAGCTGCGCAACCCGATTCGTCTTCTCTGCCTTCTGCTCCTGCAGCTGCAGGGCCTTCTGCTCTGCAGATTCCATACTCTGCGTGCAGCTGCCGATTTTCTGCGAAAGCGTATCGCGTCTGGCATCCAACGTTTTCTTTTCTTCCTGCAGCTCCTGCAGCCGAAGCTGCTTCTCTAGGAAGGACTTGTTGGCGCCGATGGCCTTCAGTTCCTCCTTGATCCTCTTTTGTTCCTGCGCAAGATGCCGCTCCTCCTCCAATGCGCGGAGCTGGTACTTGACATCCGTATCCGCTGTCGTATCCAGCGACTTCAGCGTCTCGCGGAGGCTATTCTCACTGGCTCGAATTTTCTGTATCTGCGCAGTCAGCTCCTCCCGCTCCTTTTTCCTTGCGGCCAACTGAATTTCATACGCCTTCGCGCCGATATACGGGTTTTTAAAAACCTCCGGCTTAATGGCGCTTACCACGTGATTCTGATACCGCATGCAGGTCTTTGTGATGGAAATCTCATAGCCCTTGAGCTCTTCTGCCTTATCGCAGCAGTGCACCTTTCCCAGGATCATGTTGATGTAGCGGCGCGCATAGAGGTTTCCGGAGGAGACCTTTTCTGCCAGTGAGCCCGCCGGCGTTTCATCATACTGCTCCAGCCGGCTTGTGTTCACAAGTCCCACGCCATATGCCTTTTTCTCCTTCCGAAGGCGATCATAGGCATTGACGCTCAGATCGAAATCCTCCGGTGAAACCAGGAGATAAAAGCGCTGCGTATTCAGATACCCCTCTACCGCATCCTGCCAGGCAGGATCGATGATCTCCAGCTGTTCACAGAGGATCCGCACCTCACCGCCTTTTCCATTCTGCCGCAGCTGCTGCTCGACTGCCTCCTTGAGGCGCAGAACCTCCGGGCGATACCTCAGCTTCCTCTGCTCCAGCTCACGTATCTGCGCGTCCAGCTCCTGTCCCTGCATTTCCAGTTCGCGGAGCTTCATTCTCTGACCGGCAGCTCTTTCCTGCAGAAGGTCATACAGCTTCTTTTTATAAGCGATCACCTTTTCCAGGAGCTCGCGCAGCTCCACCAGACTCTCCTGCTCCTTCAACGTGGAAAGACACTCCGTGTACTGCTGCAGACACGCATCCTGTCTGCCGGTGACATCCTCCCTGCCGCAAAGGTCCTTCGTGTCCTTGAAGGCCTGCTTCACTCTCTGCATCAGTTCCCGCACGTCCCTCTCGGTCCGTTTCAGCTCCGTTTCCAGAGCCTCCTTCCGCCGCTCCAGCTCCAGATACGCCTGATATTCCGTATTCGAGCTCAGCTCCACAGAAAGGTTTGTGATCATTTCCTCCAGAGACGCAAGCCTCCCTGCAACCTCCTCCTTCTGCCGTTCAAAATCCTTCCGCCGAATCTCATCCGAACGAACCTGCTCCTCCAATCCGCGAATAGCCTCCTCCAGCATATCCTGCTCACAGCGGACCAGATAATACTCCTGATACTGGTCGATTCGGATACAGTTATCGATCTGGTCGTGCGCGGCGGTAATCTGCTCCAGCTCACGAATGCGCCGTTTCACATCCTCCAGCGTTCGCGAAAGGTCCTGGTAGCTTCGGACATTTTCCCTCAGCGCATCAATGTTGACCTCCTTCTCATCCAGTACATACGAATAGACAAAGTCCTTAATGTCTGAAATCGGCTTGAAGGCCAGCGCCTTTGGAATCAGTGTGAAAAACTTATCCTCCAGCCTGCCAAAGCGCTGCAGGATCATTGCCTGTGCCTGCTTCTGCGTAGTCGCCCACACACGAATGGCCTTTCCGTTTGCCGATCGGAAGGAGGAAATGCTGCGTACCAGGCGCCCGTTGAAGAACATCTCGGATTCCAGCTCGCTGCGCTCCATCAGGTACCAGGCAATGTTCGGCTCCCGTTCCTCGGATGCCGAGTCCATCACACAGCCAAGGATAAAGGGAATCTGCTTTTGCTCATCGTAAAACTCCAGCGCTACGTGCGCCGATATCTCACCTGTTCGCTCATAGGGCTTTCCCTCCTGGCCGGTTTTGCAGCGAACATACGTGTTCAGCGTTCGCTTTCCCTTTTCATGGGCGGCCTTGTTGAAGTTATTTTTGCTGGCAGTAACAACCAGCTGAATGGCATCCAGAATGGTGGATTTGCCGGCTCCGTTCTCGCCGGACAGCAGGCATGCGTCTGCCAGCTCGATGGTTTCATCTGTAAACCGGTGCCAGTTAATCAGCCGGATTTTCTTCAACAGCTTCATCCGCTTTGCTTCCTCCCTTCCGATACTTGTCAATGAGCTCCGACACCTTTTGGATGTCCTCTACCCGCACAGCCATGAGGATCGAATCGTAAATCAGAATCCGCCCGTCCTCCTGCGTCATGTCACGGTCCAGAAGATTCACCAGGTTGTAGCGTTTCAATGTGCGCAGTGCATTGTTCATCGTAGTCTTGTCGATCTGCTTATCCCGCACCTTCATCGACAGATACTTCTCCTGAATGTCGCTGACATTAACAACAACATCCGTCAGAGAAAGCTCACGCTTTTTTTCGTCGTACAGGATGCGGAGAATCAGTAAAATGATGGAATCTGCCAGCTTTAGGTTCGCATGACCGAGTCCTTCCCGACTCACCAGCTGGATCACGCCGTACTGCTCGCTGATCTCCAGGGACAACCCCAGAACCCCCAGATACTCCTCCATTTGCTCCCGCAGCCGCATGATAAAGTAGTAATCCGACTTGGTATTCTCGTTTCTCTTGCAGATAAAGCACGAGGACAGCAGCTTTCCGCATACTCTGCGGAACTGCTCCTGATCCTTCTGTGACAATCCTTCCAGAACTTCCATTCGCCCTTCCCTCTCTGGTGCGCTTTTTCGTAATGTTACTGTAAAAATCCCGTTATTGTTTAGCGCCCATCTCGATTTTCCTTCGGAAAACCTCGATGTGGCTGGCCAGAGGCTTCTCTCACCGTTTCACAATGGTGAAATTCCGAAACCGGAATCCCTTCACTTCAATCTCATTCTGTGGAATGATGCGGTAGGACATCCGCTTTCTCTGCCCGTACAGCCGGATGTAGATCAGTCGTATGAAGCGTTCCAGATCCGAATATTCTGATTCTGCGATCTGCAGAATTTCAGCCGCCATCATGCTGTCTCTTCCATCCAGACACTTCTCCACATAAGCACTGATTTTGGCAGGGCTCAGCACGTTGGCAAGCTTCTTTTCCATGGCAAGGCGCTTGGTAAGCCGCTGCACCTCGTCAATCTCCACGGTCTCCAGCTCCTGCGGGGCGAACTCCTTTCTGCCTTCCACCGGCGCATACAGCGAATCCATATCCAGGAAATTCCACGAAAAAATACGGATCAGC
>CAVGIV010000080.1:0-9593 GCA_963629395.1 Paludibacteraceae bacterium | reverse complement strand
AGCCCATTCGCAAAATCGCTGCTTCGCAGCTTTCCTTTTGCTCATGTGGCGTTCCCACCACGGAGCCCTCTCCCAGCGCGCGGCGTACGTTCGCAGCGGCATGCTTGCTGAGTCTGCGGTACTCTGCAATCTCATCCTCGGTAAAATCCCGAAACCGCAGCTCCTCGATATCACGAAAGGCCCGCTCCAGAGCTTCCTCGAGAGGAGCCGCCTCTTCTCCGTAGCGCACGGATACAACCGTCTGACCATCACTCCCGGCCGGCTTTCTTTTTATTTTCTCCACCAGTCTTCTGCGGATCAGCTTCTGCAGGCTAAGGCTAAGGGCCCTTGCCGAGAGACCGGTATAGCTGCGCACCTCTGTCGTAGCTGCCTCGCCGCCTGCTAGCTTTAAATACAGGAGGATCTGAACCTCCCGTTCCTCGAGATCGTACCCCTTCATGACACGCTCCAGAGAGCGTTCCAGCATACGATCCTCGTAGAAATTCAATGCGAACGGATTCCCCTGCATAGATGGGTCTATGAGAACATCTACGCGTTCCTGTCCCAGGCGCTTTTCGGGTGCCACAGGGTTCACTCCGCCGTCTCTTGCGAAATTCAGCAGGAACGAATAGATCACCGGGCTGCGGCGCAGATACCCGCCCTCCTTATAAATGTCCTTGTAGAAGCTGCTGTAATACTCGATAACGTTCAGCTTCATGCGAACCGTACGGCTGATGCTCGCACCGCCCTGCGAAACCAGTGAGCCTTCCGTCTTGACGTAGTAGTATACCGGCGCCTTCAGCGCATAGATGTGGTCGGTATGGAGCACATACTCCATGTTGAAAATAAAATCCTCCGCCCAGTCCAGCCGAGCATCCATGCGCAGCTGGTATTGCTCAATAATGCTGCGCCGGAAGAATTTGTTCCACAATACGCCGTAATAGAAGTCTGCCGGGCTTTTCATCATTTCGTCCGCATACTCTTCGCGCGTGAGAAGATGCTCCTCTTCGATATCGCCCTTCTGAGACAGGTTCTTGCCCACCACACGGTAGAAATCGGCGATGACCATATCACAGGTCGGATTGTCCTCCATCGCCCGCACGAACAGTCTGGTTGCGTCCGGCGTAATCCAGTCGTCCGCATCCAGAAACTGGATGTACTCGCCCGATGCAAGGTCAAGGGCCTGGTTGCGCGTGTCGGAGACACCGCTGTTTGCCTTATGTGTTACGTGTATTCTGGCATCAGATGCCGCATATTCATCCAGAATACGCGGCGTATCATCCCTGCTGCCGTCATCCATGACCAGCAGCTCAAAATCAGAATATGTCTGCTTCAGGATGCTGTCCAGACACCGTCCTATGGTATTTTGTGCATTATAAGCCGGTACAATGATGCTGACCTTTGCCATCTCCACACTCTTTCATGTCACGTATCTATTCCGAGCCCATTCGCTAATCCTCGATGTGGCCGGCCAGAGGCGCTTCGCGCCTTGGCCGCCTGCCAATTTCAATCGTGAATTTGCCTGCAAGCAGAGGGTTCACGTTGAAATATGGCAGGTGCTGAACAGATACCAAATAAATTTGTATCACAGGGTCAAACGTTCTCTCACTCTTCTCCTGCCGGCTGCCGCGTCGTCAGGAGCCGGATTCCGTTCAGTTCAATATCATCCTGCACCGGAATCAGAATGTACTCTCTTCCGTCTATGACCTTCGTCGTAATCATAGCAGACATTTCCTCCTTGACGGTAATTTTGACACTGGGTGACTTGAGCTCCATGACCGTCTTGCCGGCCAGGTTCTCTGCATGGAAGGTTTTCCCCTCTCCCATCTCCTGATCATAGATCTCATCAAACCGCTCCAGTGTCGCAGGCTCTACGCCGGAATCGCTGAGCATGCGGCGGACCTCTGTCTTGCCCAGCTCCAGCGATTCATCCCGCTCCTGGCTCTGGCGAACCATTTCGTTCAGGGAATCCGTCAGGTTCTTTACATTTTCAAAATCGCAGTCTCTCCCCAGCGTCTGCTCCACCATTCCGATGAACAGGTCCTTCTGCACCGATTCGGTAATGGGCATGTCTCCACCAATGAGGCCGTCCATCAGCTCCGGATGGCGCTCATCCTCCTTTTTGGCATAGTAGAGAATGGAATGGATATCCGCCCCTCTGTCATGGAAGGCAGGGAACAGGAATCCCAGCTCCGGCATCTGGACGCCCAGATCGCTTTTTTTGTTCACAAAGGTGAGCGTGTTCTCATCGTAGCAAAGGCCTTCCTTTACCTCCACGACAGGGCAGATGCAGCAGATCATAAAGGAATAGATGTTCTCGCTGGCATCGTCCATATCGATTCCGTCCGAGGTTCTGCCCGGTACATCGTACACGCCGTGCGCCAGCACGATCAAGTGACGTCCCGCCAGGTCCAGATTCTCCAGAATATGTGTAAAGAATTCCCGGTTCAGCTCTTCATCCTTGAAATCCGACTGCAGCATCCGGAACATCATCGCCTGCTTGCCGCCCACTGCCTCTTCGCTCAGCGGAAACTCCATAGTGAACAGATTCTTGCCGATCTTGCCGGTCAGTGTCTTGCGGAACAGCTCACAGTACTTCTCCAGCTCCTCCTCCGGCAGCGCATGAAACGTTTCCCGCAGCTGAGTAATGATGCCGCCGTCCTCTCCGGCAAAGCACCCGGTCATTCGGTCGATGACGCATTTGCTCTTCGTCATGGTTTTTCTGATTTCCTGAATTTCCTTACGATCCATTCTGTTTTGATTTGCTCCTTTTTCTGTAACCTGCTACACTTACGCTCATGAATAAGAAGAAAAATAACAAGCAACTATTGTGGGCACTGATTTCCCTTCTCCTTGCGGTTATGTCCATCTGGGCCGTCATGAGCCAGAGCAAGGAAATGAGCATGTCCGATCTGATTGCAGCACTGTTCGCCTGCCATCCCGGATGGCTGATTCTGGCGGTAATCTGCATGTTCGGCTATATTGCCTTTGAGGGAATTGCCATCTGGTATCTCCTGCGCCACTGCGGCTATGACCGCCGTGTGGGACAGGGTATTCTGTATGCCTCCTCCGACATTTACTGTGCCGCCATTACGCCCTCCGCGACCGGCGGACAGCCGGTATGTGCCTGGTTCATGCTGCGGGACGGCATTCCGATGGGCTTTATCACAGCCATACTGGCACTCTACCTGATTGCACACACCTTTGCAACGCTAACCATTGGATTTCTTACTGTGCTTTTGAATCCGTCCTCGTTCGGCCAGCTGACACTACTAGCCAAGCTCCTCGTCATCCTTGGCTATCTGACCGTGACCGGTCTTGCGGTTTTATTCGTCTGCCTCTTAAAGAAGGCTGCAATGATCCAGCGCGCCGGCAACCGCATCATTGACTGGCTCACCCGCAAGGGCTGGGTCAAGCAGACCGTCTACTGGAAAAATCGCCTTGCCGGCGTTCTGGAGGACTACAGCAGCTGTCTGACCGTCATAAAGGGAAAGGAACGCATTCTCATTGTTCTCTTTATCCTGACTCTTCTGCAGCGCCTGTCACAGACTGTTGTTCCCGCGCTGGTTTATCTGGCGCAGGGCGGTTCCTTTTCCTACACCGGACAGGTCTTTGCGTCGCAGATCTATTCCGCAATCGGCTCCATGTGCATGCCGGTTCCCGGCGGCATGGGCATTGCAGACTATCTGCTCTATACCGGTCTGAATGCCTTTCTGGAGAAGGAGGCCGCGCTCCAACTGGAGCTCCTCTCCCGGAGCTGTTCCTTTTACCTGTGCGTATTCATCAGCCTGGTGATCGTCATTGCCGGATATATCAAGCGGCACCGGTTCTATTTCCGCGCGAAGTGATGCTCTCTTACTCCATATCCAGCGACCGGTGCTCTACCCGTTTCCACTTTCTCTCCGGGAAAAAGCATGCCCGGACAGAACAGAAAATATAGACCAGCATGAACACCGGCGATGTAATGATGGCCGGCAGCATATCCCGCAGGGAAATGTGGTTGAATCTGGCTGCACCGGCGATCGGCACGCATGCTGCGATCATCCCCAAAAGTGATATATCGATCGACAGCCAGAAGATCAGCTGCCAGTATCTCCACATGAAAAAGCCGTTGATCAGCATCAACGCAAAGCTCATCCAGGAAACCGGTCCCATGAGAAGGAGCATCAGGGCATCCAACCGCTGCAGAATGTTGCGTCCAGTCATGGTTTTCGCTTCTGGTCTCTTTTGCAAAAGTGAAAGGCCATACAGGCGCAGAATCTGATAGCTTCCTGTGCACCACCTCGCCAGCTGATTCACCATGGCTCCGAATTGCCAGGGCTGCTCGTCATAGCAGATTGCAGTAACACAGAAGGCCGTACGTCGTCCCTGCAGGAGATTCTGAATCGTGAATTCCACATCCTCTGTGATGGTCTTCGTATTCCAGCCATTCTCCAGCAGCTCCTTTTTAACAGCAAAGCCGGTTCCGGTCAGAAAGGCAGATAGCCCAAGCTTCTCCCGTGCATAGGAGAAAAATGTGGAATAGGTCGACCAGTACACCGTATACCATTTCGTAATGATGGAGGTGTACGGCTTTCCTGCCAGACGGTTTCCCTGGACGATGTCATCCCCTGCATTCATCTGTGCATTGATCTCGGTGAAGAAATTCGGCCGGATGACATTGTCGGCATCAAAGATCGCAAATGCATCGAAGGTATCCCCTGCATCCCTCAGAATCTGCGGAATTCCCCAGTTCAGTACTGCCCCTTTTCCGGTCGTCGGACCATCATGGCGCTCGTAGACAGTAACAAAGGGATACTGTCTGCCAATTGCTGCCGTCCGGTCGCTACAGTGATCCGCCAGCAGAAAGACATGCAGATATCCGGCCGGATAATCCGCCTCCGCGATACTCTTTAAAAGAGCCGGAAGCGCTTTCTCCTCATTGCGCGCACAGACAACAATTGCAAACCGGTTTTTCTGCCGCACCAGCGGGAAAAGTTTTTTCTGTCTCGTAAGTCCCAGCGCCGCCACTACAACAATCCACACCATGACAAGACTTATGATTGCCAGCAGCGCTCCGCAAACCTTTGCCGGAGCCGGAAGCGCCGGTGTCCGCAGCAGCTCCCGAAACAATATTAGCAACGGACTGCACAGGGAAGATTTCATGCAAGCTCTCCTTCCGCCTCAGCTCTCAGTAACAGCTGTATTATTTCAATTCATACACTTCCTCTACAGAGTACCATTCAATTGTGAAAAAATCTGCTGTATGCCATAAATTTTTTATAAAGAAAGAGGGCAAAATTCCTTTTGCCCTCAACAGATGCCGGATTCCGCCTCCGGCTAGCCACATCGAGGATTTGCGATAGCAAATTCAAGATAGGCTCTGAAACCACCATGCCTGCTCGCGCATCCACGCAGCCGCTGTCCGGGATTTTTACAGTAATAGTTAACGTAATTCTGATTAGAACACTCCCAGACTCTGGAGCAGGAGCACCGCGAGCAGAACCGGCGCCACAAAGCGAACCATCACAATGTACAGGTGCTTGCGCGACATCTTCTTACCGCTTTTCTCCACCTCATCAATGACAACCTGAGGGCCCAGCACCCAGCCGATGAAAATGCAGGTCAGAATGGACACGATCGGCATCAGTATGCTGTTGCTCACGTAGTCCATGATATCCAGAATCTGTGCCGTTGTCCCATTCGGCAGTGGTACCTCAACATACAACACGTTATAGCCAAGGCATACGATAATGCCCGCTGCCAGCGTGTAGAGGCCACAGATCACACAAGCCCGGCGGCGTGTCATCCCGGTCCGGTCCATCAGGCTCGATACCAGTGCCTCCAGAATCGAAACAGAGGAGGTAAGTGCCGCAAACAGCACCATTACAAAGAAGACAGTCCCGACAACACTTCCGGCCATGCCCATAGCGTTGAATACCTTCGGAAGCGTCACGAACATCAGGCTCGGTCCCGCAGACATTCCATCTGTTCCAAAGAAGGCAAATACGGTCGGCACGATCATCATTCCGGCCAGAAACGCCACCAGTGAATCGAAGATTTCAATTCTGCCGATGGACTGATTGATATCCACATCGTCCTTCATATAAGAGCCATAGGCAATCATGATTCCCATGGCAACGCTGAGCGAATAGAACAGCTGTCCCATTGCATCCACTGCAACAGCCATAAATTTCTGCAGTGTCATTCCATCCAGACTGGGAATGACATAAATCTTCAGTCCCTCCAAGGCTGTTCTGGTCACGCCCGCCTCATCGGTGTGATGAATTGTAAGGCCGAAAACACCGATGCCTATGATCATCACCAGCAGCAGCGGCATGATAATCTTCGAGCAGCGCTCAATTCCGTTTTCCACACCCAGATACACGATAATAAAGGTTGCCGCCAGATAGACGAGCATGCAGACAATCGGCGTAGGTACGGTTGCGATAAAGCTGCTGAAATTCCCATCCTCAGCCGCAGTTTTCACATTTCCTGTCACGAAGACAGCAAAATACCGCAGCACCCATCCGCCAATGGCACAGTAATATGGAAGTATAATAGCCGGAACAATGCAGGCAAGCTTGCCAAGAAATCCCCAGCTGGGCCTCAGCCTGCCATAGGCTGTCAAAGGGCTTTGCTTCGTCCTGCGGCCGATGGATATCTCCGTAGTAAGCAGCGCAAATCCAAAGGTAACCGCCAGCACCAGATAAACTACCAGGAAAATACCGCCGCCGTCCTTCGCCGCCAGATACGGAAATCTCCAGATATTTCCCAGTCCGACCGCACTTGCTGCGGCTGCCAGCACAAATCCAAGTGAGCCGCTGAAACTCCCTCTCTTCTTTTCCTTCATGATCCTATTCTCCCACCAAAATCTTTGTATGTGTAACGCTTGATTCTATCACGAGTGGACTTCGTTTAGGAAACTTCTTTTGGCTGCGCTCCTTTGACTCATAGGAGGCGAAAAAAAGAAAACAAGAACGCCACTATGCGTACCCCCCCCCACGGGGTTACAATGCAGTGCGTTTGAAGTGAATTGTGTTTTATTCTTTGTTTTTATCTTGTAAGAAAGGGGTATGCATTATTATGAAAAAGAATTTGATTTCCGGCGCTGCAGCTGCAGCCGCTCTGACACTGGCACTGAGCAGCGCTCCTGTATTCGCCGCTTCCTCCGTTAGCGGCAACAGCGCTTCTGTCAGCGGCAACAGCACAGCAGCAGTAACCACCACAACCAATACTTCCTCTGCTCCTGCCCAGAAGGTTCTGACGGATGAGGAGCGTGAGGAAATCCGCGTCAACAATCTCATTCAGGAGTTCGTCAACAAGGCTTCTACGTATCTGCTGGGCCGCTCCGGATCTGATATTGCAAAGGCTCAGTCCGGATATGTATCTGTGAATACAGACAACGGAAAGGTTGCTGTAAGCCCGGATTATTCTGCAGTTACCGACAAGGATGTGATCGTATCCGTTTCCGCACCGAAGAAGGATCAGGCTGGCCAGGTTCTTGTTGATTATGTAAAGCTGGATGCAGCAGGTGCCAGCAAGATTCTCGGACCTGTGAAGTTCCAGATGTTCAAGTCCGGAAAGACTGTATGGGATGGCTTTGGCTCCTTCACAGCGAAGATTTCTGTTGACAAGGCTTACAACGGAAAGACCGCTTCTGTATACCAGATTCATAAGGATGGATCTGTTACTAAGACCGATGCAACCGTAGCGCAGGGCGTGGTTGCTGTAACTTTGAATGATATGGGATCGGTCGTTATTGCTATTCAGTAAAACCTGCAAGGAAATGCGGCTGTAGCTGCTTTCTGAACCAGATTTTGCTGCAAGGAGACTCCGTTTCATCAGGGAAAAGGATTAGTACTTCGACTGGTTATTTATAGGAAAAGGGACTGCAGAAATGCTGCAGTCCCTTTTCTGCAGTGAAAATAAGGATGCGTCATATGTCTGTTGAAAATCTATACCTGCTGATACTATTTCTCGTTCTTCCGCTCTATGCGCCGTCGGGCTACGTCGGACTGGGGGATGCGAAGGCCAGGCTGTACATTGTAATCAGCGTTTTGTTCATCCTGTATTTTGCAGTTCGCGGAGTGATTCGGATGACAAAAAGGACATCTGCCGGATGTTATTCCGCATGGCAGGAAAGAGAGAAACTCGCTTCCTGTGATGACTTGAATGGCAGCGAAAAGGATGTGCTTGGATGGAGACGTATCGTGCTCCTTCTCCTCCTGTCCCTTTGGATCTCCTCTGCCTTGTCCGGCTATTTTGCCGATGCCTGGAGCGGAGCGGACGGATGGATGATGGGGCTGCTGGTGCAGTCTCTTGCGCTGGGCTTTGCACTTGTATATTCCGTTCCGTCCTCCGGCAGCAAAGGCAACCGGAAAAGACATACAAAAGAATACCTGTATGCGGGCGGCTGCATTACTATCCTCCTCGGAATTCTCAATCGGTTCCGCGAGTATCCGCTTTCCTATATGGGCATTGATTATACATACCTTTCAACCATCGGTAATATTGACTGGTTCTGCGGATATCTGTCTGTCATTGTTCCCTTTGCCATGGGAGATCTGTACCTTTCCAGAGTAAAGCTGCTGGAAGAAAAAGGCGAGGACTCCGGAAAATGTGTATGGAAAATCCTGGCCCTGGAGGTCTTTACCGCACTGTCTTTTCTCCTGCTGATTCTGCTGGGGACAGAGAGCAGTTATCTTATTCTGGGAGTCTGTTTTCTCGCAATGGCAGCAATCAGTGTCGGAAATCCTACCGGATGCATTGCGTTTCTGGAGCAGGGGATGCTGCTTGGGATTCTTCCCGGAATTCTTCACTGGCTGCTCTCGTCCAACTTGTTGATGCTGGACTTTTACCTGTATGAAAATTCGCAGGGCATTTCGTGGAGGCTGATACAGGAGTGGTATGGATTTGCACTGGTGCTTGCAGCAATTGCCTTTTTAGTATGGCTGTATTTCATTCGAAGGCTCACAGTGCGCAGCGATAATTCATCATGCAGCGCGCTCCTGCGTCTCGTTGAAGTTCTCTGTATCGTTGGGATGCTGGCACTTCTTTTTGTGCAGGTGATTCTGCCGAGCTGCTATCCCGATGCATTTGGCTCTTATCGCGGCCTTATCTGGAAAATTAGCGGTCAAATCTACCGTGATCTGCCATTGCAGCAGAAACTGTTCGGAATCGGGCCTGACTGTGTATACCGGTATCTGACGGAGCATCCGGATTACCGTTCCATTCTGCTGGAACGCTTTGGAATGGATATCATGAATGCGCACAGTGTCCTTCTGAATCGGCTGCTTACAACTGGGCTTGCGGGAACCGTTCTCTTTCTGATTCTGATTGTCGCTGCTCTCAGAATTTTTAACCGTCAGCACCGTTTTCTGCCGTATATTCTGATGCTGCTAAGCTATCTGATCGTCGGAACGGTGCTGTTCGAGCAGATCCTGTGCCTCCCGTATCTGCTGCTCTTGCTGGGAACAGGAATCGGGGAAGCCTGTTCTTCAAAGTAAAAGGCTTGAGGCGAAATATAACATAATGTATATTACACGTAGTGCAAATTGTTATACTAAGATTGTTGTAACTATTCAGAGCCCATTCGCAAAATCGCTGCTACGCAGCTTTCCTTTTGCTCATGT
>CAVGIV010000079.1:0-9631 GCA_963629395.1 Paludibacteraceae bacterium | reverse complement strand
GAGGATCACCTGTCCGATGCTGACCGGTGCCGGTACCGAGGTTTCCTTGAGTGCACGCACGCAATCGTAGATCTTCCCCTTCGGAATCTCTCCTGCCGTTTTCACGCTGACCACCGGAATCTCTCCTCCGCTCACACGCACTGTCGTTGTGACAATGCGGGCCGGAGCGGTTACCTCTTTTCTAGCGTAGGCATCGCCGCGCGGACACGTGTTGCCGGTTACACTTTTCACACTGCCGTCCTCCAGCTCGACCGTGATCTGACAGCCAAGAGGACATCCGATACAGGTCAATGTTCTTGTTGTGTCCATACTATTCCTCCTCTGTCCGAATCGCAATCGATGTCGCCCCTTTCAGCGCTGCGGCCTTATCTCCCGTCAGTACGATGGTTTCCATTTCGCCCGGCGCCATCACCGGACGCTTTCTTGCCAGGATCCGTTCTCCATTGACATACAGCGCCAGCGTCCTGTTTTTATAGACATTTCCCACACGCATCCGCAGCGTCAGCTTCTCGCCCACTCGTTCCGGATGAATGATCTCCGGTACGCAGTAGCGCACGCCGTTCTCGCAGGATACCGAAATTCCGGGCTCTTCCGCTGATGTATTCTCCTGCTGCCCTTGAATGTAAGCAGCTGCCTCTCTTCCGGCCAGCCCCGCCTCCTCCGAGACATAATCCACAAGGTCATGCACATGCAGGACATTCCCCGCGGCAAAGATTCCGGGAATGCTGGTCTGCAGCGTCTCATCCACGCACGGGCCGTTTGTCACAGGGCTCATTTCCACACCGGCCCCGCGGCTCAGCTCATTCTCCGGAAGAAGCCCGCAGGAGAGGAGCAGCGTATCGCAATCGTAGTGCTCCTCAGTTCCCGGAACCGGCTTTCCATTCTCTACTCTTGCCAGTGTAATGCCGGTTACACGCTTGTCGCCCTCGATGTTGACAACCGTATGACTTAGCTTCAGCGGTATACCGAAGTCATCCAGACACTGCACAATGTTGCGCTTAAGACCTCCGGAATAGGGCATCAGCTCCGCAACGCACAGGACCTTGGCCCCCTCCAGCGACATACGCCGTGCCATGATCAACCCGATGTCTCCGGATCCCAGGATCACAACCCGGCGCCCCGGCAGATACCCTTCGATGTTCACTAGGCGCTGTGCTGTGCCGGCTGTGTAGACACCGGCCGGACGAAAGCCCGGAATGTTCAGTGCGCCTCTGGGCCGCTCCCGGCAGCCCATTGCCAGGACAATTGCCTTTGCCTTTATATTCAGAATGCCGTCTTCCCGGTTGACTGCGGTGATCACACGGTCCTTTGTGATATCCAGAACCATGGTGTTTTTTTTGCAGGGGATCTGCAGCTTCTCCACCTGCTCTTCAAACCGCCCTGCATATTCCGGTCCCGTCAGCTCCTCCCGGAAGGTATGCAGGCCAAAGCCGTTGTGAATGCACTGGTTCAGAATTCCGCCCAGTCTTTCATCCCTTTCCAGGATCAGGATATCCTGAACACCGGCCCTTTTCGCCTCAATCGCTGCCGCCATTCCGGCCGGTCCGCCTCCGATGATTACCAAATCAATTTCTCTCATTGCACCTTCCCCGCTTGCTGTGCGCAGCCTATAGCTGATCCTTATTGATCCCCACGATGTATTCCGAACCCGCGCCGGATTTGGTCACCTGCTCCTGCGGAATCTGAAGCTCTCTAGCCAGAATCTCCATGATCTTCGGGCTGCAAAAGCCTGCCTGGCATCGTCCCATCTCGGCCTCTGTCCGGCGCTTGATGCCGTCCAGACTTCTCGCGCCCGGAACGCGGTGAATGGCTTCAACGATTTCCCCCTCCGTCACGCTGCGGCATCGGCATACCATTACGCCGTAGGCCGGATCCTTCTCAATCAGCTTCTGGAATTCCTCCGCGGGCAGATGCGTTGTCCGCGTCATTCCCTGCCGCGTTCCCACGAAATCCGGCTTCTCCTGCAGGTGCAGAATGTCTGCTGCCAGCCTTGCCACCGTCTCTCCGATGGCAGGCGCCGCCGTAAGCCCCGGCGACTCGATACCGGCGCAGTCGATAAAGCCCGGGCGACTCTCCTGAATGATAAAATCGTGCCGCAGCTCGTGCGCACGCAGTCCGGAAAAGCTGGTGATCACCTGACGAAGCGGGAGATTGGCCACCGCGCGGCCGGACTTTTCGGCCACCTCCGCCAGCTCTGCAGCTGTCGTCGATACGTCGTCCTTGTCCTCAATGTCATTGGCGGTCGGGCCGATGAGAAGATTTCCGTGCACCGTAGGTGTTACCAGCACACCCTTCCCGTATTTACCCGGCAGCTGGAAAATGGTATGACTCACATGCTGCCCCGCCGTAGTATCCAGCAGGAGGTAACTCCCTCTGCGCGGTACAATGGTCAGCTTGTCCTCGCAGATCTGATTGTGCAGCTCGTCTGCATATACGCCGGCCGCATTGATCACAAGGTCCGCCTCCAGAATGCCCGCCGAGGTTTCCAGTCTCCAGCCGCCCAGAGTCCCTTCGCCTTCTTCGATTCTCTCAATCCTCTGAACCTTCGTATCGAATTTAAAATCCACGCCGTTGGCTGCTGCATTCTCTGCCAGGGCAATGGTCAGTCCAAAGGGACATACGATGCCGCCCGTAGGGGCATACAGCGCCGCCACAGCCTCCTTTGAAATATTCGGCTCCATCTGCCGCAGCTCATCCTGCTCTACAATGCGCAGTCCCTCAACGCCGTTGGAGAGGCCCCTCTCATACAGTGCCTGCAGCGCCGGCTGGTCCTCCTCCTGAAGACACACCACTAGGCTCCCGCATTGCCGAAAATCAAAATCCAGCTCCTTCGCCAGCCCCGGCATCATCCGGTTTCCCTGCACATTGAGCTTTGCCATGGTACTCCCCGGCTCTGCATCAAATCCGGCATGCACAATGGCACTGTTGGCTTTACTGGTGCCGCAGCACACATCCTCCTCTTTGTCGATCACCAGAACATCTGCCTGATATCTGCTGAGAAACCGGGCAATGCTGCAGCCGGACACACCGGCCCCGATGATAATGACTCCCCTCCTGACTTCCTTCATTTTCTTCAACCTTGCCCTTCCCTTGCATAATCAAACGAATATTTCACCGCATTCTTCCAGCCGCGGAGCTTTGCCGAAAGCTCTTCGTCCGTAATCTGCGGGGCAAACCGGCGCTCTATGCCATTGTTGGCAGACAGCTCATCAGTATTTAACCAGTAGCCGACGGAAAGACCGGCAAGATATGCTGCACCCAGCGCCGTTGTCTCCACGCAGGCCGGCCGCTCCACCGGAATGTTCGCGATATCTGCCTGCATCTGCATGAGCAGATTGTTGACGCTGGCTCCGCCGTCCACCTTCAGGCTCTGAATGCCGATGCCGGAATCCCGCCGCATCACATTCAGCACATCGTTGACCAGATATGCGATTGACTCGAGCGTTGCACGGATGATGTGGTTTTTGTTGACGCCTCGCGTGATGCCGACAATGGTTCCGCGTGCGTACTGATCCCAGTACGGTGCACCGAGCCCAGTGAATGCCGGAATCACATAGCAGCCGTTCGTATCCTTTACCTTTGAAGCAAAGAACTCCGAGTCCGCCGCAGAGTCAATCAGCCGCATCTCATCCCGCAGCCACTGAATCGCAGCCCCCGCCACGAAAATGGATCCCTCCAGTGCATACGTGATCTTATCGTCGATCCCCCACGCAATGGTGGTCACCAGTCCGTTGTCCGAGAACACCGGCTTCTCTCCCGTATTCAGCAGCATAAAGCCGCCCGTGCCATAGGTGTTCTTCACCTCGCCGCGGCGAAAGCACGCCTGCCCAAAGAGTGCGCAGTGCTGATCGCCGGCTGCTCCGGTGATCGGAATCTCCGTCTGGAACAGGGTCGGATCCGTATGGCCAAAATACCCGCTGGAATTCTTGACCTTCGGCAGCATGCTCCGTGGGATATCCAGCTCCTGCAGAATTTCATCGTCCCAGTCCAGCGTGTTGATGTTGAACATCATGGTCCGGCTGGCGTTGGAATAGTCTGTGTTGTGGTGACGGCCTCCGGTCAGCTTCCAGATCAGCCAGGTCTCCACCGTTCCGAAGGCAAGCTTCCCTTCCTCTGCCCTTTGCCGTGCGCCCTCCACGTTGTCCAGAATCCATTTCACCTTCGTCGCGGAAAAATATGCGTCAATTACCAGTCCCGTCTTGCTTCGGAACTTCTCCGTCAGACCTTTTTCCTTCAGCGTATCGCAATAGCCGGAGGTGCGACGGCACTGCCAGACAATGGCATGATAGACGGGCTCACCGGTTTCTCTGTCCCATACGATCGTGGTTTCTCTCTGATTGGTGATGCCGATGGCTGCAATCTGCTGCCCCGTGATGCCCACCTTATACATTGCCTCTACTGCCACAGCGAGAATGGAGGACCAGATCTCATTGGCATCCTCCTCCACCCAGCCGGGATTCGGATAATACTGCGGAAACTCTCGCTGCGCCATGCTCACGATCTGTCCGCCCTTGTCGAACAAAATGCACCGGTTGCTGGTTGTCCCCGCATCCAGCGCCATCACGTACTGTGTCATACTTTCCCCCTTCAGAGCCTCTTGCAGCTGCTCCGCTTAATACTTTCAATACCAGTTACCATTGTACCGCCTGCCAAAATGCATGACAGTATATAATTCTTACCTTTTGCAGGAAAAAACCTTAGTACCCATTCAGGGTATATGCAAAACACCAGCCGGCAGCAGGTCCCGGCAAAGATGCCCGTACCTGCCGCCCGGCTGGTGTCTGTCTTTTTATATCTGTTCAGCATCTGCCATATTTCAACGTGAACCCGCTGCTTGCAGGCAAATTCAAGATTGAAATCGGCAGAAGCTCACTATCCTTCGATCATTACTTCGCTCTGCGAGCAGCCAGAATCTCCACGTTCTCCTGCACCTTCTTCTTGGAAAGCGGATAGAGGAAGGCAAGAGACGCTGCCAGGATCACAAAGCCGATGGCCGGGAACAGCGTAGTTACATCATAGATGCCGTTTACAACATCGGTATCAAATGCCGTGGCGCTGGTGTATCCGACCATGGACAGGAACAGTCCCGTAAGACCATTTGCTGCTGCCTGGCCCAGCTTTCTTGCAAAGGAATACACCGAGTACACAGTTCCGTCGCTGCGGATATTCTTCTTTACCTCGATGTCATCGATAACGTCAATGATCATTGCCCAGCACATCAGGTTAAAGAACGCAAGTCCAACGTATGCCACCAGATAAATACCAACGAAGACAACAACACTGGATGTGTGAATGAAATACGCTGCAAATAAGGCGGCCGCACCGATGAAGGCTCCGATGATGGAGAGCTCTTTTTTGCCGAATTTCGCCGCAAGCTTTGTTACAAAGGTGGACAGGATCAGCACAACACCGCAGGCCAGAAGTCCGCTGACAGAAATGGCTGTTGCACTGTTGAAATAGTTCGGGTAGATATAGTTGTTCATTCCGGACAGCGTCATCTGTACCAGCAGGAAGATCAGTGCAGAGATGACAATACCTACGAAGGAACGGTTGGTAAAGAGAACGCCGAACAGCTCGAACATGCTCTTCTGCTCCTCTGCCGGCTGCATCTTCACACGCTCTGTGGAAAGATAGTAGCAGACCATATATACCAGAACCGCCAGAATGGAGCATACACCGGATGCCAGCATAACCTTGCTGCCGCTGAGTACCTGATGTCCCTCTGCATCCGTGGTGTACACCACCATCGGCAGAATAACTACAATGACGATCTGCGCCACGGTTGCACCGATGGTTCTCCAGTTGGAGAGCATCGTTCTCTCTTCCGGCTTATCACTCATCGCAGATGCCATGGAGCCGTAAGGAATGTTCACGCCCGTGTAGCACACAGAGCCCCAGAGGATGTAGGTGAAGAACATCCAGAATACCTTAAAGCCCATCGGCTTATCAGCAAAATACGGAGCGAAAATCAGGAACGAAGCCACAGCCACCGGGCCCGCAAAACGGCGGATCCACGGAGCAAACTTTCCCTTTTCTGTGTAGGAGGAACGATCTACGATCTGTCCCATCGCAACATCGGTGAATGCATCCACCACCTTCGCAACCATCATCAGCGTACCGACCAGTGCTGCGCTGACGCCCATGATATCGGTGTAGAACTTCATCATGAACAGCGCGGCAATGACAAAGGTCAGATCATTTGCGAAATCACCTGCGGCATAGCCGATCTTGTCACGAATGCCAAACGGTCTTTTGGCATTCTCTTCAAACTTCGCCATAATGGCGGCATTGTCTTTCTTACTCATTTTTCTTTTTCTCTCCCTTCTTAATACCTGTGTATCTCTTTAGTACCTACCCCGTTACGCCAGCAGCCAGTCCAGAATATCCTGGATGTACTTATCCCAGAAATTCCAGTCGTGACCACCCTCATCCTCCTTGTAGACAAGGTCTGCCTTTTTCTCCTGCAGGACATCTCTGACATGAAGGTTCGCCTGATACAGAAAGTCATCATAGCCTACGGCCTGATAGAGCTTCGGTACACAGCCGCTTTGCACATCCTGATCGTACAGCGCAAACAGATCGTACTTGCTCCCGGCAAGCTTCTCCGGATCTCCAAAGCAGTTCTCCCAGGAAAACGGATTGTTCTCCGTTCCCTTTCCCTGCTCCTCATAGAGCCTTGCAATGTCGAGAGCCCCCGACATGCTCGCCGCCTTCGCGTACAGATCCGGCCGGCTAAGGCCCAGATACCACGCACCGTATCCGCCCATTGAGAAACCGGCGATGAAGGTCTTTTCCCTCTTTTTGCTCACAGGGAACACGTTCTGAATGAAGACCGGCAGCTCCTCCGTGAAAAAGGTCTTGTACTTTCTGCCGCTCTGCAGATCCTGATAGAATGAATTCTCCGCAGAAGCCATCACCACCACGATGCCGCGATCCTGCGCATACCGGTCAATGTTGCTGTAGCGGATCCAGGAAAATGCATCCCCGTATGCCCCGTGCAGAAGATACAGAACCGGCAGTCCACCCTCATAGTCATACTTGTCGCTGTGGTTGATCTGCGTAATCTGCTCGCTGCTGCCCGGTGTCGGAACGAAGATGTTCAGCGTAATGTTGCTCCCAAGAGAGCAGCTGTAATAATGTGTTTCCATTAATGCCATCGCAATCCCTCCTTTTAAACTTGCATTTCGTTTGAATCGTAGCAAAATGAGAAACGCAAAACTACACCATTTTTGTTGTCAAAGGCCTTATATTTTACAAATCTTGTTGTTTTTGGCTTATTTTGCAGACAAAGTGCACAAAGGTTTTTATGATATGGCTGGCCAAACTATATTTTTTCAATGAGGGAATTTTTGTGATTGATTATGCATCCATTCTGATGGAAAACGGAGCCTGTGTTGCCTGCCAGCAGCTGGAGGGTGTGAATGACAACATGTCGCATTCTCATTACCACACCTATTTTGAACTCTATTTTCTGGAGGAGGGACGCCGCTATCACATCATGCAGGGACAGCAATACGAAACGCTTCCCGGATCTCTTATGCTGTTTGCTCCCTACATCATGCATCATTCCTTTTCAGACCGCGACGTTCCGTTCCGGCGGACGGTCCTGTATTTTCACGAGAGTGCGATTCTCTCTCCGGAGCTTCTTGCCATGCTCCAAAACGGAAGCGGCTTATATGTTCCCTCCCGCAAGATCTCCGGCTCCATGCATGCGCTTCTTCGAGAGCTTTTAAGAGAGCAGGAGGCAGGTGACTCGCTGCACACTGCTGCCGCGCAAAGCCTTTTGAACACGCTCCTGGTACTCCTGATGCGCAGCACATCCGTGTCTCCAAGGCCCGAGGTGCAGAGTCGGATCTCCCGGATTGTCTCCTACATCGAGACCAATTATCAGCATGAGCTCCGCCTTTCCGACATCGCGGAACGCTTTTACATCAGCGAATACTATCTGTGTCATGAATTTAAAAAATATACGAACCGCACCATCGTGCAGTATATCAATACACTTCGCATTCTCCATGCCCAGCGCCTGATCACGGAGTGCGACCTGTCTCTGACAAAGATTGCAGAGCAGACAGGCTTCGCCTCCCTGACGCACTTTAACCGGACCTTCAAGGCTTCCGTCGGCGTCAGTCCCTCCGCCTACCGGAAGGCTAATGCGCCGGAAATCCATGCAAGGAAGTAAGAACGTTGAAACAGCCACAACTGCATTTCAAAGGGTGATTGTATCAAGAATAATAGAAAGGACGAAAAACATGAATTATCACGACATTACGCCACAGATGACCATCGGAGATCTTGTAAAGAGCGGCAATTATGGTGCTTTTGCCGATTATATTTTCACCGACATGACGCCGGACCACTGGAATTCGCCGCTTGAGCGCTACGGCTTTGAAACGGCCGGCTTTGTCACCGCACTGCACCGCATGGAGGAGCTGGCCACTGACAAAGGCGGCGCGCCCTACGTGCACCATATCTATGACCGCGAGACCTGCCTTAGCCAATGGGATAAGAGCAAAAGTGTCCTGCTGCATTTCCCCGGTCCGGAATCGGAGAAGCCCTACGCCGTGGTCATCCCCGGCGGCGGCTTCAACCGGCAGTGGGGACTGATCGAGGGAATGGCCATTGCTGCAAGGCTGAACCAGCTTGGATATACCGCCTTTGTCCTGTACTACCGCACCAAACAGGAGCCTGTGCTTGACAAAGCAATTGAGGATATGCACACGGCGGTGCGTTTCATCGAAGATCACGCTGACACGTTCCGCATTTCGAAGGGAAACTACATCATTGGCGGCTTCTCAGCCGGAGCAACACTGGCCGGAGAGATGGGATCGGTGAATCTTGGCTGGAAATCGGCCGGCCTTCCCCGCCCGAAAATGATTTTCCTCGGCTACACTGCCGTAGATATGAACACCTTCCTGCAGACCTACCACGCCTTTCCTGCAGGCCACCCGGCACATACCGGCATGGGGGATTTCCTGCGGCGCATCGGCGGACCGGAATTCACGGATGAATCCATTGCGCCGTACCAGCTGACGGCGTACATGGATGGGACTTATCCGCCGGTGTATCTGACAGCCAACGAAGACGACGGAACCGTTCCCTTCTCCAACAGCCTTCTGATGGAAAAAACCTGCAAAGAGCTTGGAATCGCCTGCCGCACACGCTTCGGCAAGACCGGCGGCCACAGCTATGGTCTTGGAAACGGACTGGCGGTAGAGGGCTGGCTGGAAGATGCACTGGAGTTCTGCAGCAGCCTGTAAAATGTCCCAAAATGCCCGATGGCTGGAGTGATTGTCGACAATACCGACAATCACTCCAGCCATTTGAAAACAAAAAATCCTCCGGAACCATCCGATTCCGAAGGACTGACAGAGCGACAGACGAGGCTCGAACTCGCGGTCTCCACCTTGGCAAGGTGGCGCTTTACCAACTAAGCTACTATCGCATTTCTTATAACTTCCAAGGCGTCTCGCCTCAAGACGAGTGTTATGATACTATACTCCTCCGTCGCCTGTCAACCACTTTTTCCTTTTCTGTTGCCTGCTGCCGCCTGTGTTTTTCTGAATTAACAATTCTCGTAACTGATATGTAATGGCCGCTTGTCAAGACCTTTCGGGTTGCCAAGCTCACA
>CAVGIV010000078.1:0-9855 GCA_963629395.1 Paludibacteraceae bacterium | reverse complement strand
ATTCACGATTGAAATTGGCAGGCGGCCAAGGCGCGAAGCGCCTCTGGCCAGCCATATCGAGGTTTTCCGAAGGAAAATCGAGATGGGTGCTGAATAGTTACCTTTATTTTTTCCTTTTGCTCATGGGCGCACTCTAAGAAGCTATGAATTATATCTGTCATTACAAATCTCCCCTCGGCGGTATTACGCTCGCAAGCGACGGGGAAAGCCTGATCGGCTTATGGTTTGACGGGCAAAAATACTATGCCGAAATGCTGGGAGATGAAATCGTCGAAAGGCCTCTCCCCGTTTTTGAAGAGACCATTCGATGGCTTAACATCTATTTCACAGGAAAAGCTCCCTCCTTCACGCCGCCGCTCTCCATACATGCGACACAATTCCGGAGAGATATTTGGGAAATTCTGATGTCCATTCCCTTCGGGCAGACCATGACCTACGGCGAGATCGCAAGGCTCCTTGCCGCGCGAAAAGGACTTTCAAGAATGTCCGCGCAGGCAGTTGGCGGAGCCGTAGGACACAACCCCATCTCACTCATCATTCCCTGCCACCGTGTCATTGGTGCAGACGGCAGCCTGACCGGATATGCCGGAGGCATCGACCGAAAAAGGCAGCTGCTTGCTATGGAGAAATATAGTCTGCCTGTAGTTCCGAATAGCAGCTTCGCACATTCGCCCAGTCCGTAGCAACTCTGGCCTTATGTGGCTGATATGCTCTGCCTCCGTTACACTATCGTCCAGTCCTCGACCTCTAAATCTGGCACCCGGAAGAATTCTCTTGTGTTAATTAACCTTCCGGTAAATCGTCTTTCCGTTATCGGCCATTTTGATCCTCGAGTAACCACTCCTGTATCCACTCGGCAGTTGCTGAGTGCAAGCCTCATCATAGTACCACGTACCCGGGAAATCATATCCATTTGCATCCTTCAGGTTTGCCAGAGTGATTTTCTTGAGATTCGGTGTGTTTGCAAACGTATCATATCCCGTTTTGACGAGATCCACGTTCAGCATATCTATTTCTTCCAAATTGGTCAGTCCATTAAAGAAGCCGACCGAGCTTCCGTCCTTAAACGAACTGCCACTCTGGAAAACGATCTTCTTGACCTTATCCTTATCAACGCCATTCCACGTTGCTGTGGTCACATTCGCATCAGAGATATAGAACGTGTCATCGTAAAGTCCCTGATTATGGTAGGAGATGTTACCCGTTGATGATGTGAACTCTATCACTGCATGCTTCTCATTGTTCTTGAAATAAACATTCGCAAAACCATCTGCGACCGGCTCGCCAACTGTTTCTGCCGGAAAATCAAATGACTTCTGCCAGCGATCGACCTTCTGCTTCAGACTGACCTTTTCGATTCCACCATCTTCCCCGGCGGTCACTTTCGCCATCACAACCGCATAAGCCGCTCTAATGTTGGCAGCATCCGTTGCCTCTCTCGCCCTCTCCAGCTGTCCCGCAAAGATCGGTATGCTTATAGCAACAAGAACTCCGATTATAGCGACCACTATAAGAAGCTCTGCCAGAGTAAAGCCACATTCTCTTTTCTTCTCCATTCCCCTCACCTCCAACATTCAAAAGGCTTCAATATTCGATGCCCTCTCAGACCATAACACATTCATCCGGATCAGAACACTGAAAACCGTACATTTTTTAATGTAACTATTCAGGATAGCGTAAAATACGCTTGTGTAAACGATAGCTCTTCAAGCATAGAAAAAGAAATCAATTTCCTGTAAAGTGTTAAACACCGCCAAAAACACGCAAGAAAGGATTCCTCATGACCGTACCGGCCGCATCGAGTCCTTTCGCAGGCAAGGAGAATGCCATCCTATGATTACAATTGAGAAGATCACTGACCTGGAGCTGCCACAGCTGGCTCTGTACATACATCAAAACGAAAACCAGCTCCGGCACTTTTACGAGCCCGCTCCGGGACTTTTTATCGCCGAAAGCCGCACCGTCATTGAGCGCGCTCTCCAAGCCGGATATGAACCGGTATCTGTCCTGATTGAAACCAGATTACTGGAGACCGAAGGAGCAGCTCTTCTGCGCTGCTGCGAGGAAAAGACCGAACCCATTCCCATTTATACCGCCGATCGGGAGGTCCTTATCCGGCTCACCGGATATCACCTGACGCGCGGGATTTTGTGCGCCTTTCGCAGGAAGGTTCTCTCCGCCCCGGAGATGATCTGCCAGGATGCAAGGCGAGTTGCCGTCCTGGACAACATCGAGAATCCGACCAACATCGGTGCCATATTCCGCTCGGCAGCAGCACTGAATATGGATGCCGTGCTCGTAACAGCTGCATGCGCGGATCCATTGTATCGGAGGGCTATCCGCGTCAGCGTTGGAACCGTTTTTCAAATTCCATGGACATACATTGCGGGAACGGCCTGTCTCCACCAGCTTGGATTTCGGACGGCAGCGCTGGCACTCCGGCACGACACCGTGGAGATTGACAATCCACGGCTCCTTGCGGAGGAAAGGCTTGCCATCATCCTCGGCAACGAAGGCGACGGACTCCCTCAGGAAACAATCGCAGCCTGCGACTATACTGTCAAGATTCCCATGTCTCACGGAGTGGATTCATTGAACGTCGCCGCTGCAAGCGCTGTGGCCTTCTGGCAACTGGGACGCAAATAACGCAATGATTCAATCTGTCTTGCTTCCCACTTTCGCAACGATTCAGAGCCCATTTGCAAAATCGCTGCTGCGCAATTTTCCTCTCGCTCATGGGCGTGCTTTAATAAGCTATGAATTTCAAGAATGTCCGCACAGTCAGTTGGCAGAGCCGTAGGACACACCCCCATCTCACTCATCATTCCCTGCCACCGTGTCATTGGTGCAGACGGCAGCCTGACAGGATATGCCGGAGGCATCGCCCGAAAAAGGCAGTTGCTTGCTATGGAGAAGCGTAACTGTTCAGAGTTTAATTTTGCGTGTTTATACTCAGATGGCAATCAGTGTGCCAACTGTTGCACTGATATTCTATCGAATAACCTCTGCCTTCAACAAAACTAACAGCGCAAATACCATCCTTCAGCTTCACCTTGGTTCCATTCAGAAAAGTGATGGATGTCCAGTCATATAAAGGGTCTCTATCCCAGTTGACCGGCACCTTGTCGTTATATTTATCGGTGGAAATATAGTCTGCCTGTAATTCCGAGTAGTAGCTTCTCACATTCGCCCAGTCTGTAGCAACTCTCGCCTCATGGAGCTTCGATGTAAAAATCGGTATGCTCACAGCCACAAGAACACCAATAATGGCAACGACCACCAGAAGCTCTGCCAGAGTAAAACCATTTTCACTTTTCTTCTTCATTCCCCTCACCTCCAACATTCAAAAGGCTTCAATTCTGAATAATAACCTTATGGCAAAATGTTGCTTATTCGCAATTCCTACGTTTTCATCACTGGGAGGATTTCCAGGCTCTAAAAAACGCACCATTGCTGATACGGAACAATGCTCAAAGGCTCGTTTTACTGGTCTGAACCGGAATGAATTCAAGTTTCAACCGCATCCCCATACCGGCAGCCAGTCTTTTCACCATGCCAAGGCTTGGATTTCGTGTGCCATTTTCAATTCTGCTGATATCAGCCTGTGTAATGCCTGTGGCTTCCGACAAGTCCTTTTGCGTCATATTCTGGCTTTTTCTGGCATCAACCATCGCCTGGATAATATCGTATTCCGGCTGAAGTTCATCATAAGCGGCCTTCACTTCCGAATCTTCCAGTAATTCCATTTTAAACTCACTATAGCTGCTCATTTTGAATACCTTCTCTCGTAATCCGCTTTATACTTCCTTGCAAGCTCTATTTCTCGTTTGGGTGTCTTCTGGGTCTTTTTGATGAATCCGTTTGTCAGGACAGCCTTATTGCCAATAAAAAAGAAATAGAACACTCTGGATATATCACTGCGTTGTTTTATCCTTAATTCAAAGATGCCGCCTCCCATGGATGATGATATTGGCTCCCTCAATGTGGTTCCATTCTCCTCAAGCAGGTCAATCGTTCTAAGTACCTTAGCTTTCATCTTCGGTTCAAGTGATCTCACAAAATCCTTCACCGGACATTTACCATCCGGTGTGTCGTAAAACTCAATATTAAATGTTCCCACACGCACCTCACTTTTATATTATATGTCGCATCCAACATATCATCAAGCCGAGGCCTTATAAACTTATCTTTTGGCAGACGAAACAGAATCATGCTGACCATCGCCTCCCCAGACGTACCTTTGAGCTTTGGTTTTAAGTGGCGAATGACTTCTTCCAAAATCAGAAGGGCAATAGCCACCTGTCCCCACCTGTTTTGCAATATAAATACCCCAATATCTACCATGCTCATAAAGCATCCTCCATCACCACAGCGCCGGTGTTATCTATTACCTTCCGATAAATCGTCTTTCCGTTATCAGCCATTGTAATCCTCGAGTAATCGCCTGAAGAGCCAGATATTGTAATCCTTTCTTCCATCCTTACGGCGAACTGATGCGTTGTGTTGAAAAAGTCAGGCTGTTGGTGCAACCGTATAGCTATTACATTGTTCCTGTCGTCTATTTCCATTCTGCCTTTTGGAGCTCAAGCTGCCGAATAATATGGAAAGGTTCGTGCCGCCCTTGAAAAAAGAGGAAAGCCAATCGGCCCTATGGATGAATTGATTGTTGGTCACGCAAGGTCCGAACATTTGATTTTCTAACAAATAACACAAGTATCGTAATACATATCTCTGAATCCCAGCACCTGATCCTTCGTCCGTTGGAGGTACTTCCTCCTGCATTTAGGGCAGATGACAAGCTCCTCTTGTGAATCATTTAGATGATCGTTATACCCCATAAATTGCCCTCCCTATAAGGTAAACTTTATAAAAAAAAGAAGTCCCGCAGGACTCCTTTTTTGATTATTCATTTCCTATAATTGATGAATTAGTTGTACGCGATCTCCGTAGCGCCAGTTGCCTCAGTAACCGTTACCACTGCCTTGCCGCCAACGGTAGGCGTCCCGGTTGAATTAACACCTGCAACTGCTTTCTCTGCACCAGACGTCTTCCAACCATCTTCCTTCTGAGTCAACGTTATCTCCGCCTTGTATATATAAGCATTTTCAGAGCCAGTGCGAGTATATGTAGTATTTGTTGTATTCGCCGGTGCCTCATCCTCTGTCAGTGCTGCTGCAGAAAGCTCCGCATAGGCAACACGTACATTTGCCAGATCTACTGCCTCACGGCTCTTCTCCAACTGGCTTGTAAAAATCGGAATAGAGATTGCTACCAGCACGCCGATGATTGCTACAACAATGAGCAGCTCGGCAAGAGTGAAACCTTTTTCGTTCTTGTGAAGTTTTTTCATCATGATTTGCCCTCCCAAAAAGCAAATGATCATATGTTTCTGAAAGCACTAAGATTTGCTTTCGTTTTTGATAGGTTAAATTTACTTCTCTGCTCTCCTATTGTCAAGTTTAAAATGCTCTGCGTATAATTATGCAAGTTTTTGTGTATCTGTTCAGCACCTGCCACATTTCAACGTGAATTGACTGCTTGCAGGCAAATTCACGATCGAATTGTCCGACAGGCGAGGTGCCAGCATCACCGGATATCCATGGAGGTTTCCTATGCCAGCTTCGCTGATTCCATCCTTCCTGTTCTACTGCTTTATCGGCGGTATCACCCCGGGCCCTGCCAACCTTTGCTCTTTGAATGCGTCTCTGCGATATGGCAGAAAGACGGCTCTCCGGCAATGGAGAGGCCTGTTCACCGGATATTGCATCATAGCCTTCGGGGCGGTGCTGGTGAGTTATTTCATCGGCGGCGTTCTGGGCGATTCCGTGAAGTGGCTAGCCTATGTTGGCGCCGGATATCTTATTTTCCTTGCAGTGAAGATGCTGCTGCCGCAGACATCGCACGAGGAGAATGCGGATCGCTCCTGCAATTTTTACACAGGGCTTCTGGTGCAGTTCACCAATGTGAAGATTATGATGAGCTGTCTCACCGAGCTTTCCGCCTTCGTTCTGCCGTATTCCAGATCCTTCTGGAGTCTTCTCCTGGTCGGCGCGTTTCTGCCGTTTACCGGTCCGATGTGCAACCTGGTGTGGCTATTGGCCGGGGATGTGCTGCGCGTCTTTTTTAACCGCTATACGAAGCTCATTAATGTTATCCTGGCGGTTTCGCTGGTTCTGTGCGCGATCAGCCTGATCCGCGCCGTATAGCCTTAATGGGGATTCTCCTGCGGACGATTTCTGCACAGAGGTGAACCAAAGGGTGCAGGAGGCCAAACAGGATGCTGAGACAAGGAGGAACTTTATGGAATTTGAGTACATGCAAATGCTGGCCAGAAAAGATGCTCAGGCGGCAGGCCGGAAGGAAGGTCTTGAGGAAGGCCTTGAAGAAGGCAGGAAGGAAGGTCGACAGGAAGCACGCGAAGAGCGAATAAAGGACTTTGCCTCCCTCGTTCAAGATGGGATTCTGACGATTTCCGAGGCTGTAAGCCGTTCCGGTCTTCCAGAAGATCAGCTTCTTGCATGGATCCGGCAACACCAATGCTGATGTAACGATTCATCACCGGCAGCCGATGATCACGCAGCCATGCCAAACGGTGTGTTCCTTCAGAAACGTGCGAAGCGGCACGATGTGGTTCCGTTTCTGATAGACCGCATTGTACAGATGCACCGTTCCCGCATCGACTGCGTGGTAGGCTGCGTAGTGCGCACCTTTTCTGTGCACGTACATTAAGATTCCTATGGGATATTGCCGCAGAAGCGCCTCGCATCCGCGATAGCCGGGCACGGAAAGGCGGACACGGAATCCCTTTCGGCGCAGATAGACCAGGAGCCAGACGAGCTCCTGCCCGAGCACCTTTCCTGGAAATCCGTACCGCTCGACCTCCCGACAGACCTTTTGCGGCGGCTCCTGCCTGCCGCTTAGCTTCAGCACGTTGTAGGCAGCGATCCAGCCGCATCCCTTTTCCTTCGTCGAAAACCAGCCAAACGGGATATCACCCATATGGCCTTGATCGATGATATAGCCTTCCTCATCCAGTACTCTTTCCGGAAGTGTCCAGGATGCGCCTTTGCCTGCTCCCACTGCATGATCTCCGTCTCTTCTTGAACTCTTTTACTCCGCCTTGTAAATATTCGTCGATAAATATTTAAACGCATTGTCCGCACAGATGGCAACAATATTCTTGCCGGCAGCCTCCGGACGCTTTGCAATATCTCCGGCCACCTTAACAGCCGCTGCCGAAGACTGTCCCAGGAAAATGCCGTCCGTTTTCACCAGCTCTCGTCCGGCCGCATATGCATCGTCTGCATTGACCTCAATAACCTCATCGTACTGGAAATCAAACTCGTCAAAATACCGGATTCTCTTTTCCTCCGGTACGCCGTCGAATACCAGCACGCCGTCCAGCGTATTCCGCTCCGGATAGCGGCTGTCCTTGATCGATTCCGGTGCAGGCTGCACGCCAATGATTTTAATATTCGGATTCTGCTTCCGAAGGTAGGTTCCGACACCGATTAATGTTCCGCCGGTTCCGACCAAGGCCACCAGATAGTCCACCTTGCCCTGCGCAGCCTCCCAGATTTCCGGTCCCGTCGTTGCGATGTGTGCATTCGGATTGGCAGGATTGCGTCCCTGATTGATATAATACCACCCCTTTTCATCGGCATATGCCTGCAGAAGGTCATAGAATGGATCGAACTGAAGTCCCTTTTCAGCAATCAGCTCCGGAACCCCCGGAATGTCCTTGAACTCCAGAAAGATGGCTCCATAAGCCTTCAGGATCTGCGTCCGCTCTTTGGATACACCCGGCTGCAGTACGACCGCAAAGTGATAGCCCAGCGCATTGGCGTAGGCAGCCAGAGCGATGCCTGTGTTGCCGCTGCTAAAGTCCATGATGGTATCGCCAGGTTTTATTTGCCCTCTTTCCTGTGCATCCAGAATCATGGCAAGGGCTGCCCGGTCCTTGACCGATCCGGACGGGTTAAAATACTCCAGCTTCGCCAGTACTGATGCGGGAAGATCATGAGCCTTTTCGTAACCTGTGAGCTCTACCAGGGGCGTCTCTCCTGTCAGCTCTGCGATGGAATGATAGATTTTTCTCTCTGCCATGGCATATATCTCCTATCAGAAATTCATTAACCATTTCAGTCAAAGTAGTTGTATTCAATAGTCTGGATCCAGTTTTTGTTCTCTAAGACCTCTGCAAGTGAGAGCAGCGTCCATGCATTGCCGGTCGTCCCGATGTAAAGGCCGGTATAGCTGTGGACATTCTGCGGTATGGTGCGCCACCAGCTGCCGTACCAGCTTCTCTGGAGCTTTTGCTTATAAATATCCCCCGGCTTATCTGCCACAAAGGACTGCCCGATCACCACCCTGGCTGCACGCTTTGCATACTCCAGAAACTCCTCATCTCCGGATATCCGGTAAACCGATACGAAGTGCTCGAGTATCCCCGGCGTCCCGCAGCACAGGGCCTGGCTAGGCCAATATCCTCTGGAAAAGTTCTCCGGCGCACCGGCCCGGATGATTCCGCGCGACATTCGCTTCGTCCAGTCCAGATATACCTGCTCGCCGGTAATCTGATAGAGTGACTGAAACAGAATGGATGTCCCTGCCGGCCCATGGCACTGGCTCAGATAGTAGAACTCCGTGGACGGTCCACGCTCCAGGCTGTCCAGATAGGGAATCAACACAGCATCCTCATCTCCAACTGCAATTCCTTCTATATACTTTGCCGCATCGATGGCGGCATCCAGATAGCGCTTGTCGCCGGTTGCTTTATAAAGGATGGTGTAGGCAAAGCCTATACCGGAGGTTCCGTGGGCCATGTTAACCCAGAAGACATCCTTCGGGAAATCGATGATGGTAAGGTCAACGACGTTCCAATACCGTCCGCCATGGGGCGCCGGCTGGCTTTTTTTAAGTAAAAAGTCTCCGAAGTCCTTTGCGGCCTCCAGATATTTACTATCCCCGCTGACCTTCCAGGTGGAGATCAGAATTGTGACAAAACCGGCATCCCCGCAGAAATCGTTTTGCTCACTCCAGTGAAGGCCGTCTGTATCCCTCGTTGCTGCGGCGAGCAGGTCGTCCGCTGCCTTTATGACATAGGCCTTATACGTTTCCTCTCCTGTCACCTCATAGAGCTTCAGTGCCAGATAGGCACCGCCCGTCGGCCCATTGTAGAAGCCGATCTTCCAACCGGGCATATTCTTGACGTGAATCAGCTTATCCGTTTCCTGATTCTGTGCATTTAAAATGTTCTGATAGAAGCTTACTCCCTCATCGGTTGCTATGATGTGACCCGCTGCAGCCTTCGCATCGGCGAGATACTCCTCTTTCCCCGTCACCTGGTACAAACGCAGGTAGAACAGTCCGATTCCTGCGGAGCCGCCGTACAGCGCCTTCTCAATCAGCATGGGATAGTCCGAAAAGTCTTCCTCAGAGTCCGGGCTCTGTACCCAGTACTTGCCATCCGGTACCTCCACCTCATATGCCTTCGTCCAGGCTGCAGCCTGCTCTGCAATGTCAATATAATCCTGCACTCCGTATTCTTTAAATAAGATATTCTGGGCCATAATTCTCCGTTCTGTGCTCCTTGGCAGTCGCACCCTTCTCTGTTCTAGGATGGAAATATCATAATACGTTATTCCCAGTAATTCAATAGGATTATTATGGTAATATGTGGCCCCTACCACCCCAATCGTGAATTTGCCTGCAAGCAGAGGGTTCACGTTGAAATATGGCAGGTGCTGAACAGATACAAAAAAAAGCCCCTCCAGAAACTGGAGAAGCTTTGCACATCCGTGCCTTCAAAACCGAATACATTTTTCAGGAATCTTTCGTTCCAACAAGCAAATC
>CAVGIV010000077.1:0-9865 GCA_963629395.1 Paludibacteraceae bacterium | reverse complement strand
CATGAGCAAAAGGAAAGCTGCGTAGCAGCGATTTTGCGAATGGGCTCTGAATAGGTACAGGACAGTGCGAAGAGGACAAAACAATGAAGATTTCAAAATCTCCCTGGGTCCTGCATTATGACGGATCCAGTTGTAACGGGTGCGATATTGAGGTGCTGGCAGCGACCACACCTCGCTATGATCTGGAGCGGTTCGGCATCATCAACACCGGCGATCCCAAGCATGCCGACGTGTTTTTGATTACCGGCGGCGTAAACTTCCAGAATCGAATGGTGGTGCAGCAGCTGTATTCGCAGATGCCGGATCCGAAGGTGGTCGTTGCCGTCGGGATCTGCGCCTGTGACGGCGGTGTTTTCAAGGAATGCTACAACATCATGGGCGGCGTGGATAAGGTAATTCCGGTTGATGTGTATGTCCCCGGCTGCGCAGCAAGGCCGGAGTCCATCATTGACGGCGTGGTGAAGGCACTGGCTATTCTGGATGCCAAACGGGAACGGATGAAAAAGGGCCTTCCTGCAGAGGAAAGAGATTGGTCGTTGGAGGATAATGCCTGCAGCAGGAGCGAGGCAGGAAGACGCCAGGAGGAGAAGATCGCTGCGCAGATCAAGGCTTCGGATGAGGCCAGGGCAGCTATGCGCCGGGAACAGGAGGAAGAGCTTCATGGCAGACATGAATGAAAAGCTGGCAGCAGCCGGCAAAACACTGGCGGAGGTCGCTTCTACGAAGAAGCCTGCACCTGCCGTTTCCGATATCACCTCCGCAGAAGCGGCGGGAACGCCTGCTATGCCGGTGGAGGAAATCCATCCAAGAGAGCTTCTGGATGCTGTGACCAGAATTCACCATGATGAGTGGCGATTGATTCAGATCTGCGCCACAAAGGTGGCGGAGAACACCTATGAGATCCTGTATACCTTTGGTCTTGCCTATGAGATCCGGAGCCTTCGCCTTACCGTGCATGGAGAGGACAGGATTTCCAGCATCACGAGCATTTATGAAGTGGCTTATCTGTACGAAAATGAAATTCACGATCTGTATGGAATAGAAATCGATATGATGAATTATGATTTCAACGGGAAGCTGTTCCGGACAGTGATTCCGACACCGTTCCGGTAGTGTTACGGTTCATACGCCGGCAAGTAGTGGGGCGTTTGCGCTGATACCTGCCTGTCACTGGCAGGATCATCGTATTGGAGAGTATTATGGCAGACAATTCAATCAAAAAAATCAGCATCGTTCCGTTCGGACCGCAGCATCCGGTCCTTCCGGAACCCATCCATCTGGACCTTGTCCTGCAGGATGAGAAGGTTATTGATGCCATGCCGTCCATCGGCTTTATTCACAGAGGCCTTGAAAAGCTGGTGGAGAAGAGAGATTTTAAGGAGTTTGTCCTGATTGCAGAGAGAACCTGCGGAATTTGCTCCTTTGGGCACAGTCTTGGCTATGTGGAGGCTGTGGAGAAGATCATGGAGCTTGAGACAACGCCGCGAACGAAGTACCTGCGCACGATGTGGGCAGAGCTGTCCCGCCTTCACAATCATCTGATGTGGCTGGGGCTTCTGGCGGATGCATTTGGGTTTGAAAGCCTCTTCATGGATTGCTGGCGGCTGCGGGAGAAGGTTCTGGATCTTCTGGAGATGACAACCGGCGGACGCGTTATTTTCTCTGTCAACAAGGTGGGCGGTCTGAAAAAGGATGTGACGGAGCAGATGCTGGAGACCATCCTGCAGACCGTGGATGAACTGGAGAAGGAGTGCCGGATTGTGACGGATACATTCCTTGGAAACGGAGACGTACTCTCGCGCATGGTCGGTGTAGGAAAGCTTTCACCAAAACGCGCAGAGGAGCTTGGGTGCTGCGGACCGTTCCTTAGGGCTTCCGGCGTTCGAAGAGACCTGCGGCTGCAGGGCTATGAAGCCTATGGCGAGCTGAATTTTGAACCGGTCATTGCCATGGAGGGGGACTGCTATGCCAGATGTAAGGTACGCATCGGCGAGCTGTATCAGTCCATGGATCTGATTCGGCAGGCAATTGCCGGGATGCCGGAGGGGCCTATTGAGGTTCCGGTAAAGGGCAATCCGAACGGAGAGTATCTTGCCAGAATTGAGCAGCCAAGGGGAGAGGCCGTCTACTATGTAAAGGCCAACGGGACAAAGTTCCTTACAAGATACCGGAACCGCACGCCTACGTTTGCGAACATTCCGGGACTGATTGAGACCATTCGCGGAGCAGAGCTTGCGGATGTTGCCATGATGATTCTGACCATTGATCCCTGCATTTCCTGCACCGAGCGGTGAACATAAGCGGCAGAACGGAGTATAAAATGCTGACATTTCTTAACTATCTGGGACATGAGCTTCGAAACCTTTTCCGGAAGCCGGCAACCGTCACATATCCGGCGGCAGAGCGCGTATATCCGGAACGGTATCGCGGGCATATTGAGAATGACATTTCAAAGTGCATTCTGTGTGGTATGTGCATGCGGGGGTGTCCGTCCGGCGCAATTACCGTGTCACGGACGGATTATACCTGGGAGCTGCGGCCGTTTTCGTGTGTACAGTGCAGCAACTGCGTAGAGGTCTGTCCGGCAAAATGTCTTTCCATGAAGACCGGTTATACGGAGCCGGGAGAAGAGAAGATCAGCATTACGCACAGGTACTCCGAGGAGCAGATCTCAAAGGAAAAAGAAAAGCAAAAGGCCATTGCAGCCAAGGCAGCCGCGGTGAAGGCTGCAGCTGCGGCCAAGGCAGAGGCAGCAAAAGCGGCGGCAGGGACCGGCGCAGCGAAGACGGCCGCAGGAGCAGAGGGCGGGAAGCCGGCAGCTGTAACGAAAGCGGCCAAGGCAGAGACAGAGAAGGCAGCACAATGAGCGGTAAAAAGGACAGCATGGATCCGGGGACGGATGTCTGCATGGAAATCATAGTGAAAGGGACGGTACAGGGAATCGGGTACCGTCCCTTTGTGGCTGCTATGGCAAAAGCGCTGGGAATCGCCGGATCGGTCTGCAATCAGGGCGGTGTTGTCTCTATTCGGGCTCTGGGGACCAGGCCGCAGCTGGAGATTTTCACGGATCGACTCCGGAGAGAGTGTCCGCCGGGAGGAAATGTTCTTTCTGTGGAGATCAGAGCGCTCAAAACGGTGGTAAAAGGAGAGCGTACAGCCTTTCACATTGTGGAGAGTCGAAAAGAGGATCTGTCTGAAATTCCGGTCTTTCCGCCGGATCTTGGCGTGTGTCCGGACTGTCTTCGGGAAATGGAGGATTCACACGACAGGAGATACCGATATGGGCTGATCAGCTGCGTTTCCTGCGGCCCCAGGTGGAGTATTCTGGAGGCGTTTCCATACGACAGGGAACGGATCACGATGAAGAAGTATCTCATGTGTCCTGTTTGCCGGACGGAATATACCAGGGAAGGAAATCGGCGACGGCATGCGCAGACCGTTTCCTGTCATGACTGCGGTCCGCAGATGTATTTTATAGAGGTGAGTCAGGGGAAACCTGAAGAGAAAACGTTCGAAGAAGCATGCGGAAAAACGCTTGAAGAGCAAACGCCAGAGAAGACATTCGGAGAGTCGGGCCTGCAGAAGGCGGCCTTTGTGCTGCAAAGCGGCGGCATTCTGGCCTTTAAGGGCGTAGGGGGATATCAGCTGTGCTGTTCGCCCTTTTCTGAAGAGAGTGTGCAGCGTCTGCGCCGTATGAAGGGGAGAGAAGCGAAACCCTTTGCGGTTATGTTCCACGATGTGGCATCAGTGCGGGAATATGCGGAGGTGTCGGATCAGGAGGAAGCACTGCTTAGGAGCGCGGCGCGGCCGATTGTGCTGCTGCACCAGACAAAGACGAAGCAGCAAATGGCACCCAGCGTCTGCGCAGGCAGTCGATATTTGGGCGTGTTTCTCCCATCCGTTGGAGTGCAGGCTCTTCTGATCGCGCAGGCAGGCCCGATCCTTGTAACAAGTGCCAATACAAGCGGAAGACCGATTCCCATCCATCTTCAGGAGCTTTTATCTATGGAGTGGTGTGACGGAGAAAAGCCCGACGGGTACTATTTGCACGGGCGGGAAATTCTGCGTCCCCTGGATGATTCCGTGGCAGCGGTGTGCGGAGGACATGTGCAGCTTCTTCGCAGGAGCAGAGGCTATGTTCCGCTTCCTGTGTTTACAGAAGGGGATGGATGGCCTGGGAAACCGCTTCCCTCTATGCTGGCGACCGGAGGTGATCTGAAGTCAGCGTTTGCTCTGGGAAAGGGAAACCGCGTGATCCTGTCCCAGTATTTGGGTGATCTGGCATCCTATGAGGTGCAGAAGAACTTTTGCCGGCAGGAGCGGGAGATGGAACAGCTCTTGCAGCTAAAGCCGGAGGTGGTGGTCTGCGATCTTCATCCTGGATATCATTCGCGGCAGATTGCAATGGACATAGCCGGAAGGGATGGGATTTCGTGTATCCAGGTTCAGCACCATCAGGCGCATGCCGCTTCGGTGATGGCAGAGCATGGCCTCCAAAGTGCCATAGGAGTTGTCTTTGACGGAACCGGGTGCGGGAGTGACGGGCAACTCTGGGGCGGTGAGTTTCTGTATCTGTGCAGGGGAGAATATATTCGCCTTGGAAATCTGTCGCCGTGCAGAATGATCGGGGGAGATGCACTGAGTGTGCAGCCAGATCTTGCAGCAGCCTGCTGCACCTTTCCGATGAAGGAACCGGTTCCAGGCGGGAGTGCTGCGGAAGCGGTATGGAAAATTCTTTCACACGTATACGAAGAGAAGGCGGACGCAGTGGTCCCTTCTGTTCTTAGCACCAGTATGGGCCGACTGTTCGATGCGGCAGCATCCATTCTGGGTCTTGGACACAGGAACCGCTACGAGGGAGAATGTGCAATCCTGTTGGAAAATGCGGCCTGGCGAGGCTGGCAGTGTCTTTCCGGAGAGAAAGGATACCTGAAGAACCGGATTGATATCCAAAGCCAGGCTTTTAAAAAGGCACTGGCTGGGACTCTTTTGTATTTTCGAAATCTGACGGAGCCGGTATCGGATGGAAGGATCCTTCTGCGGTATGAGTCTTTGCTGAAGGGAATTCTGGCGATGCAGGCAGCGGGAAGAACTTCCGAGGAAGCGGCGCTGGCCTTTCATCTGGCGATTGTCTATGGGACAGCCAATCTGACAAACGCCTTATCGCAGCGAACAGGCGAGAAAAAAATCTGCCTTAGCGGCGGCACATTTGCAAACCGGATGCTGCTTATGACATTGGAGCAGCTGCTGATACAATACGGCATGAAGGTCTATGTCAATGAGCAGGTACCGGGCAATGACGGCGGGCTTGCGCTGGGACAGGCGTATGTGGCGGCGTGGAGATGCTGCGAAGGCCTCACGGGAAACGGATCGTAGGGAAGGAGGTACAAATCATGTGTGTGGCGTATCCGGGCAGAGTGATTTCCCTTGGGAAAGACGGAAAACAAGCGAAGGTGGATTTCTCCGGCACGCAGGTGGAGGTACAGACGGGATGCCTTCCGGTGAAGGAGGGGGACCGCGTACTGGTGCATGCAGGATATATTCTGCAGGTGCTGCAGAAGGAGGATGCCGAGGCAATGGATGAAATTTTTCAGGAGCTGTCGGCCATGGAAGGTGAGATTTGATGGAAGAGATGTTGGAATCGTCCAAGGCGCTTAAAAGCGGCCGCAGCGCGGCAATGGATCGGATTCTGGAGGGTCTTCGGAATTACGACGGTCCGGAATGTACCATCATGGAGGTTTGCGGAACGCATACGGCATCGATTGTGCAAAGCGGCATTCCCTCGCTCCTTTCGCCGCGCATCCGACTGATCTCCGGCCCGGGGTGCCCGGTCTGCGTGACGGTGACGGCGTATATTGACCGGCTCACAGAGCTTGCCATGGATGGTGAGCACATCGTCTATTGCTTTGGCGATCTGATGCGTGTACGCGGCAAGGATAAGAGCCTACTGGACGCAAAGGCGCGCGGCGGAAATGTGTGCATGGTCTATTCTCCGATGGAGATGCTGGACCGGGCAAAGGAGGATGGCGGGCACGTGCATGTTTTTGCTGCGGTTGGCTTTGAAACAACCATGCCGCTCTATGCGCTGCTGATCGGGGAGGCGGGGCATAGAGGACTTACTAACGTACAGCTTCTGACATCTCTGAAAACCATGCCTCCGGTGATTCGCTGGCTGGGAGAGCGCAATACCGACGGCAGGATTACAGGTTTTCTGGCTCCGGGGCATGTGTGCGCCGTAACCGGGTGGGGAGAATACGAGCGCCTTGCCAAGGAGCTTGGAGTTCCGTTTGTGGTGTCAGGCTTTACGGCGGAGGCGCTGCTTGCGTCCATTTACGGACTGGTGAGGCTGCGCGGAAGGGCTGCGGTGCGGAACTTCTATCCGCAGGTGGTATCAAAAGAGGGCAATCTCAGCGCCCAGGAGAGCGTTGCACAGATCTTCGAAACTAGGGATGCGGCCTGGCGCGGGATGGGCGTGATTGAGAAATCTGGATGTATCCTGCGAGAGGAGTATGCGGCGTTTGATGCAGGATCCGATGGCCTGTATGAGGACTGCGTGCCGGCCGGGTGCTGCTGCCCGCAGATCCTGATGGGCAAAATGGAACCTGCCACCTGTCCTCTTTTTGGAAAAAAATGCACCCCCGCCAGTCCGCAGGGATCCTGTATGGTATCGCAGGAGGGAAGCTGTTATAATCACTTTACAGCAGGGCAATGAGAACTGCGCGAGCGAAAGGAGAAAGGGTATGAGAGAATGGCTGAATGATGCGATTTTTTATGAGATTTACCCGCAGAGCTTCTGCGATACCAACGCAGATGGAATCGGAGATTTTCAGGGAATTATCGGTAAGCTGGATTACATTCGGGATCTTGGCTGTAACGCTTTGTGGCTGAATCCCTGCTTTGATTCGCCCTTCGTGGATGCAGGGTACGACGTTCGTGATTATTACAAGGCAGCGCCGCGCTACGGAACCAATGAGGATCTGTGCAGATTGTTCGAGGAAGCACACAAAAGGGAAATGCATGTCATTCTGGATCTGGTGCCGGGACACACCTCTGACGAGTGCCAATGGTTTTTGGAGTCCAAAAAGGCTGCCAGAAATGAATACACGGACCGCTACGTCTGGACCAACAGCGTTTGGGAAGGATTTGAGGGCGTCGATCAGATCATGGGAACGATTCGAGGCGGAACGCAGCGCGACGGTGCCTGTGCGGCGAACTTTTTCAACGCGCAGCCGGCGCTGAATTACGGCTTTGCCAATCCGGATCCTGCCAAATCCTGGCAGCAGCCTATGGATGCAGAGGGGCCGATGGCAACGAGAGAAGCCATCAAGGATGTGATGCGGTTCTGGCTGGGACTTGGGTGTGACGGATTCCGTGTGGATATGGCAGGATCACTGGTGAAGAGTGATCCGGATCAGAAGGGGACGATTCGTCTGTGGCAGGATTTCCGTGCATTTCTGGATGAGGAGTTTCCGGAGGCGGTTATGATCTCCGAGTGGGGGCAGCCGGATCGTTCACTGCAGGCTGGCTTCCATATGGACTTTCTGCTGCATTTCGGTCCGTCTCATTATCTGGAACTGTTCCGGGAGGAGCATCCGTATTTTGCCCAGGAAGGGCTGGGAGACTGCCGGACGTTTTTTGATATCTATCTGAATAACCGTGCGCTGACAGATGGAAAGGGCCTGATCTGCATCCCGTCCGGCAATCACGACATGATCCGAATGGCCAGGACACTGCAGCCGGATGAAATCAAGCTGGCCTTTGCATTCCTTTTGTCCATGCCGGGCGTTCCGTTTATCTATTACGGTGATGAAATCGGAGAACGGTACGTGGAAGGACTGGACTCTGTGGAGGGCGGCTATGAACGGACCGGTTCTCGTTCTCCAATGGCCTGGAACTGCCTGCCGAACGCGGGATTTTCCAGCGCAGCGAAGGAGAGCCTGTATATTCCGCAGGACGATTCCGTAGAGACCGTCAACGTAGCCTATGAAGCCGCAGATCCGAATTCCGTTCTGAATGCTGTGAAGGAGCTCATTGCGGTTAGAAGGGCTCATCCGGCCCTCATGAACGCCGGCGATTTCCGCCTTCTGGAGCTGGAGGATCACAGCTATCCGCTGGTCTATGAGAGAACACAGAAGGAGCAGAAGATTCTGGTGGTTCTAAACCCTTCCGGCAAGGAGGTGTTGATGAATACGACTGTTCCGGAACATGCCAGGCTGATCTATGCCCAGGGTGGTATGAAGGGAAAAGTCGCATATGAAAGAAACGAAGATGGGAAATGTATAATCCCGGCAGCTAGTGCAGCCTTCTGGGAGATGTGAATAGTCCCGTTGACATAGAAGTGCCCGGCAATGGATGAGAATCCACTGCCGGGCACTTTTGCGATAAGGCTCTTGAGGACTGCCGAGGCGTTAGGCCTTTGCAGGATCTGCCAGCGGCTTTACCTTCGTGCGGTACACCTTTTTAAAGAATGTCAGAGAGAGTACGAGGGAAACGCACTCTGCAATCAGGAAACACCACCACACGTTGTTGACGTTCCCTGTGAGAGACAAAAGCCACGCAACTGGGATCAGAACGATCAGCTGACGTCCCAGAGAGACGAGCAGGGAATAGAAGCTCTGACTGAAGGCCTGGAAGATGGAGCCCATGATGATTCCGCATGCAGCCAGCGGGAAGTGCACTGCAATAATCCGAAGCGCAATGGTTCCCATGTCCAGCATGTCCGCAGAGGCGTTGAACATCTGCAGAAGAACACCGGGGATGAGCTCGAGGATTACGGTTCCGCAGACCATGATGCAGACGGCAAGGAAAAGTGCAAATTTCAGAGCTTCATCGATGCGGGACTTTTTCCGCGCACCATAGTTGTAGGCCAGAACCGGAATCAGGCCGTTGTTAAGACCGAAGACCGGCATGAAGAAAAAGCTCTGGAGCTTGAAGTACACACCGAATACGGCCGCTGCAGTGGTGGAAAAGGCAACCAGAATCAGATTCATGAAATAGGTCATGACTGATCCGATGGACATCATGAGGATGGAAGGCACGCCGACGTAATAGATTTTCCCGATGATGGACGCGGACGGATGGAGAATCCGGCGTAGGCTAAAGTGCAGCTCCTTGTTGAAGCGAAGGTTCAGGAACAGCCCGAGGCAAGCAGCAACACACTGACCAAGGACCGTCGCGTAGGCGGCGCCCGACACACCGAGCTTCGGGAATCCGAAGAGTCCGAAGATCATAATGGGGTCAAAAATGATATTGATGATAGCACCGGTCAGCTGCGATGCCATGGACAAAACGGTAAGGCCTGTCGACTGGAGGAGCCGCTCAAAGGTCAGCTGGAAAAACAAACCGGCCGAGAACATGCACACGATGCCAAGATAGGCATCCCCTGCTTCAATGATCTCCGGAACAGAGGTCTGGCTCTTGATAAACGGACCAGTTACAAAAAGACCGATCAGCAGGAAGATAATAAAGTTCAGAATAGTCAGAAACAGTCCGTTTCCGGCGGCCGAATCAGACTGCTCATAGTTCTTTTCTCCGAGGGATCTGGAAAGCAGGGCGTTGATTCCGACGCCGGTTCCGGAACCAAACGCAATCATAAGATTCTGCAGAGGAAACGCGAACGTGACAGCAGCCAGCGCGTTTTCACTGATCTGTGCAACGAAGATGGAGTCGACGATGTTGTAAAGGGCCTGTACCAGCATCGAGATCATCATCGGAACGGACATATTCACAATCAGCTTTTTGACAGGCATTACACCCATCTTATTTTCTTTAACAGCTTCCATTGTCTGGGGCATTTAAAACCTTCCTTTCTGTATCTGTTTAGCACCTGCCATATTTCAACGTGAATTGACTGCTTGCAGGCAAA
>CAVGIV010000076.1:0-10260 GCA_963629395.1 Paludibacteraceae bacterium | reverse complement strand
CTGGAGCCGATCATAGTACTGCAGGAAGAGATCCGTGTACCTGGCCGTGTGCTCCCACTGGTGCCTGGTCTTCTCCGCAAGATTCTCCCCACTCGCCGTCACGCCGTGGCCCAGCAGATACTCCGAAAAGTACCTCGTGAACTTCCTCATGCCGCTGACATTCAGATGGTTCGTGTCATAGAAATCCGTCGTCTCATTGATACCAACCTCTCCCTTCAGCTTCTCAAAGTTCAGGAACGTGTATCCATACTCATCGAAAATCTCTGCAATCCGGTTGGTTCTCCGGTAAATGCGCAGCATCCGTTCATCCCCCTTTGCGAACAGGTGAGGCGTGCGGACGAAGATGAAGTTGGTGCGTGGATACTTCTTTTGGCAATGCTTCAGGAACTTTCGAAGTGCCTTCTCATACACTGGGTCCAGGTCCTCGGTTTCATTGCTCTTCTCGATACCCGGCACGAGATCGCACTGCACGGCCGGCCCTGTGATCGTCTCCAGACCGCGCAGCGTCGAGACGCCCTCGTTGTCCGTGCCGAAGTGCAGGTTGTCCCAGACAGTTGCCAGTGCGCTCCCGATGCCGCCCGGCTGGTGGGAATGGTATTCGTAAATCGGCAGGAGGAGCCGCAGTGCCGAGCTCCAGTCCTTCGTTGATGTCAGGTATTCCTCGATGAGCTGCAGCCGAATGGGCGAGAGCAGCGGCAGGTGCAGTGCCATACGCTCCACCGCCGTCTGGTGCATGTGGAAGTCCTTCTCCTCCGATGCGCTGTAGAGGGCGCCATTCACCTCGATCACCACAACGTCCGGGCTTTGCCGCCGCATCGCTTCGTCGAGCTGCGCCTGCCACACCTGCACCGCGTCGCCGTTGATCGTAAAGGGATAGCTCGTGATGCCGTAGTCCTTATACGCAAGGCCCGAGGAATACGCACGGCTGATGTCGCTCGCACCGATCAGCACCACGTCCAGCGAATCGTCCGGCTCGTTGAAAAAGCCGATGATCCGGTCCTCATCGTAGTTGCGGTGGATGTACAAAAGGTTCCAGGCCAGGTTCATCAGAATAAGAACAGCCAGCGCCAGCGAGAGCACCTTGCAGCCGCGCCGCAGCCATATGCGTCTGCGATTCCTGTGTCCACCGTCGTTCACCGCGCATCCTGCGCCAGCTCCCGCCCTCTGCGTACACATATTCACTTCGTCCTCACATACATTCATTCCATGCAGCTCCGTTCTCCGCAGCGGCCGTCGCCTTCCGCTTTGTCACTTCGTTCCGGTCCTTGCTCTCCCAGAATCTTTTCCAACAGCTTTGTCCGATGTGCCTGCAATCCAGGTGTCGACCCATTCTTATCCTTGCTACTCCAGCACCCTTTCCAACAGCTTGCCCGATGTGTCTGCAATCCAGGCGCCGATCTATTCCTATCCTTGCTCCCCCAGAACCTTTTCCAGCAGCTCCCGGAGCTTTGCCATATCCACCGGCTTGGACAGATGTGCGTTCATGCCGCTCGCCAGCGACCGCCGGATATCCTCCTCGAAGGCATTGGCGCTGATCGCCGCAATCGGCACACGCTGCGCATCCGCGCGCGGCAGGAGCCGGATCCGGTGCGCAGCCTCCAGGCCGTTCATCACCGGCATCATCACATCCATCAGGATCAGCCGGTAATACCCTTCCGGCGACCGGCTGAACATCTCCACCGCCTGCTGCCCGTCCCCGGCACCCTCCGGCACGCATCCAAGCGTCTCCAGAAAGCTGCAGAGGATCTCCATATTCAGGGCATTGTCCTCTGCCACGAGAACCCTCGCACCGGTAAAGTCCACGTTTCTGTCTGTCTTATCCTCTGCCTGCTTCTCCACCGCGGCCTGCTGCAGCCGCAGGGTAAAGTAAAACCGGCTTCCCCTTCCAAGCTCGCTTTCAAGCTCGATCCGGCTCCCCATCAGGCGGACCAGACGGTTGCTGATGGCAAGGCCCAGCCCCGTTCCCTGCTGGCGCGCCGCCATCGTATCCACCTGCTCAAAGCGCCGGAAGATCCGCTGCTGGTCCTCTCTGGCAATGCCGATGCCCTCATCAATGACGGCAAAATACAGATTCGACCACCCATCAGCATCTGCGGCATCCGCCTTTTCCTGCACGATCAGCCGGACTCTTGTGTGGTCCTCCGAGTACTTGCTCGCATTCCCCAGAAGATTCACCAGCACCTGGCTAAGGCGCAGGCTGTCTCCGAGGTACCCGGTGTGAGAAAGCTGGATCTGCATGGAAAAGTCCTGTTTTTTCTCCGCGAAGCGCCCGCACAGGACTGCCTGCAGCCCGTCCAGGAGTTCTTGCATGTCAAACGGAGCGGAGGCCAATGTCATCTTGCCGCTCTCGATCTTGGACATGTCCAGAATGTCATTGAGCAGTCCCAGAAGGTAATGGGAGGAGCTCTCCACCTTTTTCAGGCAGTCAAGGCGGCGTTCCTCGCTCTGGGATTCCTCCAGCGCGATCTGTGTCATGCCGATGATGCCGTTCATGGGCGTTCGGATCTCGTGGGACATACGCGCCAGGAACTCCGATTTGGCCTGCGCTGACTGGTCGTGGCGCTTCTGATTGATGCTGTTCTGGATGATGGTGCAGATCTCGCACAGCTGCGCGCTCTGCGCCGCATCCTCCAGAAGCTCTGACGGGAGCCCGATCAGGAAGATATCGCCCGAATACTGCCCGTTGTCCGTCATAGGCAGGAAGAGGCCAGGCTCGTTTTCCTTTGCCAGCCAATCACAGCGCATGTCCACAGCGAACCTGCTTGAAATCCTCTGCAGCCGGTGCCCGGCCGCCAGCTGATTCATCCGCCGGCACTCCTCCTCTGAGCGGGGCACGATGGCATCCCATTCGCTCTTATCCTCCAGGGCGTGCCATGCATACTCCACACTCCCTGTCAGGTATTCCTCATGAAAGCGTGTAATCACCAGATTCTGCAGGCCGAGCTCCCGTTCTAAGCGAAGCGCCATCAGATCCAGCGAGGCCTCCAGCGCATAGCTGCGGTCGAACAGGTTGAGGGCAAGGGAAGCCAGGCCGTTCTGCACGCTGTAGCCCTGGGACACAATCTCGCCAAAGGGCCGCACAGGCTCGTCAGAGCCGGTCCCCTCATCCCAGAGGATGCAGCACCGGTTCCGGCGCCTGGCCTCCGCCAGGGAGATGCAGGCGCGTCGAATCAGCACATCCGTGGCAATCGTCTCCCCGGCAGCCGTGCCGTTCGAGCTCCGCCCCCATGCAGCATCCGTGTCATCCGCGGATATCGCCGCATTTACAGCCCCTGCGGCAGGCACACCTCCCAAAGCCTTCTCTGTGCCGACAGGGATGACGGAGCCAGCCTCCGCCAGTCCCGCATGGAACCGCAGCTCCAGCGAACCATTCTGCACCAGCGCGCCGAACTGCTTTTTTAACGGATCCAATATCCTGCGGCAGATCTCCGGCGAAGCTCCCGGCATCCAGACGATGAACTCATCCGAGCCGGCCCGCACATAGACAGACCTCCCCGGCACCTCACGCGTAATAAGCCCGCGCAGGAGTCTTGCGAACTCCTCCAGGATCACATCGCCGAAGGTCAGGCCGCAGTGACCCACCAGGAACGAAAAGCGGCTCAGATCCAGCACCGCCAGAACGCCCGCCGGCGCCTGTCTTCTCGCCGTCTCGATAACCTCCGTCCCCGGCTGCAGGCGATAAAATCCCGTCACCGGATCCCGCATGCTCTGCGCCTCCTGCTCCAGCGCACGCACCTTCGCCTCATGGATGTCGCGCACATAGCCGACAATCCGCTTCTCTCCGCTCTCGGGGTCCGCAACCAGACGCCCCTGATACGCATACCAGTGCCCCTTTGAATGGACAGTCGGAGCCTCTGCGTACCCGGCGTCATACGGTACATTCCGCGGCACTCCAGTCGTCGCTTCCGGACTATTTGCATCTGGATCGTTTGCATCCGAGCTTGCCTCCAGCAGGCAGATCTCGCCCGCAAGCTCCTCATCCTCTCCGCGGAAGATCCGCTCGCACCGCAGGAGATCCTCCCCGGACAGGCGCGGTGCTATCACCCGATCCCAGAAATCCCGCAGCGGCCAGATGCCGTCATAGCTCCTGCTGTTCACGATCTCCAGCATCTGCATGCTCATCCGATAGGTAATGAACATATCGCTGGAGCTGCGGATGGCGAGGCGGTAGCGCTCCTTCTCATCATTTAGCTGATTGCGGATCCGGAGCTCCTGCTCCGTCAGCGTCTCCACGACATCGTGCAGCTCATCCACCTCCGCAATTCCCGACATCTCAAATGCGCGCAGCCCCGCTATTCCGCCGCGCACGCTCTCCATCAGCCGATACACCGGCCGCAGAACCCGGCTCACTACGCTGCACATCAGTACCATGCCCACCACCGCACAGACGAGAACTGTGGTGAAAATCGTCCGGTACAGCAGATTTCCAAGACCGAAAATCGAGCTCTCCGTTACCAGGCCGCACAGCACCCAGGTCTTATTCTCATAGGGCACCTGCGCCTGATACAGCGCCAGCTCGGACCGGACCGCATACACGCTCTGTTCCCCCGCCTTTACTCCTGTTACCTTCCACAGATTCGGATAGGCAGTATCCTCCAGTGTAAAGCCATCCCCGGACTCCCCCAGCGCCTCATACAGCACGCCCTTCCCGGTCATTTCGCTGTAGGTCCCATCCTCCTGCTCGATGGCCAGCACATAGCCTGCGTTCTGGTTCTGGTCCAGATCCTGCACTAAGAGATACGACTTTAAAAGATAGCTCACGGACACCTCGGTGCCCAGAACCCCGTACACCGTTCCATCGCAGATCAGCGGCACCGAATAGGTGATCATCTGGTGGCTGTCCAAGGCGTTGTTTTCCAGCACAAAGGGTGTGGACCAGTAGGCCATGCGGCTCGCCTCCACGTCCGTGTTCTCCAGTGCCAGAAGGTACGGCTCGTAGAAAAAGTCATCCGCATCGCGCTCGCCGGGACCGGCCAGGTGAAAGCTCGTGGTCCAGGCATTGTCCAACGAAATCGTCGCCTCCTGCGCCAGCGTCTTGCTCCCCTTCTCCAGGAGAAGGTCCGAATTCGTAAGCGTCTCCGTGGTGGGGTCGGAATCCCGCAGGAAAAAGCCGGTGTAGTCTCCGGCCGCCGCCTCTTCATTTGCCAGAATCAAAAATACCCCGCAGGAGCCGTCTCGCTGCAGGTAATTCAAAAGCTCCGGGAAGACCGCCTCGCTGTACAAAAGCTTCGCCTCCCGGTTTGATATAAATTCTTGCAGGGTGAGCCCGCTCCTCTCCAGGTAGCTCTGGAGCCGGCTGGTAAGGAACGTGTTCTCCCTGCGCACCGCGCTCCACTGCTCGTCCATGGCATCTCCCAGGACCATCCTGCGGTTATCCACAATGCTGCTGTCGATATTCACCGACGCTTCGATCATGGTCTCCCTGGTCTTACTCACCAGGAGCGCCGTAAAGGGCAGCACCCCCTCGATCAGCACCGCAAAGAGCAGCGGCACTAGCAAGATGAACATCAAAGATCGTTTTCGTTTTCCCATATGACGCTCTCGTCTGTGTAATCAAAACTACTTTTCATATTTTTCTATAATACACTGATGTTCCTTGCTGCTCTTATCATAATTAATTCCGACCAAGAGAACATCTCCGGTATAATTCAGAATAGACTCAGGATATCGTTTATTTTTTATCTGCTGCAATGCTGTTTCTGCATTCTTATCCCACTTTAATTCCACAACCATTGCCGGATATGTGCTCATATTCTCCGGCTTTGGAATAAAGACAAAATCAGCAAACCCGCGGCCAGTCGGCAACTCTCTTACAGGTTTAAAGTAGTACTGCATCGCCCCCAGATACGCAATAGTGATCGTACTGCTCAAAGAATTCTCGTCATTATATTGAATCGTTGAAGCGTATTCCGAATGAATCTTCTCAATTTCAGATGCCACCTGTTCTTCATTCATTGCCAACGTCGCCATCAGAAGGTTTCTTGACTCTTGCTGGAAAGCAATTAATTCATCCCAATTACTGCTCCTGACAGCTGTAATTAGCTCCTGCCGGATCTCCTCATTCGGAACAAATGCAGTTTCATGCTCCTCGTTGTAGCCCAAATAGCCGAGGTGGATCAAATACGTAATCACATCATCTCGGTTTTGTATCCTGGCAGGATCATTTTTAAACGTCGCCGAATCAACACGAACCTCCGAACCGGAGAGCATTTCAATGATTGCATTCTTCAGTCCATCATAATTCATGCAAATGAGCGGGACCACAACCTCATATGATCCGGTTTCTGACCAATAACTTCTGAATCTTCCCTTGGTCATAACACTCACAACGGCCTTCGGATTGTACACCTGGTATCCATTGAGCAGATAGCCGTCATACCACTTTTTTACCTTATCAAAATCTCTGTTGTACTTTTCACAAAGGGCCCTAACTTCCTCTTCGGTAAAACCAACGTATGGAGCCAGTTCGTCGGCCTGCAGCATCGTAAACTCGTCAAGGTTATTCACTGCAGACTGCGCTTTCTCTTTCTTGATGGGCAGAATTCCTGTAAGATATGCAAGCTGAATATACTTGGTCGGCTCTACGCCCTTGAACATCCCTCTTAGAAAATTAAGATATTCATCCTGAACCGTTTCTGTTATTGTTCCATCTCGGATAATGACATCCCACTCATCGATAATGACAACAAATTTCTGTCCGGTACGTTCCTTCACCTGTGAAAGAGCATCCGGAATGGACACCACATCCCGCGGCAGCACTTCCGGATAGATATCACAAAGTTCATCCAAAACGCTTCTGGTTATAGATTGTACAACTTTGGCCGCATTCCCACAGTTTGCCAGAAACCATTGTATGTCAATGTGAATTACATCGTATTTGTTGAGGTGCTTTCGGAAGGAATCGTCCTTGCCAATCTGCAATCCGGAGAACATCTGCTCCGAATCCGCACCTTTGCTATAATACGCTGCCAGCATATTCGCTGCATACGACTTTCCGAAGCGGCGCGGCCGGCTGTTGCAAATATAAGCATTTGTCGAATCAAGAATACTATTTGTATACTCGATCAGCCCCGTCTTATCCACGTATATTCTAGAGTTAAGAGCAACCTGAAATGCACTGCTGTCCGGATTCACAAATCTTCCCATGCTCTTCAAACTCCTTTCATAAAAACTCCGGCGGAACGCATGTTCGTATCCATTCGAAGCTCATTTGCAGGAGCGCTGCTGCGCAGCTTTCCTTTTGCTCATTTGGATTGCTACAGTCCCGCCTTCTCATTCAGCGTCTGCACCAGGACCTCATACCAGGCATCAAACGCCTCGTCCGTCACGTAGTCCGCTACGGCCTCTGCCCGGGACACTCCCCCTGCTACAGCCTCGTCGATGGCCGCCTTGTCCGCCACCGCCTTATCACAGAGATTATAATCCAGAACCTTTCTCGTGTCATACCCGGACGCAAAGCACTTGGGCGTGTAGCACGTGACTTCATCTGCCCTCTCCATCACACTCGTCAGGCAGTCATAGGCCTTGCTGCTGATCGTAAGGTTCTGCTCCGCAATCACACCGTCCAGTGCCCCGACAGAGTTGGCCTCCTTGCGGACCGGAAAATACGCCGCATCGCAGACAAAGCGGAGGTTGTTTTCCTTCGCCGTAAACCAGCGCAGGAACTGGCACGCCGCATACTCGTGCTCCGGATCTGAGCTCGTCACCGCCATGCTGGCCCCCTGCTGCACCTGCACCTGCTCGCCGCCCTCCATGACAGGGGCCGGCAGCACGATGTAGTCGATCGCCCGGCTGGTGGTGCCTACGTCCTCCACCTGATCCGGGAAATACATCGAGGACGCCGACGAGCCCGTGTAGGCCAGAATCTCTCCTGTCTTCAAATCGTCCGAGCGGAACTTCCCCGCACTGGCAAAATATCCGTTCACATACGGCACGTAGTAGTTGTCCCAGAGCCGCCGGATCTGGTCCTTCTCCGCGCGAATGGTGACCTGTCCGTTCTCCACATCGAACAGATCCGTCCCCATCTGCTTCATCCCGATGATAAAATAGTTGGACATCGAATCCCGGCCGTAAAAGGCCTTGCCGTCGCCTTCCACATCCGGCGTCAGGGAATCCGTCCACTCATAGTAGGCCTTCGCCGTCCTGGTGATCCCCTCCGTCGTGGCAAGGTCATCCAGGCTTTCCCCCGTTGCCCTGGCAAAGGGCTCCCAGTCCGTCTTGTTGATCATCATGATCTCCGTCGACTTCGCCACAGGGAACAGGTACAGCCCCCCGTCATCGTCAAAATACCCCTCCTGCACGTAGGAGTCCACGTACTCCGAGAGCTCCTCATCGCTGAAATACTGCGTCAGATCCACAAGCCTGCCCTGGTGCTCCACCTCGTACGCCGTATCCGCGTAGGTCGAGAACAGGTCCGGGAGCTCCTGCGAGCCCACCTTGCCCGCCACCGCGTCCGTGATGGCCGTCTCCAGATCCGACACCGAGCCCTGGCTGTAGCCCTCAACGTAGATACCCTCGTCCTTGCCCACCGTCTCGTTGAACTCCGACACCAGCTCATCAAAGGCCGCCTGCTGCGCACCGTTGTAGTAGTGCCAGATCGTCAGCGACACCGGGTTGTTCGGGTCCAGTGCGACCGTGAGGACGCTGTCGGAGGCGGTTGCAGAGTCAGAACCGTTTGTGCTACCGGAGCCATTTGCGCCGTCCGTGCTGCCATCGGTGGTTACGCTGCCGGTACCGTTTCCATCAGCACTTTCGGCAGTGGTGCCTGCGGCGCCGGCATCTGCACCAGAAGCGCCGCAGCCGGATAAAAGAGTTATGGAAATGGCGGCGGCAAGGGCGGAGGGAAGCAGCCGTCTGATAAAACATTTCCGGTCGCCAACGCCCATGCCAGTTACGGAAAGATAAGGACGCACCAATCGTTCCCCACTATCAATTGATCCAGTTTCGAATTTATTAGTCACCATATTTCTCTGAACTGAAAATAAGATACCCATTATCCTGCAAAATCACATGTCCTGTTAGCACACCGCTGTACTGCTCCCAAAGCGATTCACTGAGAATCAGCACATGCGGCTCCGTACTCTCGTCGTTCAAAAATCCTTCCACACCGCCATCCAGACACTGCCAGTCCATCATTGTTTCCGCATCAATGTGGTTTTTCAATATGAAATTTTAGTCAGAGGCAGGGGAAATTCCCCCACAATTATGCCTGAAGCCTCAATTTTTTTGATTCCATTTCTTGATACTTTTAGGTTACAACATACAGTCAGATCATAGAACGTATCCGCATTCGTTTCACGTTCCGGGATCTGGCATGCTTTCTGACGCAACCAGGCAACTGCATTGCAAAAGGTACTAATGTTGATTCTGTTGGCAGCGCACCATTCCTTGTCAGGCAAGCCGCTCTGCCTGCACGTAGTTACAAACTACATCCATTCTTCTGTGGAGTGGAAGGTTCTGCGACTCATAGCAATCCTCCTCTTGGTAATCGAATGTAGCGAAATGTTACAGACTACCATTATGGCGGAAAAATCTATTGATTCACAGACACCAGTTTTTTAAGCGCTTATTCTCTATTTGCGATCATTTGTAATCCCCTTTCAGTTTTATCATTTTATCCGCGTTATTTAAAAACTCTAACTGCTGAATTCTTGTATCAAATTTTAAACATATCATCGCTATAGCATCTGTTGCATCTGTTTTATGTCTTACTTTTTCACCAATCTTTTTTCTCTCTGTGATTTTGTAGATCATTGGATGAATTGAATCATCAATTTCAATACCATTGTAAATTGTTTCTTTTTCCGAGAAAACTATATAATTCGTGATATATTTCTTTTCAAGGCTTAAAGAAGTCCCTGTGACAAGATCAAAGTACTCATCATCTCCAACCGCAGTTGTTACCAATAGTTTATACATGTCTATTTCACAATACTCCTTAATTAATTGAGGAATATCATTTCCGCCTTGTCTAGTATTTATCTCAATCACAAAGAAGTCATCATTATCTGTAAAGTACCCTTCAATGTTATAAGCACCATGTACGATACCACTTTTCTCAAGCATCTTTTCTATTTCATTTTTTATGACATTAATATGTAATTCAGTCTCGTTAATAGGCCACATTTCCCCCGCAGGAACCATAGATGCTATCTTTGTCCGAATACATGTGGCCATGCCATCCCATATAATTTTGCCATGATGAACAAAAATATCGCCACCAACATTGTAGAAAGAGCTCATTGTTACATATTCTTCGAC
>CAVGIV010000075.1:0-10311 GCA_963629395.1 Paludibacteraceae bacterium | reverse complement strand
GTACATCTTATCTACTCCGATGTGGTAGTTGAACTGCACTGTGGCAATGCGATGTGCGGTGTTCCACGCGGCCTGCTTTTCGTTGATAAAAGCCTCTACAAAGGTGTATTGGCTATACGTCATTACACCAATGAAAATTCAGTCTGGTACGATGTCTCGATTTTATAAATTTATAAAAAATTTTTGCCTCTTTCCACAAAATATCCCGGCATGACTATGAACCTCTCCGCTCCACCAATGCTCTCACACGAAAAAACCTTGTATTTTCAACGTTTTCTTGGAATTCGTTGGAAACACAAGGTTTTTAAAATATGCCGCCAGCGGGAATCGAACCCGCACTCCGTTGCCGGAACGGGATTTTAAGTCCCGCGCGTCTACCTATTCCGCCATGGCGGCATCACTCTTTCCATCATAGAGGATTTCGAAAATATTTTCAAGAGGTTTTAGAAGCTCCACATATGCTTCTTCACCATATTCACAAACTCACCATTGGTTCTGGTCTTATAAAACAGATCCAGCACGCTATCCGTTGCCTCCTCTGCCTTAGAACCTATAAATGCCTTGCGAATGGTGGAGACACATTCCTGCTCGTCCGGCGTCAGAAGAAGGTCATCTCGTCTGGTACCTGATTTTGCAAGATCCACTGCGGGGAATATGCGCCGTTCAGAAAGCTTGCGGTTAAGGATCATTTCCATGTTGCCGGTGCCCTTAAACTCCTCATAGACAACATCATCCATCTTGGATCCGGTCTCAATCAGGGCCGTTGCCAATATCGTAAGAGAGCCTCCCTCCCGCATATTGCGGGCAGCACCGAAAAAGCGTTTGGGCATGTGCAATGCCACAGGATCCAAGCCACCTGACAATGTTCTTCCGCTGGAGGGCTCCGTCAGGTTATACGCTCTGGTCAGTCTTGTAATGGAATCCAGAAGGATTACCACATCCTTTTTGGCCTCCACCAAGCGCTTTGCACGTTCAATCGTCATCTCTGCTACGCGCTTGTGATGCTCCGGAAGCTCATCAAAGGTCGAGTAGATCACCTCTGCATTGGGACCCTCCAATGCCTCGCGAAGATCCGTCACCTCCTCCGGACGCTCATCGATCAAAAGGATGATCAAATGGATATCCGGATTATTCGCCTTGATTGACTTCGCAACCTCCTTCATCAGCGTCGTCTTACCAGCCTTCGGCGGAGACACAATCATTCCGCGCTGTCCTTTTCCGACCGGGCACATCAAATCCATAACACGCATGGCAATGGACGCTCCCGGCTTTTCCAGACGGATTCTGTCATCCGGGAAAATCGGTGTCATATCCTCAAAGTTATATCTCTTCTTGGATTCCTCCGGATTCAGCCCATTAACAGCTGTCACATACAAAAGTGCCGAAAACTTCTCATTCTGGTTGCGAACACGAAGACCGCCCTCAACAATATCACCCGTTTTGAGATTGAAGCGGCGAATCTGGCTGGGCGCCACATAGACATCTCCATCACCCGGCATATAATTGGCAGATCGAATAAAGCCATATCCTTCTGTCATAACCTCGAGAATGCCCTTGGCCTTCTCCCCGCTGTCAAGCTCCGGATTGATATCATTCTTATGGACAATCTGCTGGTCCGGACGGCTAAGGCCCCGTCGCGCATAATTTGCTGCAACAGCGGCGCTGGTCTGTCCGACCTCTCTGGCAGGGGCCGATTCCTTCCCCGCCTCATAGCTTCTCTCTGTCCCAGCCTCTTTTCCGGGAAACCGGCGTGCCGGCGTTCGGGGCGCAGCGTTTCCTGCCATACGTCCGGGTGTCTCCCGAACTCTTCCAGTCTGTCCGAGCTGCGGCGCCGCATAGTGACTTCTCTCCTGGTCCGCCGCTTCCGGCGCATCTGATTTACCGGATTCTGCCGTCTCTTTCTGCGACTGTTCCGTCTCATCAGACGCATCCGGGCGTCTGCGGGAGCCCTTCTTTCTCCTTTGCTGTGCAGGTGCTTCTTCCTGCTTAGTCTTTTCCTGCACCCCAGGAGCATCATTTCCGGTTTCCTCAGAAGCGCCTGCGCTCTCATTGGCAGCTGCTGCCTCCGCCCGCCTCCTGCGCTCCTCCAGGACCTTCTCATCCTCTGCCTGATCCAGTTCCAGAAGCATCTCTACCAGCTTCTCCTTTCTGGTTCTGGCAGGGACATTCATTCCTCTGTCCTCTGCAATCGACTTCAGGTCTTTCACCTGTAATGACTCATACATTTCCTTTGTCATTCTCATTCTCTTGTTCCTTAGTAAAACTCTGTGGTAATTCTGGCAGATTCTGATGTGTGTTTCTATGCTGTAAGAGCGTTCGCCGTTTTCTGTATGGAAAGCTGCACGACACCGCCAGACAGCGGCTTAGATATGATCCAATGAAACAGATCGCCTTGATACATACACGTTTATTGTAGCGATTTCGAAAACCGCTTGTCAATATGTCATTCTAGCCCAAAAGTGTCTCCAACAGCTTCTGGTAGATCTCGCTGCTTTTATTTTTCCATTCGGAAACCGCCTTTTTGGCTGTATCTTCATCCGGAACAGACAGATCAATGGACACAATCGGATGCCCATTTTCCTTAACGACAAGGCGCGCCGTGTAATCGTCATAGGTTGAACGATAGTATTCACCGAGAATTGCCTCTTCATTTGTCAACTCTCGCCCGATATCACGCAGATAGTTTCGAATCTGCTGCTTGATGCTGTCAGAAAGCTGACTGGCAAAAAAGCCAAGCGTCTCCTCACCCTCCTCCGTAATCTGGAGGAAGGTTTTCCCGCCCATGCTCTTTTCTGTCACAAAGCCGTTCTTTGCAATCTCCTCATAGGTCTGAAGGAGTGTTTCAAAGTTAGCAGCATATCCGTTTTCAATCAGAAAAGTGCTGGTGCGCGGCATGGCAATCTCGCCACCCGCGCGGTCCAGCATATATAAAATGATTAATTTATAGATTGCAACCGGTTCCATCAGAACAATCTGTTGTCCTCTTTGATATTGCTGCGAACGGCTTCGGAAACCACTTCCGCGACCTTCGGATTAAACGCTTCCGGAAGAATAAAATCTTCGCGAAGCTCCTCGTCTGTTACAATTTCTGCCAGTGCCTTGGCTGCGGCAAGCTTCATGTCCTCCGTAATCTGCCGTGCCTTTCCCTCCAGGGCACCCTTGAAAATTCCCGGGAACACCAGTACGTTGTTAACCTGATTGGGGAAATCACTCCTGCCCGTTCCAACAATTCTCGCACCCGCCTCTTTTGCAAGATCCGGCATAATCTCCGGTACCGGATTCGCCATAGCAAAGAGAATGGCATCGGTATTCATCGTTCGAACCATCTCCGGCGTCACACTTCCCGGTGCGCTCACGCCAATAAAAATATCGGCTCCCTTCAGCGCATCGGCCAGTGTCCCTGTCCGATTCTCCAGATTGGTAACTTCCAGCATTTCCTTCTTGATCCAGTTCAGCTTCTCCCGATCCTTGCTGATGATTCCCTTTGAATCACACAGAATAAGGTGCTGAAACCCATATGTCAAAAGGAGCTTACTGATGGCAATGCCGGCCGCACCGGATCCGTTTACCACAATTCGGCACTCCTCCTTTTTCTTGCCGGTAAGCCGCAGAGAGTTGATAATGCCGGCCAGAACAATAATCGCTGTTCCGTGCTGGTCATCATGGAAAACCGGAATGTTCATGGTTTCCTTCAGCCGGCGCTCAATTTCAAAGCACCGCGGCGCGCTAATATCCTCCAGATTGATACCGCCAAAGGTCGGCTCCAGCCGCTGAACGGTCTCCACAATCTCGTCCACATCCTGCGTCTTTAAGCAGATCGGAAAGGCATTAACACCGCCGAACTCCTTGAAAAGGACGGACTTGCCTTCCATCACCGGCATAGCTGCCTCCGGCCCGATATTGCCAAGACCCAGTACTGCCGAACCGTCACTGACGACGGCAATGGTATTCTGCTTCAATGTGTAGGTATACGCTTCCCTGACATCCTCATGAATTACCTTGCAGGGCTCTGCAACGCCAGGCGTATATGCCAGTGCCAGATCCTCTCTTGTCTTTACCTCGCACTTCGACTGCGTGGAAATCTTTCCCTTCCACTGCTTGTGGAGCTCCAGTGCCTTCTCTGCATTCGTCGCCATAACGTTCCTCCTCATGTTGCGTAACTATGCTGTTGGGATCAACCCCTCACGAGAGCAAGCTCTCGTCGGAATTTTGGACCTTTTTGTATTAATTATCTCTGGGCAGCAATGCTTCCTTCCCGGAATACCTTGGGTCCCCCGTCAGAGCGCCCATATGTGCGCGGATCGTACGCTCATACCCATTCTCCGAGGGCTGATACAGCACCCGGTCCCGAAGGGACTCCGGAAGGCAGGGCTGCCCCGCATAATGTCCCTCATAACTGTGTGCATACTCATACCCGATGCCTCGGCCCAGCTTGGAAGCCGCCCGGTAATGAGCATCCTGCAGGTACGGAGGAATCGGTACATCTCCGGTTTCCTGCACCAAGCGCCGCGCCGCCATAACGGACTCGCATGCCGTATTGGATTTCGGTGCGGTCGCAACATATTCCGCGGCCTGCGCAAGGATAATCTGCGCCTCCGGAAAACCGATGCGCTCCGCTGCAAGGCTGGCCATCGTCGCCACCTGCAGCGCATTCGGATCCGCATTTCCGACATCCTCCGACGCACAAATCATAATGCGTCTGGCTATAAATTCCGGCTCCTCCCCCGCCTCGATCATTCGGGCAAGGTAATATACCGCCGCATCCGGGTCTGATCCCCGCATGCTCTTAATAAACGCCGAAATCGTATCGTAGTGATTATCACCTTTTTTGTCATATCGCGCAACACGTTTCTGGATGCACTCTCTTGCCACATCCAGTGTAATGTGGATGTTCCCGTCCTCAGAACGTGCTGTCGTCAGAATCCCAAGCTCCACTGCATTCAGCGCATGCCGTGCATCTCCGCCAGATACATCTGCCAGAAATGCCAGCGCATCCTCGTCAATGCATGCGTGATAGCTTCCCATGCCTCGTTCGCTGTCCGTTACTGCCCTGACTAAAAGTGTCCGGATATCCTCGGCCTGCAGCGGCTTTAGCTCAAAGATCATCGACCTGGAAATCAGAGCGCTGTTCACTTCAAAATATGGATTTTCTGTTGTTGCTCCGATGAGCGTAATGGTTCCATCCTCCACAAAAGGAAGCAAGTAGTCCTGCTGCCCCTTATTGAAGCGGTGAATCTCATCAATGAAAAGGATGGTTTTCTTTCCATAACCGCCAAGGCGGTTTTTGGCCGACGCCACAACCTCTTCCATGTCCTTTTTACCGGCAGAGGTGGCATTGATCTGGCAGAATTCCGACGAGGTCGTATTGGCAATCACTTTGGCAAGCGTCGTCTTCCCCGTTCCGGGCGGTCCATAGAAAATAATGCTCCCCAGCTTGTCCGCCATAATCGCGCGGTACAGGAGCTTATCCTTGCCAATGATGTGCTGCTGGCCCACCACCTCATCAAGACTCCTGGGACGCAGCCTGGCCGCCAGCGGTGCGTCCTTTTCTGTCTGCTGCTGCCGCATGTATTCGAACAAATCCATCAGCCTAGTCTCCAAATATCGCGGTTGTACTCCTCAATCGTACGATCACTGGAGAAAAATCCGGCCTTTGCAATGTTCACCAGACTCATCTGATTCCAACGCTTTCTGTCCTCATAATCCGCAAGCATCTGATCCTTCACGCGGATGTAATCCTCCAGGTCAATCAGTGCCATAAACCAGTCCTTGCCCAGAATATCGTTATAGAGTCTTTCCAGATTTTCCTTGTGTCCCAGCGCCATGCACTGCTCACCTACAATGAAATCCACCGCCTCCTTGATGACAGGACTCTTTTCGTAATAATCCCTGGACACGTAATCCGCATCCCGGTAATGTGCAATGACCGTCTCGGAATCAACACCGAACATGTAAATATTGTCATCGCCAACCAGCTGTCGAATCTCGACGTTTGCTCCGTCCGCCGTTCCCAGCGTCACAGCTCCGTTAAGCATGAACTTCATATTAGACGTCCCGGAGGCCTCCTTCGACGCCAGAGAAATCTGCTCCGAGATGTCACAGGCGGGAATCAGCTTCTCTGCATAGGTCACATTGTAATTCGTCACGAACACCAGATGCATATACGGATTCACATCCGGATCATTGTTAATGATATCCTGCAGCACCAGCAGCAGGTGGATAATGTCCTGTGCAATGATATAGGCAGGGGCTGCCTTCGCACCGAATATGAAATTGATCGGACGCAGCGGCTTTTTGCCTCCCTTGATTTCCAGATACTTGTGGATGATGTACAGCGCATTCATCTGCTGGCGTTTGTACTCGTGCAGCCGCTTGATCTGTATATCAAAAATGCCGTTCGGGTCCAGCTCCACACCCTCATGCTCTTTAATATAGGCTGCGAGCACCCACTTGTTGTTCTGTTTGATCTGATCCAGCTGCTCTAGGATCTCCTCGTCATCCTTATACTGCAAAAGGTCCTCCAGGCGCAGCGCGTCCTTTTTAAACGCATCCGAAATCGTTCTGGATAGAAGATTGGACAGCGGATGATTGCAGGAAAGAAGCCACCGCCGGAAGGTAATTCCATTGGTCTTGTTATTGAATTTCTCCGGGTAGAGCTCATAGAATTTGTGCAGCTCGGTATCCTTGAGAATCTGCGTATGAATGGCCGCTACACCATTGACCGAAAATCCGTAATGAATATCTATGAATGCCATATGTACGCGGTTATCTTCATCAATGATCTGCACATCCGGATCACTGTAACGCGCACGCACGCGCCGGTCCAGCTCCTTGATAATCGGAACCAGCTGCGGAACCACCTTTTCCATGTACTCCATCGGCCAGGTTTCCAGTGCCTCAGCCAGAATGGTATGGTTGGTATATGCACAGGTTTTTGAGACCACCTCAATGGCCTCATTCATGGACATCGCCTTGTCCTCGGTCAGGATTCGGATCAGCTCCGGAATAACCAGTGTCGGATGCGTGTCATTGATCTGTATCACCGCATGATCGTAGAGGCGGCGCAGATCGTACTGTTTGGCCTTCATCTCATGGAGAATCCACTGTGCCGCATTGCTCACCATGAAATATTGCTGATATATTCGCAGAAGACGTCCCTTTTCATCTGAATCGTCCGGATACAGGAACAGCGTCAGATTCTTCTCAATTTCATCCTTGTCAAAGGTAATGCCCTCTTCTACCAGTGAATCATCCACTGTATCGACATCAAAGAGCCGCAGCTTATTCACTCCGGCATCATATCCGATAACGTCAATGTCATACATATGGGAGGTCACCTTCCGCTTCCCAAAGTATACGTCAAAGGAGACATCGCTTTTTACTTCCCAGGAATCACTCTCAATCCAAGGATCCTTTTGGGCCTTCTGCAGATGATCATCGAGCACCTGATGAAACAGGCCATAATGATAGTTCAGTCCAAGTCCCTCACCCGGCAATCCCAGCGTTGCAATGGAATCCAAAAAACAAGCAGCCAGCCGGCCAAGACCGCCATTCCCCAGAGACGGCTCCGGTTCTGCCTCTTCAATATCTGCAAGACGCTTGCCGTTTTTCTCCAGGATCTCATTCATCCTGTCATAAACCTTCAGATTGATCAGATTGTTGGACAAAAGCTTGCCGATCAGGAACTCCGCGGATATGTAGTATACCTTCTTCTCGCCGACATTGCGCTCCGTAACAGTCAGAAGCCGCTTGCAATAATCCAAAAGCACGTAATAGAGCTCCTGGTTGCTGCAGGCTACAATCGTCTTGCCGCACCGCTCCATTGCAATATCCTGAAGCTGCTGCTCCATGTTCAGTGCCAGAATGTCTCTTTGCATGTTGGTGTGCTGTGATCTCATTGGCTCTCTCCTTTGCTCATACCCTGCCCCATCATAACTCGTTTTTACTCCGGTGAAAACCGTCTTGCATCCATGTACCAGTATCATAAAATGTAACTATTCAGAGCCAAATAAATTTGCCGGAAGGAATTTTCCCTTCCGGCAAATCAATGTGATCATAGCTCAACTATACGTAATTAGAACTCCTGCAGCTCCTCCATCACCAGATGACGCGGTGTGCCGTTCACCCAGAAAGGAAGAAGCTCACCCTGAATCAGCGGGCGTGCGTAGTCCAGATATTCCTGCTTCATATCATCGCCTTCCTCGTTGATCCACTCCTGCGGAACATTCTTAACACCGTTTGCGATCTGGTGAATGTCGAACTTTGAGAAGCCGATACGGTACGGCTCGCCTTCCTTGTTGACTCTCTCAAAGATTACCATCTTGGCCGTTTCACCCTTAGAAGCCGCCTCTGCAGCCATGCTGCCGGCCGTAAATGCCTCCTCAATGTCCGTCAGAGATGCTACATGTGTGGCGGCTCTTTGCATCGTAGAGAACTCGATGGCTCTTGTCTTGCAGCCGGTACGCTCTGCTACCAGCTTGCAAAGTGCTGTCGCGGTACCGGAGAGCTGCTTGTGTCCGAATGCATCAACCTTATCGGATGCCTCGCCCAGCTCGCACGCATAGCGTCCGTCCGCCAGCTTCAGGCCTTCCGATACTGCAACCACAACGGATCTCTTCGTCTTGGAAAGGTGATCCAGCTTGTCCAGGAACTTATCTACATCAAATACACGCTCCGGAAGATAAATGCCGTCTACACCGCTGCAGTCATCTCCTTTTGCAAGCGCAGCTGCCGCCGTAAGCCAGCCGGCATCACGTCCCATAATCTCTGCAATAACGATTGTGGGCTTTACTGCCCCGAAGGATTCGTTATCGCGAATGATTTCCTTCATGGTCGTTGCGATATATTTGGCAGCGGAGCCATATCCCGGGCAATGATCCGTAACCGGAAGGTCATTGTCAATGGTCTTGGGAACGCCCATGAACAGCTGCGGCTTGCCATGCTCCTTAGCATAGTCACTGAGCATCTTCACCGTATCCATGGAGTCATTGCCGCCTGCATAGAACAGGGTATCAATGTCATGCTCTTCCATGATCTTGAAAACGTTCTCATAAACGTCCTCATGGCCTTCAATCTTCGGCATCTTGAAACGGCAGGAACCCAGGAATGCAGAGGGGGTTCTCTTTAAGAGTTCAATTCCCATAGGATCCGCAAGATACTTGTCCAAATCCACCAGTTTGTCCTGCAGAAATCCTTCAATTCCATGAATCATGCCGTATACATGCTCGGCTCCTGCTGCCTTTGCGCCTGCATATACTCCTGCGATGGAGGAGTTGATAACGGCTGTAGGACCGCCGGACTGACCAACAACTACATTCTTCATAGTGACCTTTTCCTCTCTTTCCCGGTACGCCAGCACGTTTTTGTCATAGTTTCCATAATATTGCGCACCCACGCTAGAAATTATAACAATTCTGCCCAAATGCGTCAATGAACTTCCGAATCTGTAACTTGAAAATCAGCAACTGTTCAGAGCAAAAAAAACATATACCTGTGCCATTTTTATCAGGCTCTTGCATCCTGCGGTATAATGGGGGTGGTTTCACGGGCGACATGATGCCGCCCGTGGAATTCACATTCTCGTTACTGTTTAATGAACGCACGGAGCACTGCCAGAAACGGAGCAGGCTCCGAGAATGTCTTGCAGGTTGCCCTACCACCTGGAATTTATCGTGCATAGTTAAGCCTTATAATCACGTCAAATCATTAACTCGTTCTACGATATATTCGTTATGTTCTCGAATCGCATCATCATTTAGCATTTCCTGAATTGTCATCCAGTAGTAATGTCGCCCGTCAATTTCAAAATCGTCTGTCGGAAGTGCCGTAGATAGGTCGGCACTGTAGAAGTTGTAGTCATACGCTCTAGTTTCGTTATGCGCCGTTGCAAACTTTTGCTCATTTCCCGTGCCTTTGTGGCGCACTGCAATATCCGTTTTCTTGATGTTCAGTTCTTTTGCCAAGCGTTCCGTGATGTTCTTTTCGTTCTCGTAATCTTGTGTTTTAAAGCTAGGAAACATCCGAAACCCCCATGCAGGATTATCATATACAAGATATTTGCGATTGTTATCTTCTTTCTGTATTGCTACTATAGAACTGCGTCTGTCTTTCATATCCAGTGCCTCAATATCTCTTATCATCTGCTCTTTATTATAGTTTGGCATTGTCCAAATCTCTTGAACAATAACGACTATGTTTATCAGCGCCACTAGGCAGAATGCTGTTCGAACGGCTGGCGCCGGAATCCGTAAATTATCGTAATTTCCTGTAAACGCTGACATTAACAGTACTGCAGCATCCAGTATCTCGACC
>CAVGIV010000074.1:0-10691 GCA_963629395.1 Paludibacteraceae bacterium | reverse complement strand
TTCAACGTGAATTGACTGCTTGCAGGCAAATTCACGATTGAAATTGGCAGGCGGTCAAGGCGCAAAGCGCCTCTGGCCGGCCGCATCGAGGATTTGCGAATGCAAATTCGAGATGGGAGCTGAATGGTTACATAAATTTTTGTGTGCGCCGCTTTTACTTCTCACAGGAACACAACTTCCTCTGTCATCACCACAATCAGCAGCACCAGCAAAAGCTGCACCACCAAAATAGCCGGCATGCCAATGCGAAAGTTCCTCTTTCTCGTCTTATGGTGAAAAACGAACATACCCAGGTTGCTCCCAATGCTGCCGCCGATGATGGCAAGCAAAAACAATGTCGCCTCCGGCGTTCTCCACTCACCTCTTCTTGCTTTTTTCTTGTCCCGGCCCATAGCCAGAAATGCAGCCACATTCACCGCTGCCAGGTAAATGATCAGCAGTGCACCAGAGGTGATGTGGAGCGCTGACATCTGTATCAAAAACATTTCAATTGGATTCATGCAGTCTTACCTGTATTTTTCACTGTCGGATTCTTCGTACTTCTCGTCGCAGTACCGGCAGCGGTAGGTTCCGCTGGCCTCATCTGCCAGATAGAAAATGTGCGGCAGGCCTCGTTCCACCGTGGAGATGCAGCGCGGGTTTGCACATCGTACAATACCGCGCAGCTCCTTCGGGAGCTTTAGGCTTCTTTTTTCGATAATCTGTCCGTTCTTGATAACGTTGACGGTGATATTGCGGTCAATGAAGGCGAGTGCGTCCAGATTCAGTGATTCAATGTCGCATTCCACCTTCAGGATGTCCTTCTTCCCCATTTCGCCGCTCCTGGCATTTTTAATGATGGCGACCGGGCAGTCCAGCTTATCCAGTCCCAGGTAATGGTATATCTTCATGGCTCTTCCGGCACGAATGTGATCCAGAACGAAGCCTTCTTCAATTTTGCCGATTGTCAGCATATGTGCTACATTTGCCATTGTTTTTCTCCCTTTTCAGCCAAACCTGCGTCACACTTCAATTCCCAGCAGCGTGAGTATCGCTGCCATGCGAACGTAAACGCCGAACTGTACCTGTTTGAAATACGCTGCCCGCGGATCATCGTCCACATCCACCGCAATCTCATTAACACGCGGCAGCGGATGCAGCACATAGCAGTTTTTCCTGGCCATATCGAGCTTCTCCCGATCCAGAATGTAGAAATCCCGAAGACGAACATAATCCTCTTCGTTAAAGAATCTCTCCTTCTGGATGCGAGTCATGTACAGGATATCCAGTCTCTGGATGGCATCTTCTATTTTGATGCACTCTTCATACGGGATTCCCTTTGCATCCAAAAGCTCGATGATATAATCCGGCACCCGCAGCTCCTTGGGAGAAATAAAGATAAACCGAACCCCGGGATATCGAACCAGTGCATTGATGAGTGAATGTACTGTACGGCCGAATTTCAAATCACCGCAAAGGCCGATGGTGAAATTATCCAGACGTCCCTGCAGATTTCGAATGGTCAGAAGGTCTGTCAGCGTCTGGGTGGGATGCTGATGGCCGCCGTCTCCGGCATTGATAACCGGAATGGAGGCGTAGTGCGCTGCCACCGTTGCGGCGCCCTCCTTGGGATGACGAATCACCATAATATCTGCAAAGCAGGAAATGACTCTTGCGGTATCTGCAACCGTTTCTCCCTTGGTTGCGGAGGAAGAATCCGCATCGGCAAAGCCCATGGTGGAGCCGCCGAGATTCAGCATGGCCGTCTCATGGGACAGACGCGTTCTGGTTGACGGCTCATAGAAGCACGTTGCCATCTTGCGTCCGTCGCAGGCATGCGCATATTTATCCGGGTGGAGCCGAATATCATCCGCAAGGTCAAACATCCGGTCCAGCTCCTCTACCGTAAAATCCAGCGGTGTCAGTAAGTCACGTTTCTTTGTTGTCATAATTGCCTCCTATCTCCTTTTGGTCGCAGGCGCCACCTGTAAATCAGCGTTTTCCATACATCGCTTTGCAGCGCAGTCACAAGCGCGCCTTCTAGCACATCGATGTACCGGGGAAACTGATGCGTTTGTCACATCTGCGATCATGTGCCGCGGACTCAGTCCGCCAAACAGCCTTCCAATCGGAAGGATAGCAACGGCAGTTCTGCTCTACTCCTTGACGAAATCAAATCCTCTCGATGCCAGGAAACGCTCCATGGTCTGATCCCAGACGCGGTCGGGGCTCTTATCCATTAAGAATGTATTCGAGGCGATGCCTGTCACCAGGCGAAGCCTGCCTGCATCCAGACGGATATTGAGGGCAAACGCAGAAACTGCTTCCAGCGTTCCGGGTTGTAAATCCGGCGCCTTCTCCAGTATACGGTGCATCTGATCGGGCTTCAGCCGAAGGGTCAGCCGAAGGTACGACGGCGCCTGTCTGCCTTTAATCATTTCCCGGCAGATCAGTCGGGCCTTGCTCCAGCTCTCAAACATGAAAAAGCGATGCTCCGGATCGCTCTCGCCATCCGTTGCATCGCTGTGACCAAAGTCGGTATTCAAATGTCCGTCAACGGTATAGGTCACTGCCATTCGAATCACAGCCTCTTCAAGCAAAAACGAATCGAAGCAGTCTGTTGAAAAGAGCTTCGACATAAAGGGGCCTATATTGTGAATGGTAAATGCTACCATAAAAGCTTCCTTTCGGTGGATTCGATCCTCAGCAGTTCCTAAGCCGTAGGATAGTCTAGCACAAAATCCGGAAAGTGGTACAGAAAGTTTTGTGACTTCCAAGAGAAGTCCGCGGCGATGCACTGGCGCGAACGTCTCAGTGCCCGGTTTAGCGGCGGCCTGCGAGATAACTTACGGCAGAGAGTGCCGCCACATTTCCTTCGCCTGCTGCCTTAATGTACTGATACGGCGGGCCTGCCGCATCACCGCAGGCAAAGCATCCCGGTATATTGGTCCGCATCTGTCGGTCGGTCTTTATGTGATTGTCCTCCAGCAAAAGCCCCGGTACCAGGTGTGATGGTGAAACGCTTTCCCGAAGGATGAAGATTCCATCCACTTCGTACCTGGCGCGATCCGTCACAAGGTGACTTACCTTTATTGTACCCTCGATGGCAGAAGGCGTTTCATGGAGCACTTCTATTCCTCCACCTGCCCCTTCGCCCGCGTCGCTGCGAATCTGCACTTCTCCAGCATACATCGGCAGGTAATAGACTTTGCCGGCCACCTCCGCCAGAAACTCCGCCTCCGCCTCTTCCCTGGCAGAGAATCCGATCACCGCCACCGTCTTCCCCCGGTACAGCATCGCATCGCAGGTCGCACAGTAGCTCACGCCTCTGCCAAGAAACTCCTCCTCACCGGGATAGAGCTTTGCCGCATTCACACCGGTTGCCAGAATGACGGTATCGGCTTCGTATTCCGTGCCGTTTCCCTGCAGCATAAAATACTCACCTGCCGCAAAGGCCAGGTGAATCGTATCCTCTGTCACCGCAATGTTCATGGCATCAAGATGACGCTCAAATGCAGCAGCAAGCTCGCTCCCGCTTACATCCGGCAGACCCAGATAATTCTGCACAGTGTGCGCCTTCTCCGCCTTGGCAGTCACCTTCCTGCTGCCAAACAGAATGGTTTTTTTATTCCGTATTCTGGCGGTAATCGCAGCCTCCAGGCCAGCGGGGCCGGTGCCGATTACCGCAATCTCATAGCGTTCCATAGCATTCTCCGTCTGCAGTGATCACTGTGTATTCATTACAATCCGTTCCAACACCTCCCTCGTGCATTCAAAGGGAGCCTTGGCAAGCTTTGACGGATTGGACGCCACCATATCGATCGTGTGCTGCAGCTCCTCCTTTGGGAGAACCAGCTCGCCGCAAACAATGTGAAAGAACTCTTCCCATTCCTCGATCGATGCAAAGCCGGCCATTTCCAGAGTAGTCAGCTGCTGATCCGCAGGGAGTACGCGGAGATACCCTGCCTCGAACAAACCAACCGCCACGCCATGCGGCAGGTGAAGATCGTAGGTCAGAGCGTAGGACAATGCATGCGGAAGGGAGGTCCCTGTCTGGGCGATGGCCATTCCCGCAAAGGCAGACGCGCGCATCAGCTGCATGCACTCCTCCTTGGTCAGTGCATGCTCGTCCAGCTCCAGGAGCGGGCGACGCACCTTGCTCCAGGCCAGAAGCCCGGCATCGGCACACATTCTGCTGTACGGCGTCGCCGAGGAATTGTAATAGCTTTCCAGAAGATGTCCCAGTGCATCCACCGCCGTGTTTCGAATGATATGCGCCGGTGCGCCCGCAAGATATTTACCGTCAACGAGTGCCAGATCCGCAAAGATCTTGTGCGGAAGGGAGCTCTTTGTTTTCCTGGCATGAAGGGTCAGTACGCTCACCCCGGTCACCTCGGACCCGGTGCCGCAGGTGGTAGGAATCAGAACCAGCGGAAGATGGACGGACGCCTTTGCCTTCGCTGCATCATACAGGTAATCCGCTCCTTCCCCGGGATGTGCCAGCATAAGAGCGGCCGCCTTCGCGGCATCCAGGGCCGAGCCGCCGCCGATTCCGATGACAAAATCCGCCTTCTCCAGCAGCCCCAGTTCTCTTGCCCTCATAACCGTCTCGACGGAAGGGTTTTCTTCCACCGCATCAAACAGCACATAGGTGACGCCGCCCTCTTCCAGAGCATCTGTCACGTCCCCCAGCGAGCCGTTGACTCTTGCCGAATTCCTGCCTGTCACCAAAAGCGCCCTGCTCCCGACGGCGCACAGCTCACTGCTGCGCTTTTGTACACAGTTTTCTTCCTCATAGACCTTTACCGGCATGTAGTACTGCATCTGTTCCTCCTGCACTTACAAAATCAGTAACTATTCAGAGCCCATTCGCAAAATCGCTGCTGCGCTTCCTTGAAGCTCATGATCATTTCCGCCGTAAGACTAAGCTCCCGGTTCTCTTCGCCGATATCCTCACGGGATACCCACACCGCTCTTGCAAGCTCGCCGTCGTCCATATGGATCGGCTCCTCTTCATCTGCGATGCAGTAGTATCCCAGGAGCAAATTGGAATCGAAGCCCCAGGGCTGACTTTTAAAATACCGAATGTGCCGAACATGAAGCCCCACTTCCTCCAGAACCTCTCTGCGCACCGTATCCTCCGCTGTCTCTCCGATCTCACAAAAGCCGGCCACCAGTGCATTTCCCTTGTGCGCCCGCCCCGCATAGCGCGTCAGAACGATTTTGCTGCGCTGCGGATTGGTGATGCCTACAATCACCGCCGGCGCAATCTTCGGATAGATCACGTTCCCGCAGTCCGGACATATCTTTGCCCGCTCCCGATGGGAATAGAGCGTTTTGTGCCCGCAGCGTCCGCAAAAGACATTATCCCGGTACCATACATACAGGTGGTAGGCCGTTTCTCCCGCAAAGCAGGAGACCTTCGGCTGGGCCCTTCGAAGGACGCGAATGGATTTCATTTCAAAATCCGTTTCCTCCGGCCAGACACACGCCGTCCCCAGATAGAGCCAGTAGGGCTTTTCGTCAATGGCGAACAAATAGATAAAATCCTCTCGCCTTGCTCCCGCCGCCAGATAATCCGCTGCTGACGGAAAGCGCACCGTGCTTTCTTCCCCCGCTTCTTCCACAAGGCAGAAAATCTCCCGCTCACGAAAGGAAAACACTGTGTCCTCGTCCCGCACATCTTCCGGCCGCTCATCGCGAAACTGATTGTGCATTGTCTGTGGCTTAATATCCTGAATCATTGAAATTTCCCGTTATTCAAAGAGTGCATTTACCGCTTCCGCATCGTACTGCACGCTGGAAAGCTTTTGCGTTTCAATCCGGTAAAGTGCATTGGCCGCCATGTGCTCGGCCGCCTGCTCCAGATCACGAACACCCGGCATCGCAGCAAATTTATCCACTACGGCATAGGCGCCATCCTCTGTCACAACACACTCCTGTCTTGTCATACCCATGCGCTTTAGTACCTTCGGCATGGAATAATTGGAGAAGATCGTCTTTTTTTCATCCCTTGTGTAATCCGGAATATCAATGACCGCAAAACGTGTCATAAGCGGCTCGCTGATGCGGCTCTTGTCATTCGCCGTTGCAATCGGATATACGCCGCCGGTGGGAATGTTGCATTCCATGTAGTTGTCGGTATAGCCAAGGTTATCCAGGAGCGTCAACAATGCATCTGCAGGATTCCCGCTGGTGGTTTTGGAATCCGCCTTATCCAGCTCGTTGATGATAAATACCAGATTCGACTCCCCGGCTACGTAAAAGGCCTCCATGATGCTGCCGGGCTTGGCATTTGCATATACACGGGACGTACCGGTGAGCTGATCGGAATCATGAATCGCACTCATGTCCAGTGTTGTCCACGGAAGACCGAGAATCCGCGCAACGGCATAGGCAACCTGTGATTTGCCGGTTCCGGCAGGTCCCACCAAAAGGAGCCCATATGCAGGAAGTGTGTGTGTGCGGTTGATCTGAATGATCGTCTCAATGATGCGCTGCTTCACCTTCTCCATGCCGTACAGCTCTTCATCCAGTATGCGCCGGGCCTCCTCCGGATCAATGGAGCCAAAGGTTGTGTCCTTCCACTGGATGTTCAGCATAATAGAAAGCGCCCTTTGCGCGTGCCGCCGCTCATCCGGGCCGATTTCAGAGGATCTGGCCACCACCAGATTCCGTCTTGCCCACTTGAGGATATGCGGAGGGAGCGACCTTCCTGCCACATTCAGAAAATCTGTGATGCTCTGAAGGCTGGTCAGCTTCATGTCGTCGCCTTCGATTTCCTCAATGTCCTCATCCGGTGCATCCGCCGGCGCCTTAGTCTGGAGGAGTCGCCTGATCGCATATTGCAAAAAGCCGTCCTCCGCCGAGAGCTTGGTCTCACCGCCGGAATCCACCTCGCGAATCTTATAGACGCAGTAGCCGCGGCTCGTTGCCTGCCCGGAGAGGCGCACGTTGACGCGGTTATCACCAATCCAGCGGATCAGATCCTCAAACCGCTCATCGATCTCTGCAATATCGGTCTCCGCCGGTGTTCCGTTCACCATGAAATGGAAGGATGTGCGCTTTTCCGGAAGCTCAAAGCTGCCGCTCGTATGATGACGAAGCTCTCCGCGGTCATTTTTAAGCACCAAAAGCGGGTGCTCTGCATCCGCCACCTCCGCATCCGAGCGAAACGTTGTATATGTGCGAATCTCCTCAGCCGTCACCGCGGTTTTCACTGCCGTGCCGCCTTCCTTTTGTTCCTCCGCTGCCGCGCTGAAATCAAACACCTTATTGGCCATGGTCGTATCCTCTCTGTACAAGCTGCATCGGTTTTCTCCTGCTGCCCGTCTTCTGCGCAGCAAGGAACTGATTATTACTCTATGATACTATGATGTTGGGGCAAAATTTCTTTTGACTCCATGATCCGGATTGCTCCGAACGGTTGTCATTGTATCAAAAAAGCTGCTCTTTGGCACCCTTCTTAGGTTTGCTACAAAAAGGGACAGCAGTGCTCAGCAGCACCGCTGTCCCTCTAACGTAACTATTGTAGCTATTCAGAGCCTATTCGCAAAATCACTGCTTCGCAGCGCAAATTTGGCATGGGAAACGCCTTGATCAGCATTTCTCTTACTCAGCGGTTAAAGGCTTCCTTACCCGGATATACCGCTGCCTCTCCAAGCTCCTCTTCAATACGAAGAAGCTGGTTGTACTTGGCCACACGCTCACTTCTGGACGGCGCACCCGTTTTGATCTGCCGCGTATTCAATGCAACAGCAAGATCCGCAATGGTGGTATCCTCCGTCTCTCCAGAGCGATGAGACGTGATGGCTGTGTAGCCGGCCTTGTGCGCCATCTTGATGGCCTCGAGGGTTTCAGATACAGAACCGATCTGATTGAGCTTGATCAGGATGGAGTTGCCGCTACCGTTCGCAATTCCCTTGGAGAGACGCTCGGTGTTGGTAACAAACAGATCATCACCCACCAGCTGCACCTTGCCGCCAAGCTCGGCCGTCATCTTCTTCCAGCCTTCCCAGTCCTCTTCATCGAGACCGTCCTCGATGGACCAGATGGGATACTTCTCAACCAGGGACTTCCAGTGTGCAATGAGCTCATCCGACGTGAAATCCTTGCCAGACTTGGGCTGATGATAGAATCCGATTCCCTTGTCGCTCTTCCACTCGCTGGAGGCAGCATCCATTGCCAGTACAAAGTCCTTGCCGGGTTCATAGCCAGCATCCTTTACTGCCTGCAGGATGTGCTCGATGGTATCCTCATCATCCTTGAGGTTCGGTGCAAAGCCCCCTTCATCTCCCACTGCTGTGGTGTTTCCCTCTGCCTTTAAGTTCTTCTGCAGTGCATGGAAGACCTCTGTGCACCAGCGAAGTGCCTCCCGGAAGGTAGGTGCGCCCACCGGCATGATCATGAACTCCTGCGTGTCAACCGAGTTAGTTGCGTGTGCACCGCCGTTTAAAATGTTCATCATCGGAACCGGAAGAACATTTGCGTTCGCGCCGCCAAGGAACCGGTACAGCGGAATTCCAAGCGCCTCTGCGGCCGCCTTGCAGCTGGCAATGGATACCGCCAGAATGGCATTTGCGCCCAGCTTGGACTTATTCGGTGTGCCGTCCGCCTTCAGCATAGCCGCATCTACTGCATACACATTCTGCGGATCCAAGCCCTTCAGGGCATCATTGATCACGGTATTGACATTGTTTACCGCCGTTGCAACGCCCTTTCCGCCGAATCTTCCTTTATCACCGTCACGAAGCTCGATAGCCTCGAATTCTCCGGTGGAAGCACCGCTGGGTGCCGTTCCGCGTCCGACTACGCCGTTTGTCAGAATAACCTCTGCCTCTACCGTAGGATTTCCGCGAGAATCAACAATTTCACGTCCAATGACCTTCTCAATTTCCAAATGCTGCATCATGGTCTAATTCTCCTTTCGCAATTGCGATCATCTGCTCCGATGTGTTTGCCGGAGCTAACCTTTAGGAGTATACCACAGTTTGTTCGTAAGTTAAAAGAGGCTAACCAAATGTTTCTCCGCCCGGGCCGGACATCCTACCGCCGCCCGTTGACTGCCGGCAGCTTATACTTTCCGCACCTTCTGCTCGAGCCACTCCGCCCAGGCCTCAAACCCTTCTCCCGTCTTGGCGCTGACAAAAAAAATCTCTGCCTCCGGGTTCAGTGCATGGATGCGCCGCACCACTGCCGCATCATCAAAGGGAAAATACTCCCTTGTGTCTGTTTTGTTGATCAGCACCGCCTGTGTCACCTGGAACATCAACGGGTATTTCAGCGGCTTATCGTCCCCTTCCGGAATCGAGAGGATTTCAATATTCAAAGACGCTCCCACGTCCTCCTCTGCCGGGCACACAAGGTTTCCGACATTTTCAAGGAACAGGAGGTCAAATTTTTCCTCCTGTTTTGTCTCGTCTCCGTCCTCCTGCAGGATGCCGTCCAGTGCCTGCCTCGTCATCTGCGCCGTCATCGCACACTCACCGCCGGTGTGTACCTGAATGGAGCGAATTCCGGCAGCAGCCATTTTCTCTGCATCCACTGCAGAATCAATATCTGCCTCCATCACGCCGATCCGGTATCGATCCTGCAGCATCCGGGCCGTGCGCAGAAGGACCGAGGTTTTCCCGGCCCCCGGCGATGCCATTACATTCAGCAGCAGGATCCCCTTCCTTTTCAAAAGCTGTCTTGTCTCGTCCGCCAGCTTTTCCTGCTGTGCATATATACTTTTGTTTACTTCAATTACGCGAACACTCATTTTCCTTATCACCCTCACACCGGCAGTGCTATCTTAGGCAACGGTATACCGTTTGCAAGTACTCTGTCTGCCGGCTGCCTTCTCAGCTATCTTCACCTGTCCGTTTTTGAATGTGCCCTAAAATGTATTCCGCAGCCTCCGGAATTCCCTCACCGGTTCTGGCACTCACCGGGAAAATCGGTGCCTTTGCATTTCGAAGCCGGATCCCCGCTTTGCACTTTTCCATATCAAAATCAAATGCCGGAAGAGCATCCATTTTGTTAATCAGCACGACATCCGCCTTTTCAAACATCAGAGGATACTTCAGCGGCTTGTCATCTCCCTCCGGAACCGACAGGATCACAACGTTGCAGTCGGCCCCGGTATCAAATTCCGCCGGGCAGACAAGGTTTCCGACATTTTCCAGTATGATAAGCTCCAGTCCGCATGGCGCCTGTCCGGTCTCATCGCGCATTGCCTGCGCGTTCCTAGCTGCCCATTCCTCGTGCAGCGCATGCATTCCCTGTCTGGACATCTGCGCATCCAAATGGCACATTCCGCCGGTATGCAGCTGGACGCACGGATACCCCTTCTCCTGGATCGTCCTCGCATCCACATCAGAATCAATGTCTGCCTCCATCACGCCGCAGGAAATGTGTTTCCCAAGAATTTCCAGAAGTGCCAGGATGGTGGTCGTCTTTCCGGAGCCCGGCGACGACATGACATTTACGTAGCTGCATTTTTCTCGTCTGGTTTCCTCCCGAAGGAGCGCTGCATCCTTGTCGTTATCCTCCAGAATGGTTTTCTTTAGCTCTATAATCCTCGTATCCATGTACATACCTCCCAAAACACCGACATTATATCACGTCCGAATGCTTTCCCGTTTTTCCAGGTTGCAGCAAAGAAAGCATTCAGACACATCGTGAATTTGCCTGCAAGCAGTCAATTCACGTTGAAATATGGCAGGTGCTGA
>CAVGIV010000073.1:0-11430 GCA_963629395.1 Paludibacteraceae bacterium | reverse complement strand
CCATTCGCAAAATCGCTGCTACGCAGCTTTCCTTTTGCTCATGTGGCGTTCTCGATGTGGCTAGCCAGAGGCAGGCAAATGAATCTTCTTATAAAAAAAATACGTTCCTATGCCAAGCTCAGTCAACAGGAGTTTGCCGATAAACTAGGGGTTACTTTTGCAACGATAAATCGTTGGGAAAATGCGAAAGCAACACCGAATAAAACCGCCCAGGCTAGGTTATATGATTTTTGCAGGGAGGAACGCATCCCTGTTTATGATATAACTCTTCAGAAAATAAAATCCGAAACAGAACGGCTTGAAATTTCCGAAGATCGTATTGTCTTATACCATGGATCAAAGTCCGGAATTGAGGGAAGATTATCTCCTTCCAGTCGTACAAAATGCGATTTTGGCAGGGGCTTTTATATGGGGACAGACCCCATGCAGCCGCTGACACTTATTTGCGATTATGAAAGGGCAAAGTTTTACGTAATGTCCGTTTCCTTAAATGGCCTTTGTACACTGGATGTTCCTGCCGATCTCGAGTGGGCCATGATTGTAGCATTTAACCGAGGAAAAATGGACGGCATAAAGGGAACAAGTCTGTATGAGAAGTATCGCAGCCTATGCCTGGGCAAGGATCTTATAATTGGATGTATTGCAAATGACAGGATGTTTTACGTTCTGGATAATTTTTTCCAGGGAAATATAACCGATCTGGCTCTGATTAAAAGCCTGTCAGCATTAGGTTTAGGCAAGCAATATGTCGCTGTTTCTCAATCCGGTTGTGATGCAGTACGAATTGAAAAGGAAATCCCCCTCTCTTATCTGGAAAAGAAATTTTTGCAGGATATCAGTGAGGAAAACAGAGCAAGAGGTATTGCTGCCTCTAATGATATTTGTAAGAATTATCGCAGAGAAGGGCTGTTCTTTGATGAAATACTTGATCAGGCGAAGGAGGTATAGCACATGGATCAACTATCTCTGAAGCTATGTGATATACAGGGACGTCTGTTTGAACTGTCAGCCAAACAGGGATATGACAGTGAGGAATTTGTATCCTTTTTCATGGGATCCGATGTAGCTAAGGATTTAGATTCTGAATATAACCGCATGCAGTGGGCAGGAGAAGAATACCTTCTGGAAGAGCTCACCTCAGACAGCAGCTGCAAAATCCCCCATCCCGGGACAGTCATTTCCTCAAATGTGATGTACTGGATGGGATATATTTACCGCTATTGGCATTTTTATAAAAACGAATCCAGCCGCAAAATTTATAAACAGGCGAATTTCAGAACTATGAAAAGAAACTATATGATGTTCCATACCATGGATCCGGAACTTGCCATTGATGATCTGATAGAAATAAAAAAGCAGTAGCTGTATGGATTATTTACAAAAAGGGTTAGACTCGGTACCGAGCCTAACCCTTTTTATATATGGTCTTCTATCAACACAATCCGTCACTACCGGCGTCTTTGTTCCTTTTCCTGTCTCGCCGTCTTTTTCAGGAGCTGAATCTTCCGAACGGCAAGCCAGATGATTCCCGCTGCCGCCCCCAGCATAAGAATCCACCCCCAGACGGGCACATTCTTAATGTTATAGCAGCGGACATTCACCCACATCCGGTTCGTCTGCTCGCTCTGCTCCGGTGTAAAATACCGCATAATGCTGGAGCGACGGATCGTTTCCGTGCTCGGATACTGTGCACCCAGCTGCCGGTTCACCTGCTCCGACGGCACGGTCAGGATATACTCATCACTGGTGTCTTCGTCCTCGCCCTGGAAAAAGTAATTCACATCGTACTCGGTTGTGTCCTCTTCATCGTCCTCTGCACCATAATTCCAGTCCAGATACTCCAGAATTCTTGGATCCTCACCACCGGAGATCACCGAGGTGTAGCCGATATAATACATGTTCCGGATGGCATTGTCCGGCCGAGAGACAAAGTTGATAAAGGCCTCCGCGGCCTGCTGCTTGGCCGTATCTGTTCCGATTCCGCTCTTGAGCATGACCCAGCCGTCAAAATAAATGTTGGTGCTCTCCTCCGGCACAGCAAAATCCAGCTCAAAGTCGTCCTCGTCTGCCTGATCCATGGTATATACAGCATCGCCGGACCACTGGTAGTTCGCAACCACCTTGCCTGTGATCATATCTGCCTTACCGGAATCCGTTTCAAAGGAATATACGTTATCCTTCATGGACTGCAGCCAGTCCTGAACCTCGGCAATCGCCTCCGGAGAGGTATCGTTCATCTCCTCCTCGAGCTTCTCGCGGTAATCCGGATCATTCACGAATTCGTCCGATGTCAGAAGATCATGGCGGAGCGCACCCATCGCTGCAAAATAGCACTCACGTACGCTGTCCTTGATGGTCACACGCCGCTTGTAGGCAGGGTTGTTCAGAACCGTCCATGTGGAGGCCTCCTCCCGTGTCATCTCTGCCGGGTTATACACAATACCGGTGACGCCCCACATGTACCCGGCTGCATACTTGGCCCAGGGCTCGCCGTCAATTTCCTTCGTTTCGAAGATATTACGAAGGTAGGGGGACACGCCTTTGATATAATAATTGTTCTCCTGCGATGCATCGAAAAAGCCGTCCGAAAGCGGCACCAGCTGATCCTCACTGATCAGCTTCATGAACATATACTCCGACGGACACACCAGATCAAAGGTATCGCCCAGCGTCAGCATATTGTACAGGTCTTCATTGGTGCCGAAGGTGGAATATTCCACCTTCACCCTGACGCCGTAATTCTCCTCGTACCAGTTCTCAAAGTCCCGGATCATGGAATTCTCGCCGATGATGTCGCCGCTTGGAAGGTCAATCACCTCATCCTCATCCCAGTCGCCGGTGTCGATGTACTCCTCCCAGCTGCAGATTCGAAGCGTCACAGATTGACTTTTCCCGGATGTCGCATCCACCGCATCCGTTATGGCCGCCTGTGCTGTCATCGCATTCCCCGGTGCCTGCACAAGGCCGAGGATCCCCATTCCGCCGGCAAGAAAAGCGGCGAGACGGCGCGCGCTCCGGCTGTTCCTCCAGACTGCATGCTTTGTCATCTCTTTTCCTCCCCGCTCTTCTCGCCTCTCATCTGTGCCAGATTCCAGCCTGCAACCACCAGAATAACCGCCAGGAAAATAACGGTGGAAAGCGCCCATAGCGCGGTCTTGATGGCCGTTTGTGAACCCTTGGTGGCATTGACAACATACGTACTGATGGTGTCGAAGGTTGCCGGCTTCGTATAAGTGGCAATAAAGTAATCATCCAGCGAAAGCGTGATCGCCAGCGCAAAGCCGGACACAATGCCCGGGAGCAGCTGCGGCAGCACCACCTGCGTCAGCGCCCGAAACGGCGATGCTCCCAGATCCAGGGCCGCCTCGTACAGACTCGAATCCATCTGCTTGATTTTCGGAAGCACCGCAAGGTATACAAACGGCGCACACAGCGTCACATGCCCCGCCACCAGCGGAATAAAGGTGTCCTTGCTGATGCGCAGAACCACCACGAGAAGAATGCAGAGGGAAAAGCCCGTCACCACATCCGCGTTGACAACCGGCACCTGGTTCATTGTTGAAATGGCACGTCCGACCTTTTCCCTGGAATAAAAGGCTCCGATCGCTCCCATCGTTCCAAGTACGGTAGCAATGGCAGCTGCACCAAAGGCCAGAAGAAGCGTCCCGCCGATCATGCTGCGAAGCTCCTCTGTAGTAAAGAGTGTCACATAATTCTTCAGTGAAAATCCGCGGATGGCACCGATATTCGTCGAATCGGTGAAGCTGTATACCGCCAGAATCAGGATTGGCAGGTAGATAAACATGAGCATCAGCAGCAGGTAAACCAGCTTTCCTGTTTTGCATGCAGTTTCCTTGGCAGACCGTGTCATAGCAGTGCACCTCCCCGCTGAATATTCTCATCGCCGTCTCCTGTCAGCAGTGTGAACAGGCAAATGATAGCCAGAAGGATCAAGGCGATCATAGAGCCGCCATTCCAGTTATAGGCAGAGAAATAGCTCCCGATCAGGCTTCCCATGATATACGTACTGTTGTAGAGCATGTCCAGCACCACATAGTTGGTCATTGCCGGCAGGAATACCATGGAAACGCCGCTCATAATTCCCGGTACAGACAGCGGAAGCGTTACGCGCAGAAAGGTTTCTCTCTCATTGGCCCCCAGGTCCATGGCCGCTTCGCGAAGTGCGCCGTCCAGCCGCTCGATTGTCGTATAAATCGGAAGGATCATGAAGGGCAGGAAGTCGTAGGTCATGCCGATTACTGCATTAAAAAACGGATACAGTGCCAGATTCCCCTCAAACATGGTCAGAATCTCCTTCAGCGCCGTGATGCGCAGCGAGAAATTGATCCACATCGGCAGCACGAAGATCATGACGATCGCTGCCTTATTTTTCAATTTGGAAAACGCCAGAATGCAGGCAATCGGGTAGGCCAGAAGAAGACACACCAGCGTTGTCACCACTGCCACCGCAAAGCTGTAGAACAAGGTTCCCAAGGCATTCGGATCCGTAAAAAAGCCAGTAAAATTCGAAAGCGTGAACTGGCCCGAGCCGTTGGTAAAGGCATAGTAGAACAGGACCAGAAGCGGTGCCACCACAAACAGCACCAGATAGATTGCATACGGGATGCAAAGAGATTTTCTTGTAAATTTAAACTGCATGCTTCCCTTTCCTGCCGCACCTCGCCTGCGGCAATCAATGATCTCATAAATATTCAGCCCCGTCTCGATTTTCCTTCGGAAAACCTCGATGCGGCCGGCCAGAGGCGCTTCGCGCCTTGGCCGCATCCACAGGATGCGCACTCTGAGAAGGAGGAATTGCCATCAGGCAATTCCGAGTGTCACTTCCTCAGTGTAAACTTCATCTTCTCAACCGGCATGATCAGTCCGACGCGGTCTCCCATGTTCCAGAGGTCCTCATCGTACACAACAAAGTCCTGCTCCATTTCGGAATGGATGACATACAGGTAATGATCACCTTGGTAAATCAGGTTGCTGATGTATCCCTGCACCAGGCCCTCCTCCTGATTGTCCGTCATCTCAATGTCTCCCGGCTGAATGGCCGCCACAACCTTTGTACGGTTCAAATCGATGGCCTCGCCGTTTCCGTCCACCAGTGTGCCGTCCTCCAGACGCTTTCCGCCCTTGATCAGCTTCGTCAGACTTGCATGCAGGAGCTGATCGTTATAGGCCAGCCGGTAATCCCGATTGATGTCCACCGGGAAAATATTGGTATGATCCTCTGCCACCATGATGTGAATGCTGTCCGGATCCAGCCGCATGCCGACGCGCTCGCCCACCTTTGCCGATTTCACCGACTGGATCACCATCTCGTTCCTGCCGGACTGCACCGTAATTTCATAGTGCATTCCCTTAAAGATAACTGAAATGACAGTGCCCTGAATGGTTCCTGCAGAGGGGGCCGTGATCTCCACGTCCTCCGGACGAACTACTGCTGTGATATGCGTGCCCTCCGGCACATCGTCCACGCACTCGAACTCGCCGCCGCAGAACCGCACCTTCAGCTTTCCGGTCATGATTCCACTGAAAATATTACTTTCTCCGATGAAGTCGGCGACGAAGGCATTCTTCGGCTCATTGTAGATGTCCTCCGGCGTGCCGATCTGCTGGATCTGTCCTTCACTCATGACCACAATCTTGTCCGACATTGTCAGTGCTTCTTCCTGATCGTGTGTCACATAGATAAATGTAATTCCCAGCTTCTGGTGCATATCCTTCAGCTCGATCTGCATCTCCTGGCGCATCTTCAGGTCCAGAGCTCCCAGCGGCTCATCCAGAAGAAGAATCTCCGGCTCGTTGACCAGTGCCCTTGCAATGGCGATGCGCTGCTGCTGTCCGCCGGAAAGGGTGGCCACGTTCCGTTCCTCGAAGCCCTCCAGATCCACCAGAGACAATACCTTTTTCACCTTGTGCTCAATTACATCCTTGGCCATCTTCTTCTGCTTCAGCCCAAAGGCGATGTTCTCGTAGATATTCATATGCGGGAACAATGCATATCTTTGGAAAACAGTATTAATCGGGCGCTCATACGGCGGAAGGTTGGTGATGGATTTGCCGTCCAGAAGAATCTCACCAGACGTTGGCAGCTCAAAGCCCGCAATCATGCGCAGGGTCGTTGTTTTGCCGCAGCCGGAGGGTCCCAGGAAGGTAACGAATTCTCCCTTTTTAACCTCCAGATTAAAGTCCTGTACGGCAGTAAAGCCGTCGCTGAAGGACTTGGTCACATGCTTGAGTTCGATGATATTAGTGTTGTCCATAGCGTGTACTCCTCTTTCTCCCCCGGGAGGATGTAATCTAAAACTCCGGCGGTGTACTGATCCACAAAACCTTTGCAGGACGGCTCCCGGGATTGGAAATCCGGTGGCTCTTTGTGGTCCGGTAATAAAAGCTCTCTCCTGCCTTTACCCGGTAATTCTTGTCTCCAAAATGAACAATAATGCGCCCGCTTATGACATAGCCGAACTCCTCTCCGGAATGCGGCTTGTCCTCTTCCAGCGACTGGTGCGGTGCGATCTCCACCAGCAGCGGCTCCATCTGAAACTTCTGTGCGGGCGGAACCAGCCACTCAATCTTGCTCACGCCCTCCTCGACCTTTTCAAAGTAGTCCTGCTCCTTGAATACGACCTGTTCCTGCGCACCCTCCTTGAAGAACTCCGCAGGCGTCGATCCCAGACATTCGATCAAATCCAGCAGTGTTACCACAGACGGCGATACCTGCCCCCGCTCCAGCTGCGAGATAAATCCCTTGGTCAGCTCCGTGCGGTCAGCCAGCTCCTGCTGCGTCAGACCGTTCCGATTTCTCAAATCCTTGATCTTACAGCCAATCTGTTCATTAATCTGTTCCTGTTCCATTTCAGCCTCGATTCCGGCACATCCGATATTGACAGCATTCAAAAGGCTCTGTGTACTCTGTCGTCCAAAGTAAACCCAAGATATTCTGTCACTAAACTTTTGGCCCATCGCCGATTATACTATTGCTAAACTCTATGTCAATTATCAAAGTCATTTTTTGTGTTGCTTTTACGCAAAACAAACAAAAACGGAGTCTGGCGAACAATGTCTGCCAGACTCCGCGCTGAAATGCTTCTATAAAGATTTTCATAAGAACTTCCGCTGGGAATGTATTAGGATTGATTCCTTCACCTGTCTACTTCCCGGCATATACACGCTTCAGGCCAAGGGCAATGGCCATCGTAATCACATCCGCTGCCGCCTGTGCCGCCAGGATACCTGCATATCCAAATGCCGCCCGCAGACCGTACAGGCAGATCACCAGCACGACTCCCTGCCGGCTGATGGACAGAATCAGCGCCGGAAGTGCCTTCCCCTCCGCCTGGAAGAGCGTCGTCATCGCCAGCACGATTCCAACTGCAGGAGCAGAGATCATCAGGCAGCGCAGGATCGATATTCCGGCTGCAATTACCGCCGAATCCTGCATAAAGACTCCCAGGATCGGTCTGGTAAACAGGAACGATACAACAACGAAAAGAAGTGCCAGCGTTACCAGAACCTGTATGTCAAACCGCAAGAATTCCCGCAGCCTCTTCTGGTTTCCTGCGCCGTAGCAATACCCCAGCGCCGCCTGCGCTCCGAAGGCAAAGCCCACCAGAATCAGCATGCTCACCATGTTCACCTTCATGGCAATTCCCAGTGCTGCCACCTTATCCGTCCCGTAATCCACCAGGCACCGGTTGGTCAGAAGAACCGCAAGAGACTGCATCATATTCGTCGTGGAGGCCGGAATTCCGATGAACAGAATGCTCTGCAGCATCGCCGCGTTTATACGACAGTCGCTTAGGCGAATGGATAAATTGACCGCATGCTTTTTCATGGCACGCAGAAGCAATATATCCGAAATCAGATTACTGAGCACGGTCGCTATAGCAGCACCTGCCGCTCCCATCCCGAATACAAAGATAAAAATCGGATCCAGCACAATGTTCAGCACCGCACCAATGACCGTGCAGACCATTGCCTGTGAAGCCAGTCCCTCTGTCCGCAGAAGATTCCCCGGCACCACATTCAAAATAATGATCGGCGCACCCAGTACCAGCCATGTATAGTAGGCAGATGCATAGGGGAGCGTAGTCTTACTCGCTCCGAGAAGTCCCAGAATAGGGCCCTTCAGCAGCAGCATTACTGCGGCCGTCACAAGGCCAAAGCCGATCGCGCCATAGATGCTGAAGGCACTGACGCGTGCGGCATTTTCCTTTTCTCCGCCGCCGAGCATACGGGAAATCAGATTTCCTCCGCCCAGACCGAAAATATCGCTGAACGCAATCATCAATGTGAACACCGGAGCACACAAAGATACCCCGGCCACCAGCTCCGTGCTGCCCGTTCTGGCAATGAACCATGTATCTGCCAGATTGTAAATCAGGCTGACCACCATACCAATTACGACCGGCAGCGCCACTGTAAAATACGCCTTCGGTACCGGCATTTTTTCAAAAATCTCGTTCTCCACCTATATTCCTCCTATTCAAATCCAATGATACCACACCCATGTCAAATACCGTTTTCCCTGATCACACGCCGGATTTGCAGCCAGTACAGCAGCCGCTGTATAGCTGTACCGCGAAGGAACGGTGTATAATGAGGTTTTGTATCTGTTCAGCACCTGCCACATTTCAACGTGAACCCTCTGCTTGCAGGCAAATTCACGATTGAAATTGGCAGGCGGCCAAGGCGCGAAGCGCCTCTGGCCAGCCACATCGAGGTTTTCCGAAGGAAAATCGAGATGGGTGCTGAATAGTTACGATTTACTTCAGGAGGGAATACATGGAAACCAGCACAACCATCGACAATCATCTGACCACAGGAAGCGTCTTTCAGAACATTCTGCGCTTTAGTCTCCCCTACCTTCTGTCTTATTTTCTCCAGACCCTGTACGGAATGGCTGACCTGTTCATCATTGGACAGTTTGACGGTGTTGCCGGCACCACAGCTGTTTCCATCGGTTCACAGGTGATGCATATGCTGACCGTCATCATCGTCGGGCTCGCCATGGGAACCACTGTGAGCATTGCGCAGGCAGTCGGCCGGGGTGACCGAAGGCAGGCGCAGAAGGGCGTCGGGAACTCCGTCACTCTTTTCATGATTGTTGCAGTCGTTATGACCGCCGTTTTGCTGCTGATGGTTAATCCCATTGTTTCGGTAATGGCCACCCCGGATGAAGCTGTGTCCGGGACCATCCGATACCTGACCATCTGCTTTCTCGGCATTCCCTTTATCACCGCCTACAACATCATCAGCTCTATTTTCCGCGGCCTTGGCGATTCCCGGCATCCCATGTATTTCATCGCCATTGCCTGCGTCTCCAACATCGCACTGGACTATCTGTTCATGGGTGCACTTCACATGGGACCTGCCGGCGCGGCACTTGGCACTACATTGTCCCAGGCCATCAGCGTTGCTGTTTCGCTTTTCGCCATTATGCGCCTGCACATCGGCATCCGCATCGGACGCAGTGACTTAAAGCCGGAAAAGAGAATGCTGTCACAGATTCTGCGGATCGGCCTTCCCATTGCCGCCCAGGATGGATTGATTCAGGTAGCCTTCCTTCTCATCACGGTTATTGCCAACCAGCGGGGCCTTGTTGACTCTGCAGCCGTCGGCATTGTTGAGAAGATCATCAGCTTCCTGTTCCTGGTTCCGTCCTCCATGCTCTCTACCGTTTCGGCTCTCGGAGCACAGAACATCGGCGCCGGCAAAAAGGACAGGGCCGTCCAGACGCTCGGCTATGCGGTTCTTATCGCCGCAGGGTTCGGTGTCATCATGGCGATTCTCATGCAGCTTATTTCCCTTCCGGTCGTCGGTCTGTTCACCACCGATCCGGCGGTAGCAGAGGCGGGAAGCTGGTATCTGCGCGGATATATTTTTGACTGCATCTTTGCAGGAATCCACTTCAGCTTCAGCGGCTACTTCTGTGCGATCGGCAAGTCCGGCATTTCGTTCCTGCACAACATCATTGCCATTGCGCTGGTGCGCGTTCCCGGTGTATACGCAACCTCCGTCCTCTTCCCGTCTTCACTTCTGCCGATGGGACTTGCCACCGCAGCCGGATCCTTAATGTCTGTCATTATCTGCGTCATCGCATTCCGGATCCTGGTAAAGCGTGAGAGTGCCCCGGCAAAGACACCACAGGCCTAACCTAGGGAATGTTCTTAGTCGTACCACATACGGTAGTTCCCGCTCAGCGCCAGGAAGGCAAAAAAGTACAGACAGTTGTCATAGTATCTGCGCTCACCCTTGCGCAGCGGCTCCCTCCAAAGCCTTTCCGCCCAGGAAAGCGCGCGATCCTTTTCCTCCTGCGAGGAATTCGCATCGCATAAAACAGCAAGACCGCCCTGGGCTGTAGCGGCCATCATTCCCACAGGATGCAGTGCCGGCTTCTGAAGGCAGGTTCCGTCCACCTCATAGATTTGCCATGGGTTTTCCTGTGCATCCAGGAATGCCTGCAGCCTCGCCGGTGCCTTCTCCTGCCCCTCTCGTACCATGCGCCAACACATATCCAATCCGATATTGGCCGCCGTGCGGTAGGCATCGCTATAGAACCAGTCATGGCGATCCGTTGTCCAAGGCAACGCTCTGCTCATCGGGCGACCGTCAAACTCGGCATACTCGGCACTCATTCCGGTCTTCGGGTGTGCACTCACGGCCAGATACCTGCGGCTTGCCTCCTCTGCCTCTGCAAAAAAAGGAGCGTCCTCCGGATCGGCCCATTGTGCAAACAGATGATAAAAATGCGGCAGATGATAGGATGGATCTGTGTAATCACTGCCCGGTACAAAGAGAATCTGATGATTGTCCAGATTCCACATAGTCGTCCCCGGCCGCCCATTTTGCCCCTTCCGGATGCAGGCCTTCAGAATTTTCCTGGCGCAGCCGGAATAATCGTAAATGCCCTCGCCGTTTCCCCACCTGTGAGATGCGAAGAACAGCGCCATAGCAAAGAACTCCTCCCCGTCCGGAGCCGGTCCCGTGTAGTTCTTCGTCCCATCAAGCGCGCAGGACCAGGCAAAATAACCTTCATTCTCCCCCTCGTTCATCCACATATAGGTGCAGGCCCACTTCCAGATGCGGTCGAATTCCTCCTTTTTATTCATCTGCACGCACAGCATCATGCCGTAGGACATGCCCTCTGTCCGTGCATCATGATTGCCCGTGTCCTCCAGATATCCCATATCCTCTCCGACCGGGTGATAAATCCGTTCTTCCTCAGATCCATAGAAAAAGGTGTTCCAGATCTCTAAAAGCCTTGCATCAACTTCTTCCTGAGTGTGCCCAAGCTCCTGAAAAATGTTCCGATACTTCTGATTGTCCATTGTCGTCTCCCCCGTTTTGTAGATTCTGTTGTAACTGATATGTAATGGCCGCTTGTCAAGACCTTTCGGGTTGCCAAGCTCACAT
>CAVGIV010000072.1:0-11898 GCA_963629395.1 Paludibacteraceae bacterium | reverse complement strand
ATTGAAATTGGCAGGCGGCCAAGGCGCGAAGCGCCTCTGGTCAGCCACATCGAGGATTTGCGATAGCAAATTCGAGATGGGTGCTAAATAGTTACGTATAATGGAGCCGTTCGGAGCTTAAGAAAATTGTACAGCAGGGGTTTGACATGACATTTCAGGAATTTATAAGCAACAATTTCGCAGAGATCATCGGCTTGATTTATATCTGGCTCATCCTTACGAAGGAGAATTTCCTGGACAGAAAGGATATCCGGAAATTTATGGGCATCTTCTACTGTGAGTGCGTGGAGCTTGTTGCATTCAATCTGGAAAAAGTGGCAGGCTACTGGAGCGAACCGACAGTTTCCCGCATTCTTCTGTCCGCCACCGGCTATGTCCTCCGGGCGGTGCTGGTATACCTGTTCATACGGTGCATCTGGCCGCATGAGGGCAGCAGGAAGGCAAAGGTCCTGCTCGAAATTCCGATCTATTTCTGCATTCTGTGCGGTATCTCACCGTTTTTTACTGATTTTGTCTATGGCTTTACTGCGGACAACCATTTTACCAGAGGGCCGCTTGGCTGGATCTTCATGGCTACAGTCATTGGATACGTGCTACTATTTGTCTATTATATTTTTCGGCAGAGAAGAGGTGTTCAGAAAATTGACACGGCGATTCTGCTGCTGATTGCCTTCTTTATCATTGCATCGACGGTGATGTCGACCCTCTTTGATTTGGAATGGATGGGGCGGCTTTCGATTGTATATGGAATGGTTTTCTGTCTTTTTGCCTTGGATGCCAACAAGCTCAAAAGGACCATCTATGCACTGCAGGAGAACGAGGAGCTAAAGGCTGCCTTAGAGGAGCTTCGGATCACCAAGCAGGAGGCGGAGCGTGCCAACCGGGCTAAAACAGATTTCCTTCTGCGTATGTCGCATGACATTCGCACTCCTATGAACGGCATTATGGGCATGTTGGACATTGAAGACAGATGTGCGGATGACTTGGATCGTCTGGCAGAGTGCAGAGGAAAGATCAGAGATTCCTCGAAGATTCTGCTGGACCTTGTCAATGAGGTCCTGGACATGAGCAAGCTCGAGTCTGGCGAAATCGTTCTGGAGCATATCCCGTTTGATCTGGGCGTAGAATCGAAGGAGGTTTTCTATTCGATCAAAAAACAGGCAGATGACCGGGATATCGAAATTGTCCAGGAGGGCTGCAGCGTCACCCATAACCGGCTGATCGGAAGTCCGATTCACTTAAAGCGGCTGATGCTGAATATCATCGGAAATGCGGTTAAATACAATAAGGAGCACGGCAAGATCTACATTACCTGTAAAGAAGTAGGCGATGATGGGACAAACATGCAGCTCGAGTTCATATGCCGTGACACCGGGATCGGCATGAGCCCGGAATTTCTGGAGCATATTTTTGAACCGTTTACGCAGGAAAATGCATCTCCCCGCACACGCTGGGGCGGGACCGGCCTTGGCATGTCCATTGCCAAAAACCTCACGGAGCGTATGGGCGGGACAATTACGGTTGAAAGTACGCAGGGCGAGGGTACAACCTTCGATGTGATTATTCCGTTTGAAATCGATGCATCGATTCCGGAGGAATCGCAGATACAGGATGGAACGGAGCAATATTCCATCCGGGATATGAATATCCTCCTTGCAGAGGACAACGAGCTGAATATGGAAATCGCAAGAGTCCTTCTGGAGGAGGAAGGAGCGAAGGTGACACTGGCCTGGAACGGACAGGAGGCTGTGGATATATTTGCAGAATCGGCGCCGGGCGAGTTCGATGTCATTCTCATGGATGTTATGATGCCCGCACTGAATGGACACGAAGCTGCCAGACAGATACGGGCAATGAATCGGCCTGATGCCGGAGCTATTCCGATTGTCGCCATGACGGCCAATGCCTTTACCGAGGAAAAGCTTGCGTCCCTGGAGGCCGGTATGAATGATCACATCATCAAGCCCTTCCGCATTGAGCTGGTGGTTAAGACCGTCGCAAGCCTGGTGGCAGAGTACAGAAGGTAATGTGTCATTCCTCCTTGCTGGAAATGGCACGGAGGAATGCACGGGTGCGTTCCTGACGGGGATTTTGGAAGAACTCTCCGGAGGGGCCCTCCTCTGCGACCACACCGCCGTCGATAAAAATCGTTCGGGTGGAGATATTCCGCGCAAAGCCCAGTTCGTGGGTGACGACCAGCATAGTCCGGCCCTCCTGGGCAAGCCCGCGCATAACATCAAGAACCTCTCCGGTCAGCTCGGGATCAAGGGCGGAGGTTGGTTCGTCAAAATAAATGATTTCAGGGTCCGTGGCCAGCGCTCTGGCAATGGCCACGCGCTGCTGCTGACCGCCGGAGAGCTGATTGGGATAGTGCTGCATGCGGTCCGCCATACCGACCCTCTCGAGAGCGGCCCGGCCGATTTCCTCGGCCTTTGCCTTCTCCATCCGCCGTGCAACGATCAGCCCCTCCGTCACATTCTGGAGGGCGGTCTTGTTCAGAAACAGGTTGTAATTCTGAAAGACGAAGGCGGTTTTCCGGCGGATTTCTGCGATCTGCTTCCGGGAGATTGCAGCCAGATCATAGGATGTCCCATCAAAGATCAGCGTGCCGCTGTCCGCCCGCTCGAGAAAGTTGGCGCAGCGCAGCAGCGTTGTTTTGCCGCCGCCGGAGGGCCCGAGGATCGCAATCACCTCGCCCTTGTCTACATGCAGGCTGATGCCATTTAGCACTTGCGTTTTCCCGTCAAAGGATTTCTTAATATCGTGAATTTCCAGCATAGACATATGCATTACCTCTTTCCGTAGGAGCCAAGGCGCTTCTCGCCGATGCTCTGGAGCTTGGTCAGTACGGTTGAAAACAGAAGATAAACAGCGGCCACCTCCAGATACAGCGCCAGCGGCTCGTAGTAAACGGCGTTGATGCGCTGGGTGGTCATGAACATCTCTGTGACGGTGATGTTCGCAGCAAGCGAGGTGTCCTTTACCATAGAGATCAGTTCGTTGAACAGCGTGGGGAATGCGGTTCGCAGTGCCTGCGGAAGAATGATGCGCCGGACAATCTGCCACCAGCTCATGCCGACGCAAAGGCCTGCCTCCATCTGCCCGGAGGGTACGGCCTCCAAGGCAGCCCGCATGGTTTCTGCGGCGTAGGCGCCTTCATTGATGGCGAATACCAAGACAGCGGCCGGAAAGGCATCGATGAGAATGCCGACCTTCGGCAGACCATAGTAAACAACGAACAGCTGCACCAGAAGCGGCGTCCCGCGGATGATCCATATATAGACGCGGGCAATCTGCCGCAGCACGCGGATGCCGGCGAACTGGACCAGCGCTGTCAGGACGGCGATGACAAGGCCAAGGGCAAACGCCAGTGCGGTCAGCGGAATGGTATATAACAGCCCCGGAAGAAGAATCTTCGGAAAGGACTGGATCAGGATATTCAAAAGTCGTTCGTTCATGGCTCGTTCCTTCTATGAAGATGATGTCCCCTATTAAGCGCATAGGATTATAGCATTATCGGCGGTGCGCTGCACGGAAATTCGCTCACCAGCACGGAGGATCTTGGAAGGCCCAAAGCCGGGATATCCATTTGCTACTCTGTCACTTCGATGGTGAAAGCAATGTAGCGACAAAAATGGTATGATAACCTCGTATGAAACGCAGGTGCCGCGGGAGGGCTGCGGCAGGGAAGGAATGCATGCAGAAGACAATAGAGAAGCTGGAAGGAAAGCGGATTTTAATCTGGGGTTACGGACGGGAAGGCAAGTCGACGGAGAAGTTCATAAAGGAGTATTGCCGGCCGGCCCTGGTGGATATACTGGAAGGAACGAGGGAAGAGGTGCGGGATGAGGCGTATGATTATATCATCGTCAGTCCCGGCATTTGCTTTGAGGAGGATGCGCCGGCGTTCGACAATCGGAAATTCACCTCCCAGACGGAGCTCTTTCTGGAGGAGTACGGTGCGCAGACGGTTGGCATTACGGGGACCAAGGGCAAGTCGACCACCAGCTCCATGCTGTACCAGGTACTGGACGCCTGCTCCGGCCATAAGACATTTCTGATGGGGAATATCGGAAAGCCCTGCTGGGATTATCTTCCGGAGATGACGGAGGATTCCATTGCTGTGTTCGAGCTGTCCTGCCATCAGTGCCAGCGTCTGCAGGCGGCGCCGCACACGGCGGTGTTCCTAGATCTGTATGAGGACCATCTGGACCGGTATCACGAAATGCAGCACTATTTTGAAGCAAAGTGCGGCATCACCCGGTGCCAGACCGAGGGCGATTTCCTCTTTGTGGGGGAAAATGTGCCGGACATTGCAACAAAGGCGGTGAAGCATGCGATCACCCTTTTGCCGGATGAGCACTTTGATCTGCGGGTGCCCGGCATGCACAACCAGCTGAATGCAAGGTTTGTCCTGGAGATCGCATCCTGCGTATTCGGCTGCAGTGAGGAAGCGGTTCGCGAGGCACTGAAGGGCTTTAGAGGACTGCCGCACCGGCTGGAGAACTGCGGCTGCATCGACGGCATTGATTACTACGACGATTCTATTTCCACGATTCCGGAGGCGGCGATCCGGGCGGCGACCAGCGTTGCCAACGCGAAGACGCTCTTGATCGGCGGCATGGACCGCGGGATTGAGTATGATATTCTTATTGACTTTATTGGTCAACATCCGGAGTACCAGTTTATCCTGGCCTATGCCTCGGGAAAGCGAATTCTGGAGTCCGTAAAGGACTGCCTGAATGTTCACTACGTCGAGGACCTGGCGGCGCAGGTGCGGCTGGCCAAGGAAATTACCCCGAAGGGAGGAGCCGTGATCATGTCCAACGCCGCAGCATCCTACGGGTATTTTAAGAACTTTGAGGAGCGTGGAGACGTGTTCCAGCGTCTGATTCATGCAGCAGACGGGCAGTAATTGAAGGAAAAATCTTGGAAGAGAACATGGCACAGTCCGAAAATACAAGAGAAGCCGCCGGCTACAGCCCGCTGCAGCAAAGGCTGGAGGAATACGCCGGCAGCGGCATATCGGCGATGCACATGCCGGGGCACAAGCGGCGGCTGGCTCCGGTTCCGGGACTTCCCTACCAGTGGGATATTACAGAGATATACGGAATGGATGACCTCCATCACGCAGAGGGCATTCTGCAGGAGGCAATGGACCGGACCGCACGGCTGGTGGGCAGCAGACGAACCTGGTACCTCGTCAATGGGAGCACCTGCGGGAATCTTGCTGCCATTTACGCAGCAGTGCCGAGGGGCGGCGAGATCATCGTCGCCAGAAACTGTCACAAATCTGTGTACCACGCCGCGGAGATTCTGGGATTATCGGTTCATTTCCTGGAGCCGGAGCGGATCGATGCCTTTGGTATCTGGGGAGAGGTGAACGCGGAGGCGGCCGGGCGTCTGCTGGAGCAGTACCCGGATTCGGCGGCGGTTGTTGTGACAAGTCCAACCTATGAGGGAGTTGTTTCTGATATAGAAGCGATTGCGGATGCAGTACATAGAGCCGGCCGGGTTTTGATCGTGGACGAGGCGCACGGAGCGCATCTTGGTCTGGAGAGCAGCGAGCTCTTGCAGAAATCTCGCAGTCCCCAAACGGGTGGCCGCCCGTTTTTTCCGGACAGCGCGGTGCATCTGGGGGCGGATGTGGTGGTACAGAGCGCACACAAAACGCTCCCTTCGCTGACACAGACAGCCCTTCTGCACTGCTGCTCAGAGCGGGTATCGGAGCAGGCACTGGAGCACGGACTGGATATTTTCGAATCCAGCTCTCCTTCGTACCTGCTGATGGCATCGCTGGATGGCTGCACCGGACTTTTGATTGATCAGGGAGTAGGTCTTTACGCGGCCTGGGAGGAGGAAATCCGGAAAACGCTTTCCATGGCGAAGAGCTGGGAGCAGCTGGAGATTCTGGAGCTGCAGGAGGAAGAGGTTCCTCGTCTGGACCGCAGCAAGCTCGTGATCCGCGATGCCGGAAACCGGCGGACAGGAGAGGAGCTGGGGGCATTTCTGCGGGAAAGGGGACGGATTGAGCCGGAGATGTGCTGCGGATCCAATGTCCTGCTCATGACATCCATGGCAGATAGCAGGGAGGACTGGGAGAAGCTGCGAAGGGTGCTGGGCCAATTGAATGATGAGCTGTCATCTCAGGCGAAGGAAGAAGGCTGTGAGGTGCATGCGGCGATCTGGTCTGAGCCTTGTGCAGAAGCAGAGAGAATAGGAACGATCTGCGCAGGTAAGGCCGGGGAAGTTTCCAACGCGCGGGAAAAGGAAACGGGTCAGGGGAGCTTGGCCGCTGCGGATCTGCAGGTTGTCATGAATCCGGATCAGGTCCGGAACGCTGTCAGGACAAGCGGAACAGATACCGTATTCCTGCGGGAGGCCAAGGGGAGAATCTCTGCAGAATATGTGATGGCCTATCCGCCGGGGATTCCGATTCTGATTCCGGGGCAGATCATTACGCAGGGGATAATTGCTGAGCTGCTCGAGCTGCATAGATCCGGTACACGGCTGTATTTTTCCGCAACGCAGGGCGGAGATAGTGAAGATACGCTGCAGATCTGCATTTTACGAGGTTGTGTCATTTGACTGCATTTGCACTGCACGTGCAATGCATATATATAATATGGTGTGAGGGCCTCCGACTCCAAAACTCCGATGAGAGCTTGCTCTCGTGAGGAGTTTTGACCTTGGGACCCGCCAAAACACGAATGAGAAAGGAAGAAATATGGCAAAAGAAAATATGACTCTCAGAATGGAACCAGAGTTGAAAACACAAGCAGCCGCACTGATGGAGGCCCTTAATGCTTAAACCTGAATTGTTGTACGGCGCGTCCTACAGCCATGTAACCATACCGGGGAAGGTCGGCCTCCGAAGTGATATCTATAAATGCAGCGCCGGGCAGCCGGATCATGCGGAAACGGTGATGGAGCTCCTGTGTCCGGAAGGATGCGAGGTCCTGGCGGAGTATGCCGGGATTGCGATTCCGGAGGCAGAATTCCCTGTCATTGTTCGGAGGGGGAGCAATGAGGAAGGAAAGAGTATAACCTATTACCTGAATTACTCGTCCAGGGCGCAAATGGTGAAGGCACAGGCACCAGGAACAGAACTGACTCACGTGGTCAACGTAACAGACGGGCAGGAGCTGACGCTCGAGCCCTGGAATCTGCGGATTGTGGAGAGCTGACAGAGATAAGGAGAAAAGGTTCATGAGAAAGATATATGCACCGGTAACGGATCAGGTGACGGAGGAGGAGCTTTGTCACCGGGCGCTGGCAAGAAAAATGGCCGGCGAATGTGTTGTTTTGCTGGAAAATGACGGCGTGCTTCCGCTGACGGGGAGTGCAAAGGTTGCGGTATTCGGTATGGGCGCGAATTACACCGTGAAGGGCGGAACCGGATCCGGCGATGTGAATTCCCGCTCGAGCCTTACGGTGGAGGAGGGCCTCATCCAGAAGGGGTGGACCGTTACGAACACAGAATGGCTTGCACGCAACAAGGCGCTGCGGGAGCAGGCACTATCCGATCATAATGAAAAGCTGGCACAGCTCCAGGAGGAGACGGGATATTCTGTGATCGAGCTGGCCTTTGCCTATCCGTTCCAGATCCCGGATGCAGCGCCGATTACGCAGGAGGACGTCGAGCAGGCAGACACAGATACTGCCATTTATGTGATCGCGCGCAATTCCGGCGAGGGTGCGGATCGCTGGGATAAGCCGGGAGATTACCGGGCATCTGAGCGGGAGCTGGAGGATCTGCGGTTCCTGGCCGCACACTTTAAGAAGGTTGTGCTGCTTTTGAACATCGGCGGCGTGATGGATCTGTCGGAAATCCGCGGGATTGACGGAATCGGTGCCATTGTTCTCATGGGGCAGCTGGGCAACATCGGCGGGCTTGCCATCGCGGATGTGCTGGACGGGACGGTGAATCCGTCCGGAAGGCTGGCTGACACCTGGGCGAAGAGCTATGAGGATTACCCGTCCTCGGCCACCTTCTCTCATAACAACGGCAATCTGGATGACGATGATTATACAGATGGGATCTATGTCGGCTATCGGTACTTTGACACCTATGAGAAGGAGCCGCTCTATCCCTTTGGCTACGGGCGCTCTTACACCGAGTTTGCGATTGTGCCGGAGGCGGCAGAGCTTGCAGGAACAGAGATTTCCCTGCGCGTTTGTGTGACCAATACCGGGACATCCTATGCCGGAAAGGAAGTGGTGCAGCTCTATGTCAGCGCGCCGGAGGGCAGCCTTGATAAGCCGGCAAAGGAGCTGAAGGCCTATGGCAAAACAAAGCTCCTAAAGCCGGGAGAATCGCAGGAGCTGACGCTTTCTGTCTGCGCAGAGGAGCTTGCCTCCTACAGTGAGGAGAAGGCGGCCTGGATTCTGGAGCCGGGCGATTACCGGATGTATGTCGGCAAGGATGCGCAGCAGGTAACTCCGGCAGCAATTCTCCGGCTGGATGCCGAAGCAGTTACGCAGAAGGTGCGGAATCTGTTCGCTGCAGACCCGTCCGCAGAAGCACCGATGGAGGAGCTGAAAGGATGCACAGGCGGCGGCCGGCCGGCTTGCGGCGAGGCCTGCGGATCGCTGCCGGTTCTGGAGCTGCCTTCTGGTGCGGTCCAAACGAAGACCACGGTCTATACGGAGCCGGACGAATTCCCTGTGAAGGAGGGAGCTGCGCTGACGCTCCGGGATGTCAGGAACGGAGACTGCACGGCACAGGAGCTGGTATCGCAGCTCACGGTCCGCGAGATGGCGGCACTTTGCACGGGGCGCTTTGCACGAGAGGGCGCAACCTCCATCATCGGCATGGCCTCCATGGTGCCGGGCGGTGCCGGCGATACGAACGATTATTGTGAGAAGAGCCGCGGTATTCGTCCGCTGATCATGGCAGACGGACCGGCCGGCCTTCGCCTGCAGCCGCACTTTAAGGCGCGGACAACCGGAGAGATTCTGCCGGGCGGCGCTGTCTTTGGCGATTCGACCACGCCCTTCCCGGAATATGAGCATCCGGAGAATGTGGAGGATCATTATCAGTACACAACGGCCATTCCCATTGGATGGGCGCTGGCGCAGTCCTGGAACACGGAGCTGATTGAAGAGACGGCGGAAATGGTCGGGAAGGAGATGGAGACCTTCGGCATTGATATCTGGCTGGCGCCGGCGATGAACATCCACCGCAATCCGCTCTGCGGCCGTAACTTTGAGTATTATTCCGAGGATCCTCTGGTATCGGGACTTACCGCCGCTGCCATTACAAGGGGCGTACAGTCTCATCCGGGCAAGGCTGTGTGCATCAAGCATTTCGCGGCCAACAACCAGGAGGAAAACCGGTATTGTACGAATGCCAACATCAGCGAGCGGGCGCTGCGTGAGATTTATCTGAAGGGCTTCGAAATCTGCATCCGCACCGCGCATCCGATCAGCATCATGACGTCCTATAATATGATTAACGGCGTTCATTCTGCCAACAGCCGGGATCTTCTGCGGCATGCGGCAAGAGACGAGTGGGGATTTGACGGCTTTATCATGACGGATTGGTTTGCAACTGAGCGGCTGGAGTCGCTGATGGGCGGTGAGCATAAATATACCGTGTCGGATCCTGCCGGAGCGGTGTATGCAGGAAACGATGTGCAGATGCCGGGCAGCCAGAGCATTGAGAATGCCATCGTGGATGCCGTCGAAAGCGGTGCGGTAAGTGAAGCCGGCTTTGCTGTCACGAAGGCGGAGCTGCAAAGCTGCGCCCTGCATGTGATCGAGGCGGTTCTTCGCTGCGGCGAGCTGCAGTAGACCGCGCAGCAGGGACCGTGTGAGTGAACGCAGAGTGACTGCGGCCTGTGGGATCCGTGCGTGCGCAGCAATGCGGATCGCACGGATTCGCAAAGAAATTGCTGCAGCTAGGACCGGGGAAGGTGAGCATTTTGCCGGTTGAGAGGACAACCTATCAGAGGGTAGATCAAACAGAACAGGCAAACGGTGAATCAGCCGGCGCAGACGTTGAGCTGCGCCGGCGTTTGGCGTTAGAGACCCTGCAAAAGAACCCGGATGAGGAGCATCTGTGGGCAGCGCTTATAGCCTTCCAGAAGGCGCAGTTTAGCACCTATTCCGGTCTGACGTTTACCTATGAGATACGGAAGGGCAAGAACGGCGCCTATACCAGGGAGCTGTGGATTGACCGGCGGGAGAAGAGCAAGAGCCTGGCCTGGAGCTCCATACGGCTGGCCTTTCACAGCATAGGGGAGGTCGGCGAGGAGGTACCGCGCCCCAAGGCCCTGGGAGACATCCGCGGCGTGACGTACATCTATGGAATCTTCTGCCGGTTCGGTCTCATCCGCATGCCGGCCGTGCATTCACGTTACTGACTGGGGGAGCAGCGACGGGTCCTGGCGGAGGTGTCCGGTTCGGGGACGCCACGCTGACTTCGTCAGCTACGAGATGGCCTTACGGCCACTCGGCAAAAAACGCTCCCCTGCGGCCTAGCGGTGCTAAGCTCGCATAAAACGCTCGCAAGCACCGAGGTCCTCGGAAGGCCCCGAACCTGGACATCCATCCGCCACCCTGTCGCTTGGTTGTTGGGCGAACAGTAACGCGTTCGGCGGCGCGGGTCATCTCTTGTAGACTCGTGTAGAAAGGATACGGCCGGCATGGTAGAATGAGTCCCGTACCGCGCCTTCATCACGGAGCGGTGCAGCTGTCAGGAAAGGATGCGTGCGCAATGCAAAAGCAGCGGATTTACGTTTGCCATACCTTCTATCATGTGTATATTGCCTGCCTTAAGGAGCTGAACCTTCCGGAAGGAGAGCAGGGCGGCGCGTCGCTGGTGCTCTCGAGGATGTCGAATGACTTCGGCGATCTGGACCTTCGCGCGAGGGAGAGCGGAATCTTTGAAGAGGTATTCTGGTTCGATGAAAAGCCCTATACCTTTTTCCCTGAGCTCCTTCCCTTGAAGCAAAATACGGGCTCCCTGCCGGGGAATCTCATCAACCGCATGAAATTCTGCCGGAAGCTGGCAAGACTCGAGGAACCGTATGTTCCGGTGGATTTCAGAGAGTATAAGGACATTTATGTCTTCTGTGATTCGGATCCCATCGGCTATTACCTAAGTGCGAACCGGATTCGGTACCATGCGGTGGAGGACGGACTGGACTGCATTCGTTATTATGATACCGCCCGGTATGACAACCGGGGGCATTTCGGCCTGAAGGCGTGGATGGCCGCAAGAGGTTTTATTTTCATTCAGAACGGGTATGGGCGCTATTGCATCGACATGGAGGTCAATGACATTTCCGCACTGGACTATCCCATTCCGAAGATGAGACAGGTGCCAAGAGAGCAGCTGGCGGCCGGGCTTGACGCCAGGGCGCAGGAGACACTCACCCGCATGTTCATAGCCAATGAGGACGAGTTGGAGGCTGCACTTTTAAAGGCGGCAGCGCAGAAAAAGCCGGTCACACTCCTTTTGACTGAGCCCCTTTGCCGGGACCTTGCGATGCGCAGAAAGCTCTTCGAGGATATGGCACGGGAGTATGGCGGAGACGGCGTCGTGCTGGTAAAGCCGCACCCGAGAGACCTTCTGGATTATCATGCGATTTTCCCGCAGCACATTGTGCTGGATGCTGGTTTCCCGATGGAGATTCTGAATTTTGTCTGCAGCCGGCTTGCGATCGAATTCACACGGGTGGTTACGGTGTACACGGTTCCGACCTCCATTCACTGTGCCAGGGAGAAGCTCTATCTGGGGGATGAGTTTATGGACCGCTATGAAGAGCCCTCGCTCCATAGGGATGCGGGAAGCCACAGCGAGCAGAAGACGTTCTGACATGGTAACTATTCAGAGCCAAGCAAATTTGCATAAAATGCGCGAGTAATGCTTGCATTAACGAGCACATTTTT
>CAVGIV010000071.1:0-12096 GCA_963629395.1 Paludibacteraceae bacterium | reverse complement strand
CAATCGTGAATTTGCCTGCAAGCAGTCAATTCACGTTGAAATGTGGCAGGTGCTAAAACAGATACACAAACGGAGCAGGGCGCACAGCGTCCGATAGCAGGAAGAGGCAGAGAAAAGCTGCAAGGCAGCACTTAACAGGCACTGGCGAACAATAAAGGAGAACACAAATGGCAAAGACAGCACTTATTACCGGCGTAACCGGACAGGACGGTTCCTACCTTTCCGAATTCCTTCTGGAGAAGGGATATGAGGTACACGGCGTAATTCGCCGCTCCTCCGTGGATTACCGCGAGCGAATCGCACATCTGGAGACAAACCCGCATTTTCACCTTCACTACGGAGATCTTGGTGACTCCATGAGCATTGTGGGGATTGTCAGCAAGGTGCGTCCGGATGAAATCTACAATCTTGCAGCACAGTCCCACGTACAGGTTTCCTTTGATGTGCCGGAGTTCACGGCAGATGTGGATGCCATCGGTGTGCTGCGCGTTCTCGAGGCGGTCCGTCTGTGCGGGCTCAAGGATACCTGCCGCATTTACCAGGCGTCCACATCGGAGCTCTACGGTCGCGTAGAGGAGGTTCCGCAGAGGGAGACCACACCGTTCCATCCCTACAGCCCGTATGCGGTTGCCAAGCAGTACGGATTCTGGATTGTAAAGGAATACCGCGAGGCATACGGGATGTTTGCCTGCTCCGGCATTCTCTTTAATCACGAGTCGGAGCGACGCGGAGAGACCTTTGTTACCCGCAAAATAACCCTCGCTGCAGCCAGAATTGCCCAGGGCAAGCAGGACAAGCTCTATCTCGGAAATCTTTCTTCACTTCGTGACTGGGGCTATGCAAAGGACTATGTGGAGTGCATGTGGCTGATCCTTCAGAATGAGACGCCGGAGGACTTTGTCATTGCTACCGGTGAGCAGCATTCCGTTCGTGAATTTGCAACGCTCGCCTTCCATGATGCCGGCATTGAGCTGGAATGGCAGGGAAGCGAGATGGATGAGAAGGGAATAGATAAGGCCACCGGGAAGGTGCTGGTAGAGGTATCTCCTGATTTTTACCGTCCGACGGATGTGGTCAACCTTTGGGGCGATCCGTCCAAGGCCAAGGCGCAGCTGGGCTGGAATCCGACCAAGACCAGCTTTGAGGAGCTGGTGCGGATTATGGTTGAACACGATATGGAGAAGGCTGCCAAAGAGTAAGGCAGCTGCCGGAGATGGATGTCCAACGATTACCGGCGCGGAAAGGAAACAAAGCTATGATGGAAAAGGAAGCCAAAATATATGTGGCCGGCCACCGCGGAATGGTGGGCTCGGCAATCAAAAGAGAACTGGAGCGTCAGGGCTACACCAATATCGTAACCAGAACGCACAAGGAGCTGGACCTGACAAGACAGGACCAGGTGGAAACGTTTTTTGCGGAAGAAAAGCCGGAGTACGTATTCCTTGCAGCTGCCAAGGTGGGCGGCATTGTGGCAAACGAGGAAGCACTGGCGGACTTCATGTATGACAACATGATTCTGGAGATGAATGTGGTGCACAGCGCCTGGAAGAATGGCTGCAAAAAGCTGGAATTCCTGGGAAGCTCCTGCATTTACCCGCGCATGGCACCACAGCCGATGACGGAGGATTGCCTCCTTAGCGGTCCGCTGGAAAAGACAAACGAAGCCTATGCGCTTGCTAAGATTTCCGGCCTGAAATACTGCGAGTTCTTAAACCGGCAGTACGGAACGGATTATATCTCGGTGATGCCGACAAACCTGTACGGCCCCAATGACAATTATCATCCGACGCACAGTCATGTGCTGCCGGCACTGATCCGCCGTTTCCATGAGGCCAAGGAGCAAAATCTCCCTTATGTTACCTGCTGGGGAGACGGATCCCCGCTCCGTGAGTTCCTGTACGTGGATGATCTGGCCAACCTGTGTGTGTTCCTGATGAACAACTATTCCGGCAACGAAACCGTAAATGCGGGCACCGGCAAAGAGCTGACCATCAAGGAGCTGACACAGAAGGTGGCGGAGATTGTCGGGTATAAGGGCGAAATCCGCTGGGACGCATCCAAGCCCAACGGCACGCCCAGAAAGCTCCTGGATGTATCGAAGTCAAGAAACCTTGGTTGGGAAGCGAAGACCTCGCTGGATGAGGGTATTCGTCTGACCTACGAGGATTTCCTGAATAATCCGATGCGCGCAGAGCGCTGATGGGTTCACAGTCAGCCAAGCGACAGGACCTGTCGCTCCTATGAAGAAAATCAGAAGATCCGTCACCTGATGTTCGGTAGAAATTAAGCGAGGATAAGCTATGCACATCATATTACTGTCGGGTGGTTCCGGAAAACGCCTGTGGCCGCTTTCCAATGACATTCGCTCCAAGCAGTTCATCAAGATTTTCAAAACAGAGGACGGGGAGTACGAGTCCATGGCGCAGCGGATGTATCGCCAGATCCGCAAGGTGGACCCGGAGGCGACCGTGACGGTTGCGACCAGCCGTTCCCAGGTCTCCCAGCTTAAAAACCAGCTGGGGGATCAGATCGGCGTATCGCTGGAGCCCTGCCGCCGAGACACGTTCCCTGCCATTGCGCTGGCAACGGCATATCTTGCGGATGTACAGAACGTGCCGCAGGATGAGGCTGTGGTGGTATGCCCGGTGGATCCTTACGTGAATGAGGACTACTTTGAAGCGCTGAAAAAGCTTTCTGATCTTGCGCAAAACGGCGCGGCGAATCTGACACTGATGGGCATTGAGCCAACCTATCCTTCGGAAAAATACGGCTACATCATCCCGGCGTCCAAGGACTCTGTCAGCACAGTGAAGACCTTCAAGGAAAAGCCGGATATCCCTACGGCACAGCACTACATTCAGGAAGGTGCTCTTTGGAATGCCGGCGTATTTGCCTATAAGATCGGCTATGTTCTGCAGAAGGCGCATGAGCTCATGGATTTTACCGACTATGATGATCTGTTTGCCAAATATGAGACCGTGCAGAAAATTTCCTTCGATTATGCCGTGGTGGAGCATGAGGCACAGATTCAGGTCATGCGCTTTTCCGGCGAATGGAAGGACATGGGAACCTGGAATACGTTGACGGAGGCCATGGAAGAGCCGGTTATAGGTCAGGGAACCCTGAATGAGACCTGCGAGAATGTGGAGATTGTCAATGAGCTGAATGTCCCGGTCCTTGTGATGGGACTTAAGAACGCGGTCGTGGCGGCTTCTCCGGAAGGAATTCTAGTATCCGACAAGGAACAGTCCAGTTACATCAAGCCCTTTGTGGATGCCATGGACCAGCAGGTAATGTTCGCTGAGAAATCCTGGGGCTCCTTCCAGGTACTGGATATCGAGAAGGAGAGCATGACCATTCTGGTGACGCTCAAGGAAGGTCATCAGATGAATTATCACAGCCATGCACACCGGGATGAAATCTGGAATGTCATTTCCGGAGAAGGCAGAACCATTGTCGACGGCATGGAGCAGAAGGTGCAGGCCGGTGATGTGGTCACAATGCAGGCAGGGTGCCGCCATACCATTGTGGCAGATACGGAACTGAAGCTGATTGAGGTACAGATCGGCAGGGAAATCAGCGTACATGACAAGCAGAAGTTTGAACTTGAAATCTGAATGCGAAGGTGAAGAAGCTATGAGAGGGCCGATTCGGCTTCTGCCTGCCGGACAGGATTATATCTGGGGCGGAAGACGTCTGAGGGATGATTTTTCAAAGGACCTGGAGCTCTCCCCCCTGGCGGAAACCTGGGAGTGCTCCACACATCCGGACGGAATGTCACGACTTGCGCAGGATCCGGACAGAACACTGCACGCACTTTTGCTGGAGCATCCGGAGTATGTGGGGACGCATCCTGCCAAGAGCATGCCGGAGGCAGTGCAAAGGGGAGAGCTTCCGATCTTGGTAAAGTTCATTGATGCTGCATCGGACCTTTCGGTACAGGTACATCCGGACGATGACTATGCCAGAACGCATGAAAACGGGCAGCTTGGCAAGACGGAAATGTGGTATGTGGTGGATGCGGCGCCGGGAACAGAGCTGGTGTACGGTTTTTCCCGCAGTATGACAGCAGACGAGGTTCGAAGTGCCATTGCGCGGGGAACCCTTGAGCAGTGTTTGCAGCATGTGCCGGTGGAGAAGGATGATGTCTTTTTTATTCCCTCCGGCACAGTGCATGCCATTGGAAAAGGCAGCCTTATGGTAGAGGTGCAGGAAAGCTCCAACCTGACCTACCGTCTGTATGACTACCACCGGATTGGCAAGGACGGCAAGGAGCGGCCGCTCCATGTGGAAAAAGCCCTGCAGGTTTCGGACTTGTCAGCGGCGTGCGAGCTGCGCCAGCCTATGCGGGTTTTGAATTATCAGCCCGGCTTTGCCTCGGAATTTCTGTGCCGGTGCCGCTATTTTGCGGTTCGGCGGCTTTTGGTGAACACGCAGCGCATTCGGGAAATGGCGCATTTCCAGACCGATGATACATCTTTTCATATTCTGATTTGCACAGAAGGCGATGGAGTGCTATTTTGTAATAAGCATAGTCTGCCGTTTTTTCGCGGAGACACATTTTTTATTCCGGCAGGCAGCGAAGAGATTCGAATTCATGGTATTGCAACGCTCCTGGATATCAACTGTTAAAATCGATGTACTAGCACCTGCTACATTCCAACGTGAACTGACTGCTCGCAGGCAATTTCGCTGCTGTGCATCTTAGAAGAGGATATGAAAAAATTAAACGGAACTGTGATTGTCACGTACCGCTGCAACGCAAGATGTACGATGTGCAATCGATATAAGGCCCCTTCCCTTCCGGAAGAGGAGATTTCCCTGGAAACCATTCGCAAGCTCCCGCCGATGTATTTTACCAACATCACCGGTGGGGAGCCTTTTATTCGTTCAGATCTGAAAGAGATCGTTTGGGAGCTTACCAAGCTCTCTGACCGCATCGTCATATCCACCAACGGATATTTTACCGATCGGATCATTGATCTATGTCGTGAATTCCCGCAGGTCGGCATCCGCATTTCCATTGAGGGACTCGAGGAAACCAATAACGAAATCCGAGGGCTTCCAAACGGCTTCCAAAGAGGCTATGAAACGCTTTGCAAGCTCAAGGAGATGGGACTGAAGGATGTGGGCTTTGGCATGACGGTGCAGGATAGGAATGCGCCGGATCTGGTGCCTTTGTACGATCTTTCGAACCGGCTGGGCATGGAATTTGCAACTGCCAGCCTTCACAATTCCTTTTACTTTGTCGAAGCGAAAAATATCATTCACGACCGGCCAATGGTGGCTCAGCATTTTGAAGACCTGGTTAACCGGCTGTTGGACTCGAATGAGCCAAAGAAGTGGTTCCGGGCCTATTTTAATCATGGGCTGATCAATTATATTTACGGGCAAAAGCGACTTCTGCCCTGCGATATGTCGTTTGATACCTTCTTTATTGATCCGTATGGGGATGTAATGCCCTGCAACGGAACGAAGGACAAGGAGGTCATGGGGAATCTAAACGATAGGACCTGGGACGAGGTTTGGAATTCGGAGCAGGCAGAGAAGGTTCGTGCGAAGGTGCGCCAGTGCGATCGCCAGTGCTGGATGATCGGCTCGGCCTCACCGGCAATGCATAAGTACATCTGGAAGCCTGCCTTCTGGGTGCTGCAGCATAAATTTCTTCGGTTTTACCGCAGGAAAAAATACTCCATGTATGAAATCCCTGCAGTGCGTGACTTCCGGGACGGAAAGCTGACCCGGGAGGAGCTGGATGCATGCTCGACCTGCGATCTGTCTTCGCAGTGCATGTCCAATGGCTTGTCGGAGGCCTCAAAGGAGCTGCTAAGAACCAAGAGCGGTGAAGAGTTTGTGGCAGAAGATATGCAAAGACAGAAGATCTGAGAGGATGGCGGAATGACGAAACTGCAGGAGAGCGCCGCAGGTGCGGCAGCAGGTTCTGTAAAAGTGAATAAGCCGCCTGCCTCCGGGAAGCATGCCGGGGGCGTGCATCCCACGGTACGGATCATTGTGACGACGCATAAAAAATACCGGATGCCCTCTGACCCGATGTATCTTCCGATGCATGTGGGCGCGGCCATCGAGAAAAATACAGACGGGCTGGAACCCGATCTTGGATACATCAAGGATAATATTGGCTGCAACATCAGCTCAAGAAACCCGTATTTTTGTGAGCTGACCGGGCTTTACTGGGCCTGGAAGCACATCCATACCGATTATATCGGACTGGTGCATTACCGGCGCCATTTTCGCGGAAACGGACGGACGAGCAGCTCCGGCATCCGCGGAGATATTTTTGATAAGATTCTGACCTACCGGGAGCTGGAGCCGATGCTGGGACAGTACAAGATTTTTGTGCCGGCAAGACGCCATTATGTCATCGAAACGCTGTACTCGCACTACGCGCATTCCCATTATATCGAGCATCTGGATAAGACAAGAGCGATTATAGAGGCCAGATATCCGGAATATCTTCCGGCCTTTGACAAGGTGATGGCAGAGAGCTCCGGCCACATGTTCAACATGATGATCATGGAGCGGCATCTTCTGGATGAATACTGCACGTGGCTGTTTGATATTCTTTTTGCGCTCGAGGGTCAGGTGGATATCAGCAACTATTCGTATTTTCAGGGAAGGTACTGCGGACGCGTCGGAGAGCTGATCCTGAATGTATGGCTGCGTTATCAGCAGGAGAGCGGGAGACTTTCCAGGGATGACATCAAGGTTCTCCCGTATCTGTACATCGAACGGATTAACTGGGGAAAGAAGCTGAATCAGTTCCTGCGGGCCAAGTTCCTGCATGAGAAATACGAGGTGCAGTGAAATGGGCTTGTCAACGGTGGCTGCGTTTAAGCACATACAGGCGGAGAATGCGATTACGCTGGATGATGCGCAGCTTCATGCGCTGCAGAATACGCTGAACGGAATGCTGCGGGATATGGCAGAATGCTGCAGACGCCATGGACTGACCTTTCTCCTGGGAGGGGGGTCGTGCCTTGGTGCGGTGCGCCATCACGGCTTCATCCCGTGGGACGACGATGTGGATGTGAATATGCCGCGGAGGGATCACGACATCTTCGTGAAGGTATTTGCACAGGAGTACGGGGATCGCTATTGGGTTCATACGCCGGCAGAAACCGAAGGCTACGGGCTTACACTTTCCCGCATTCTTCTGAAGGGGACCTCTGTGGTTACGCGAGAGGATTTTCAGAACAAGGAGTGCGGCGCCTTCATCGATATCTTCGTGATCGAGAATACATATGACCATGCGCTGCTGCGAAGGCTCCACGGCTGCGGCTGCATGGCTGCGGGGCTGGCACAGTCCTGTGCCAAATTCTGGAGAGACCGCAGGGAGCTGATGGCACTGGCCGGGTCGATTGCGGATCCGGCAATGCGGAAGAAATACGAGAAAGTATTCCGCATAAAGATTGCAATGGGATTTTGCGGCTCCTTTGCGAGTCTGGACGGCTGGACGAAATTCTGCGACAGGATGTACCGCGCCTGCAGGAATACAAACAGTCGGTATGTTGTGATGCCCTCCGGACGGGGGCATTTTTTTCGGGAGACGTACCTTCGCAGGGATATTCTGCCGGGGCAGCCGATGGCGTATGATTCGACCAGCTACCTTGTTCCGGCAGACTATGACGTCTATCTGACAAGGCTGTACGGGGATTATAAGGAGATTCCGGCAGAGAGCAAACGGGAAAAGCACGTGTTTTTTGCGCCGTTTCAGCTGTAAAGGATCAAAGAATATGAGCAGACAAGAGATGAATGTAGCACTTATTTTCGCCGGGGGGACCGGGCGGCGGATGAATACCCACGGCGTGCCCAAGCAGTTCCTGGAGCTGAACGGCAAACCCATCATTATTCATACCATTGAGAAATTTGAAAATCACGATGACATTGACGGGATTGTCATCTCCTGTCTGCAGGAGTACATCCCGAAGATGTGGCGGCTCTGCAACAAGTTTCACATCACCAAGGTGCAGGCGATTGTCCCCGGAGGCGAGACCGGTCAGGAGTCGATCTATCACGGGCTGTGCAAGATTTATGAGCTGTTTCCCGGGAATTCGGTGGTCCTGGTGCACGACGGAGTTCGCCCGCTGGTGGATCCGGATACCATTTCAAAGGCTGTTGCATGCGTGCACGCGAATGGCTCTGCCATTACGGTGACACCGGCGACGGAGACCATTATTACTGAGTCTCGGGACGGAGAAATCGGCAATATTCTGGACCGCGCTGCCTGTCAGGTGGCAAAGGCGCCGCAGTGCTTTTATGTCAATGACCTTCTGGCTGCACATGAGAAGGCGCGCAAGGAGGCCCGCGAGGATTTCATTGATTCAGCCAGTCTGATGCGGCACTACGGCTACAAGCTGTACGCAGTAGAGGGCAAGACGGAGAATATAAAGATCACGACGCCCATTGACTATTTTATCTTCAAGGCGATTTCGGACGCAAAGGAAAGCTCCAATGCGTTTGGACTGTAGATGCGATACGGCTGCGCCGTGGCAACTTTGTAAAGGAAATTATTGTCATTCATGAGTGTTATTGGAAGAGTCATTGTCAAAAAGCTTCATTATGTCGGACCGGTGATGGTCGAGGGAAAGTTCTTCAAGAGGATCGGGAACTGCTGGAAGCAGTTTAAAATCTGGCTGGACCGGAAGATCGGGTATGCAAGCCGGTGCGTGTTGTGGAGACATACGAAAACGGTCGGGAATCAGGTGATGTTTTTCCCGTTTTCGCATACAGTTGGCTGTAATTTAAAATACATCAGCGATGAGCTGATCCGAAGACAGGCACCGGTCGAGATCTGGTGGAGTGTGACGGATCCGGTGACGTCCCGGATTGATGCAGCGGAGATTGTCGCAAAGGATCATGCGATAACAGGGAACGTGTTGCAGCTGGCAAAGGGACGGAAGGTCTGCGGAAAGCGTCTGGAGCAGTGGACATCCGGCGGCAGGGAGAGCCTCACTGCGTCCGCAGCAGATGCGGGGACGGCTCTTACCTGGGATGAGGTATGCGCTGCGGGGGAAATCCGGAAGGTCGAACAGTTCGTGCGGGAGCATGTTCACTTCATCAAGACCAATACGTATGAGTATTTTGCGGCAGCAGCAGCGTCAAGGGTGCTCTTTACCAATTCGCTCCTGGGAGATAAGTTTTATCCGTTCCCCGTGCGAGGGGACCAGCTTGTTGTACAGACCTGGCACGGCTCTCTTGGCATCAAGCGGTTTGATCCGGCACATTACAACACCAATGTCAGCTGGCCGGTGGCGGCAGCAAGGACCGGGAAGCTGACAACCCATATCATCTCCAACTCAGACTTTGAGGACGGTGTGTTCCGGGAGACCTTCTGGAAGACAACGCCGATCTTAAAGCTCGGACATGCGAGAAACGATATCTTTTTTGCACAGTCGGAGAATTCACGCGCATACCTTCGCCACGCATTCTGCAAGGCGCACGGTCTGGCGGAGGATACGAAATTTGCGCTGTACGCGCCGACCTTTCGGGATGATCACAATTTTGCCGTCTACGATCTGGATGCGCAGCAGACGGTGCGCGCACTGGAGAAACGCTTCGGCGGCGACTGGAAGCTGCTCCTTCGCTATCATGACAATGATAAAAAGAACGAGGATAAAAAGAACACGGTACAGTCAGACGACGTCATTGATGTGACGCAGTATCCGGATATGCAGTCGCTTCTGGCATTCACGGACTGCGGCATCACGGATTACTCTTCTTGGATTTACGATTATATGCTGCTGCGCAAGCCCGGATTCCTGTTTGCCATGGACCGTGCCAAGTACGACAACGAGCGAGGCTTCTATTTTAAGCTGGAGGACACGCCGTATCCGGTTTCTACGGATTCCGATGAGCTCGAGGAGAGTATCCTTGGCTTTGATGAGGAGCTGTTCCAGAAGCGTGTGACGCAGTTCCTTTCGGACAAGGGCTGTATGGATGACGGGAATGCGTCGGTGCGCATCGCGGATCAGGTGCTGGAGTGGACGTGCAAATGAGGCATTCTTCGCGAAATGTGACAATTGAATATCTGCGCTTTTTATTCGCGGGTATTGTGGTTCTTCATCATTCCAGATATATTCTGGGAGATGACAACTGCTGGTTTCTCGGCGGCTCTTTGGCCGTCGAGTTTTTCTTGTTTGTATCCGGATATCTTCTGCTGGTTTCCGTAGAGAAAAAGGAAGCGGAGCGGGATACCGCTTGGGGACGGGAGACGCTGCACTTTATTCTGTACAAGCTCCAGGGCTTTTATCCGGAATTCCTCATTGCCTGGCTGATTGGCTTTGGCTTTGTCGGAGCAGTACAGCATAAGACGCTGCCGCAGCTGTGGACCGCCTTTCTGGAGGATTTCTGGGAGCTTACACTGGTCAAAATGAGCGGACTGTTCCAGAACGGTATTGACGGAGCCATGTGGTATCTGTCGGCCATGCTCCTTTCGATGGCAATCCTGTATCCGCTCCTTCGCCGCTGGCAGGATGTAATGACGCACCTGGCGTGTCCGCTTCTGGCGGTGTTTCTATACGGATTTCTGTGCAGAGGCTATGGACATCCGAGGGATCCGGCTGTGTGGCTGGGCTTTTTCTACAAGGGATTCGTGCGGACCTTTGCCGGGCTGTGCACCGGCGTTGTCATCCGTATGGCGGTAAGGCGTCTGCAGAAGGCGGCCCCCATGGGACTGACCGCCATGGGGAATGCAGCGGCCGGAATTTTTCAGGCAGCGGCCGTCTTTCTGTGCATTCGGTATATGGCGCTTCGGAGTCCTTCAAGGTATGATTACTTTTATATGTTTCTTTTGATGCTGCTGGTCCTTACGACCTTTGCGGGGATGGGGATCCGGCTGAAGGGCAGTGTTGGAATCTTTCTGGGACGATGGAGTCTGCCGCTGTATCTGGGACATCTGTATTTTGCCCAGCATATCAATGAGATTCCGGCACTGGCAGGCAGGAGCGGAGGCGCGCGGATGGCCCTGTACCTTCTGCTGTCCGCAGGCAACAGTCTGGTGATTATGGCACTGGCCGGATTCTGGAGAAGCCGCAGGGAAGTGGCGAAGCGCTTTTTCAAACGCATAATGGTGAAAAGCTGACATGGTAACGACAGTAAAAAAGTACCAGTTCATGTTCGAGGAGCTGGTCAAACGTGATTTCAAGCAGAAGTATAAAAGGAGCATCCTGGGAATGGCCTGGTCCATTCTTTCTCCTTTGCTCACACTCCTGGTGATGGATGTTATTTTTTCAAACTTCTTCAGCAAGAGTATTCCGCATTACACAACGTACCTCTTCACGGGAACGATCGTGCTGTCCTATTACAAGGAATCCACGAAGAACGGCATGCAGTCTCTGATGAGCAACGCCAAGATCTTCACGAAGATTAATGTGCCGAAGTATCTGTTCCTGCTGTCGAAGAACGTGTCGGCACTGGTGAACTTCGGGCTGACGCTCCTGGTGTATCTGGCGTTTTGCGTGCTGGACCACATCCAGTTCCGGCCGACGATGCTGCTGATGGTATTCCCGATCCTGTGCCTGATGATCATGGATATCGGCATCGGAGCAATCCTGTCGGCGCTGTTCGTATTCTTCCGGGACATTCAGTATCTGTATGAGGTGTTCCTGACGCTGATCACGTATATGTCGGCGGTATTCTATTCTGTGGATCAGCTTCCAAGGCATTTGCAGCAGATCCTGTATCTGAATCCGGTCTATGTGTATATTAAATACATCCGGCTGGTGGTGATCGACGGCATTGTGCCATCTCTTGCGTATCACGGATTATGCGTGTTCTATGCCGCCTTCTACCTCGGTGTCGGTATGCTGATTTACAAAAAGTGCAATCATTCGTTTTTATACTACTTGTGATATCAGGGTCAAAAGGTCCAAAACTCCGACAAGAGCTTGCTCTTGTGAGGAGTTTTGACCTTGGGACCCGCCAAAACATGAGTAAGTAGCCATTTTTCGCAGAAAAATGAGCGAATTACGAATGTTTTGAGGATTGCGGGAGCGCAAAGCGCGGAGCAATCCGGGTATCACCAGGGTCAAAAGGTCCAAAACTCCGACAAGAGCTTGCTCTTGTGAGGAGTTTTGA
>CAVGIV010000070.1:0-12116 GCA_963629395.1 Paludibacteraceae bacterium | reverse complement strand
CCGCTCTGCGGCTGTTTTATCTGCTTTATGTGTATCTGTTCAGCACCTGCCACATCGAGGTTTTCCGAATGCGAGGAGAAATTCGCGTATGCGATTTCTCCGATGCACGGAGTGTATTGTCGGCGTTGCCGACAATCACTCCAAGATAGTAGAAAATGCCATCAGGCATTTTCGAGTATCAAAATCGAGATGGGTGCTGAATAGTTACCTTTATGTCTGCGGAAGTCCCGCAATCTTCATGCGATGTACTCCCGAGAGTTCCTCCAGCTGTGCCAGGAGTGCGCTGATATCATCGCTGTCCTCCAGCACCTGAATGCTGATGCTGACCGTTGCCATCCCGCCGATGGGAATGGACTGATGGATGGTCAGGATATTGGCACGGAGCTTCGCTATGACATTCAGGATGTCGGAAAGCACACCGGTTTCGTCGCTGATTTCCAGAGACAGTGTAACGGTCATTCCAACCATGCTGCTGTGAAACTCTTCAATATCATCCTTAAACTTGTAGTAGGAGCTACGGCTGATTCCCAGCAAATCCACCGCTTCCTGCACGGTTTTCACCTTACCGGTGGACAGGAGCCGGTTGACCTCCACTACCTTCTGCAGCGTTTCCGGAACTGCACGTTTGCGAATCAGATAGAGATCCGTTTGGTTATGCAAAATCATCACACCTCATCTTTCCAGCGCCGGCTGTGCGCATATCGCGGACATTTGTGCGCCAACGTTGGATATCCTAACACCACAGGTATAGCAATGCAAGGCCAACTTTACTTTAACTCTGTAAAATGTTACCATGATAAATCATGGTATATGCCAAAATGGTGCAGGCATTTGCATTGCAGGTTTGGGGGATACATAATGAATAAGAAATTACACACAGATGCAGTTGACCAGCTTTTTGATGGTATTCTGGCACTGAAGGATAAAGAGGAATGCTATCGTTTTTTTGAAGATTTGTGCACCGTAAACGAGCTCCTTTCTCTTTCACAGCGCTTCGAGGTGGCTGCCATGCTGCGCAATCACGAGACGTACCTCAAGATTGCCGAGCAGACAGGCGCCTCCACTGCCACCATCAGCCGTGTCAACCGTTCACTCAATTATGGGAATGACGGTTATGAGATGGTTCTGGAACGGATCAAAAAAGAGTAAGATTTTTGCATTGGGTGTACTGCTGTATTTGCTGGCAGTACTCCCTTTTATTGTGTACCGAGGCGGTATTTTCTTCTACTACGGGGACTACAACGTACAACAGGTTCCCTTCTATATTCTCGCGCACCGCGCAGTTCGAAACGGCAATTTCTTCTGGAATTTCAATCTGGATCTTGGCTCCTCCATGGGAGGCAGCTTTGCCTTTTATCTCTGGGGCAGCCCGTACTTTTGGTTCTCCTGTCTGTTTCCTGAGGCGTGGATTCCGTATATGATGCCCTTTTTTATGTCACTCAAGTACGGAACGGCACTGCTGACGTCCTTCGTCTGGCTTTCCTCGCAGGTAAAATCCGAGCGCGGAGCACTTCTTGGTGCGCTTTTATACGCCTTCTCCGGGTTTGCAGCCTGCAATATTGTCTTCCAGCACTTTCATGAGGCAATTGCCTTTTTCCCGCTGTACCTTCTGGCCGCAGATTCCCTGCATGCACACCTGCGGCAGGCGCGCTCAACCGGTTCCCGGACAGCTCTTCTCCGGGGTTTTCTTGCCTTTTCTCTGATGACAGCTGCCATGTCTGTCATTAATTATTTTTTCTTCTTCGGACAGGTGGTTTTCCTGATTCTGTACTGGATGATCCGCTATTGCCCTTGCCAGCGGTTTATGCTGTCCCTCAAAGAGGCCGGCTGGTATGTCCTTGCAGCTCTTCTGGGGCTTGCGCTTTCCGCCTTTTTCCTGATTCAGGTGTGGGATACGGTCTCCGGCAACACGAGACTCTCCGACGTTCTCCTTGGCTACAATATGGTTGCCTATTCCGAGCCGACAACACCTCTGGCGATCCTAAAATCCTTCTTCATGCTGCCGGATTTGGTGGGCCGCGGAACTCTTTTTACCAGTGAGCAGGTTCGAGTCAGCTCCCTTTCCATGTATGTGCCGTGCTTTGCCGTCTCCGGCGCTATTGCCTTCCTAAGGAGTGGAAAGCGTGGCTGGAAGCGTCGCCTTCTTATGGCCTGCCTTGTCACCGCCTTTGTCCCGATTCTGAATTCGGTCTTTGCAATGTTTAACTCCGAGTATTATGCACGGTGGTTTTATATGCCGATTCTCATGATCTGCCTGGTTACCGTGGAGGAGCTCGAGGACTCCGACTGCAGCAACCTGCGAGTCGGAACTCTTTGGACCTTTCTGGCCACCGGGCTTCTTATTCTGTGTGCTTTTCTTCCCACGGAGAGTGTCTTGGAGGAGGCAGAAAACGGCATTGCCTGGCTGCAGATCATGGAGTATCCGGAGCTTTTCCTGACGGAGGCCATTGTAACTGCGCTGATGCTGCCGGCGCTTGTCGCCATGGTGCGAGGTGCGCATTTCCACCTTCCGACGCCCGTTCCGGCAAAGCTCTCTTCCGTACTGTCTCCGCTCTCTTTGCGTTTAAAAACAAACGCGCAGCGCTGCGGTCTCATTTCACGCACAGCCCTCGTCCTCACCGCGCTTTGCTGCGTCCTGACACAGATGGGCGTGCTGTATAACGGGAATTCTCTGATCGCAAAAAGCGGCGGAGACAAATGGAGACGTCAGCTTCTCCAGGATAAGCCTCTTCTGCCCGGATATGAAAGCACCGACTTCTCACGCGTCGAAACAGACGGAACCTCCACCAATTATGAAATGGTATGGGGATACCCTACCATTCACTGTTTTGAAAGCACCGTATCCCCCGGTATTTTTGCTTTCTATAAGGGCATCGGCAAGGAACGGACCGTTGACTCCAAGCTGAGCTTTGAGCATATCGGTGCCAGAGCAATTCTCTCCGCACGGTATTATCTGGAAAATGAGCTTGTCTCCTCCGATGAATCCTATTCCGACAAGGGTGGTCTGATTGGCTACCGGAAGGTGGGTGAATCCGATGGCTACAGCATCTATGAAAATCAGTATTTCATTCCCATGGGCTTCACCTTTAACAGGTATATGACAGAGGATACCTATTCACTTCTGTTGGATGAAGATACAGCTGCTGCCGACCGTCTCTTAGTGGAGGATATCATTCTCGGTGACGATGCGGCAGAACGATACGGATATCTGTTTGAAGAGCAGGATACCGAGCTGAATACCTCCGGCATATCCTCTGACCGGTTCTTTACCTCCTGCAGGGAGCGCGCGGCCACCGCCTGCAGCAGCTTTCAGGTGAATCAGAGCGGCTTCACGGCCGGCACCACATTGGAGAAAGAAAATCTTGTCTTCTTCTCCGTTCCTTACGAAAGCGGCTGGAGGGCGCAGGTGGACGGGCAGGATGCAGACATTGTAACGGCCGATTACGGTCTTATGGCGGTGTATGTGCCGGCAGGTACCCATACCATCACGTTCACCTACCTTCCCTATGGCTTTGAGAACGCCGTCATCGTATCCTGCTGCGCCGGAGCGGTGATTCTCGCATTGCTGCTTGCAATCGGCCGGCGACAGGGCGGCGGCAAAGGAATGTCCGAATCGGGTACAAATTTGATTTACTTTTCGAAATCTCTGTGATAAGGTTTATTTCGTTATGAGGGAGCTCATAGCACTACATTATTATTTTTTCATTCAGCGGAGGTAGTTTAGAATGAACAAGGGTACTGTTAAGTGGTTCAACAACCAGAAGGGTTATGGCTTCATTTCCGATTCTGAAGGAAACGATGTATTCGTACATTATTCCGGACTGAACATGGAAGGCTTCAAGTCTCTGGATGAGGGCGAGGCTGTTGAGTATGACGTAATCCAGGGTCAGAAGGGACCGCAGGCCGTTAACGTAACCAAGCTCAACTAATTTGGGTTGATGCCGGCAGCGTTCGGTCACTAATAGATCAAGAACAGAGTGCCTTTTCTTAAGATATACGTTTGGATATACGCAGTTCTTTTCTCGCACGGCTGCTGCCATGCGTTTGAGTACGGTATGTGAGTACTGTATATTTGAGTAATTGTGCAAGATGTAAATGAGCTGATTAGTAGCAAAGGGGACATCCGTAAGGATGTCCCCTTTGTTGTACTCATGTATCCGTATCGTCCCGATGCGAACACTTGTATGCTGAATAGTTACGCTGATTTTTGATCCATATATGTGATGGTGCCTCCGGCAGGGAAACGCTTTAATCAGCGTTTCCCTGATCGGCCATCTGTACCAATTTCTCCAGAGAGAGATCTCCACCGAAAAGGTCCAGCGCGCTCCCCACTGTTACATCCATACATCCGTCCGAATGCTCTCGAATCGTCCGCAGATCCTCGTAGGCATGCACGCCTCCGGCATACGTAACCGGAAAGGCGTCACCGGTACGCAGCCTCTCCTTCTGCCAGCTTCCAAGAAGAGTAACCAAGTCCTTTTCGATCCCGGATCTTTTCCCTTCCACATCCGCCGCATGGATCAGAAACTCATCGCAGCATGCAGACAGGTCGCTCAGCGTTTCCTTCGTAATCCGCAGATCGGTTGTTTTCTGCCAGCGGTCCGTTACCACCGCATAGGAGCCATCCCCCTGGCGCTTACAAGAAAGGTCCAGAACAAGGTGTTCCCTTCCCACAGCCGCCTGCAGTCTCTCCAGGCGGTCTGCGTCCAGCATCCCATCCCGGAATACATAGCTCGTCACAATCACATGGGAGGCTCCGGCCTTCAAAAACGTCTCCGCCGTCTCTGCCGTGATGCCGCCGCCAATCTGCATTCCGTCCGGATAAGCCCGCAGCGCCTGCATTGCCTGCAGACGATCCGCTTCGTATCCTGCAGCATCCGATACCGGATTCAGAAGAATGATATGCCCGCCGGGCAGCCCCCGTTCACGATAGAGCTCTGCATAGTAACCGGCGTCCCTGGCAGAAACGAAATTCTCCCTGCAGGCATCGCTGCTCTCCCGAAGAGTGCTCCCGACAATCTGCTTCACCTTCCCATCATGAATATCAATGCACGGACGGATTCTCATGCCAGTACATCCTGCATATCGTAGAAGCCAGCCGGACGCCCGGCCAGATATCTGGCAGCCGCCAGTGCTCCCTTTGCGAAGATAGCACGGCTGTACGCCGTGTGGGAAAAGGTAACGACTTCATCCTGTCCGGCGAAAATAACGTCATGATCACCCACAATCGATCCTCCGCGAACAGAGCTGATGCCAATTTCATTTGCAGGCCGCTTCTGCCTTCTCGTGCTGCGATCATATACGTAGGTGCACCGCTCTTTTAGCGAATCATTCACGGCATCTGCCAGTGCCAGCGCGGTACCGCTCGGTGCATCAAGCTTTTGATTGTGGTGCTTCTCCACGATTTCACAGTCAAAGCCAGCCGCCTCCAACCTCGGGGCTGCCTCCGCAAGAAGCTTAAGGAGAAGATTGACTCCGATGGACATATTCGCAGACTTCAGGACAGCAACGCTCTGTGCTGCCCGGTGAAGTCTTTCCATCTGCTCATCGGAAAGTCCGGTTGTACAAACAGCCGCCGGAATCTTTTTATCTATGCACCAATCCAGGAGGTGGTCAACTGCCTTCGCATTTGAGAAGTCAATCACAACGTCAACCTCCTCCTGCACATCCTCCAGTGCAGGATATACCGGATAGCCGGCATAGGCCTCCCCACTTGCATCCACGCCTGCCGCAATGCAAAGGGTCTCATCCTTTGCAGCCAGCTCTGTAATCATTCTTCCCATACGGCCGCAGCAGCCATGCATCAGAATTCGTACCATTCATTTATCTCCTTACTTTCCAAGTAAGCCCAGCTTGTCCATTGCCTCCTTCAGCTTCGCTGCCTTCGCCGGAGTCATCTCCGTCAGAGGAAGGCGAAGCGGCCCTGCTTCAAAGCCCATAAGGCTTACCGCCTTCTTGACAGGAATCGGATTCACCTCCGAGAACAGGCACTCAAAGACCTCTTCACTCTGCAGCTGCAGCTGCAGAGCCTTTGCAAGATCTCCCTCTGCAAAGGCCGCACACATATCATGCATCAGGCGCGGTGCAACGTTGGCTACTACAGAAATTACACCCAGTCCTCCGACCGACATGATCGGCACCGTCTGATCATCGTTTCCGGAATACAGGTCAATCTTTCCGTCCGTGAGTGACATCAGCTTGACAATCTGGCTGAGATCGCCACACGCTTCCTTAATACCGACAATTCCGGGGACCTCGCGAACAAGCCTTGCAGCCGTCTCCGGCAGGAGATTTACTCCCGTGCGGGACGGCACATTGTACATCAGGATCGGCATCCCGTTTCCTGCCTGCGCCGCTGCGCGGAAGTGCTGATACAGCCCTTCCTGCGTTCCCTTGTTGTAATAGGGGGTAATCACCAGTGCTGCATCTGCGCCATATTCTTTGACTGCTTCAGTCAACTGCACCACTGTCTTCGTGCAGTTGGATCCGGTTCCTGCAATTACAGGCACTCTGTGCTTCACATAATCCACAACAAACCGGCATGCCTCCAGATGCTCTGCCTCTGTCATTGTTGCAGACTCACCGGTGGAGCCGCAGACGACAATGGCATCTGTGCCGTTGTCGATCTGGTAATCCAAGAGCTGCGCGAATGCATCATAGTTGATGGTCTGCTCCGCATCATTATGGAATGGTGTTACAATTGCTACTGCTGATCCGTGAAAAACCGCCATTTCTTACTCCTTTTCTCCTTTTGTGACTGCCTCGTCTTCCTTTTCCTCCGTGTACCGACGGAACGGTACCTCGCTGATCTCCTCAATCTCGTCTGCGTACAGGCAAAGTCCGTCGTCCATCCTCGTACCCGTCAGAACCACATCCGTGTCCATGCGATGCTCCAGAAGAGCCCCCATCTCCTCAAAGGTGATAATGCCGTTGTCAATCAGTCCAAGAACATCGTCCAGCACCAGTATGTCGCACTCTCCGGTATCCAGCACCTTTCTCGCATAGTTTAATCCATTTCGAATATTGGATGCTTCTATGCTGCGCTGCTGTTCATCCATGTCCTTCCACATGATCTTCGCCTTCTCAAAGCGAAACAGCTTGACCTCCGGCTCCAGCTTGTGAATAAACTCTGCATCCGACAAGCCTCTTCCCTGGAAAAACTGAATGATCACCGCATGCCCGCCTGCGGATGCCCGCATCAGAGCAAGCCCGACTGCAGCCGGTGTCTTCCCGTGTCCTGCTCCAACGAAAATTCTGACTTTACCTCTAGCCATAGGGTATTCCTCATTTGCCCGTAACGATATTGTTCGTCAGTTCTTTGCTGCTTCCAGAAGCTTTTGCTTGAGTTCACTTTCAATCTGAACCAGCTCGCCCTCTGCAGCCTTTCGCTTCTCCTTGCCCTCTGTCTGGACCTTCAGAATTTCATCCATCGCAGAGATCAGTGTCGCGTTTGTATTCTTCAGCGTCTCAATATCTACGATACCTCGCTCCGCTTCCTTCGCTGCAGCTACCGTTGCCGTCTTCAGAGCAGAGGCATTCTTCTGCAGCAGCTGATTGGTCATGTCGTTCACCTCACGCTCCGCCTTCGCCGCCTGTGTTGCATGCTCCAGGCCAATGGCGATTACCATCTGATTCTTCCACAGAGGAATGGTGTTGACAATCGTAGACTGAATTTTCTCCGCCATCGTAGTGTCAGAATTCTGCACCATACGGATTTCGGGTGCGGTCTGCATCGCAACGGTTCTGGTCAGCTCCAGATCATAGATTTTCTTCTCAAAGCGGTCGCACTGCTCCGCCAGATCCTTGGCCTTCTGCGCATCCTCTGCAAGCCCGGACTGAGCCGCCTTGTCCTGGAGGTCCTTGAGCTCTTTGCCGCGTACCTCCTCCAGCTTCTTTTTGCCGGCTGCAATGTACATGGTCAGCTCATGGAAATAGCTAAGATTCAGCTCATACATCCTGTCCATGAGGTCAGCATCCTTCATCAGCTGAACCTGGTGCTTCTCCAGCTCATCACTGACCGCCTGTACATTGGTCTCCACCTTCGCATAGCGGTTTTTCAGTGCCTCAACCTTGTTCGCCTTCTTCTTAAAGAAAGCAGCGAACCCCTTTTCCTCTTCCTCGACGTCAAAGTCCTTCAGCTCCGTAACGAGGCTGGAAAGCATATTGCCGACTTCACCCATATCCTTTGTACGGACATTATCAATGGCCTTCTGTGAGAAATCCGCCAGCTTTTTCTGCGTTCCGACGCCATAATTCAAAACGGCACTCGTGTTGGACAGATCAATCTGCTTGACAAATTCATCAACCTGTCTCTTCTCTTCCTCGGTCAGCGTATCCTCCGGGGCCTGCGCCTTCTCTGCTGCAGGCTCTTCCTCCTGCACAGACGGAGCATCCATCGCCGCCTCTGCGGCTCCGAACTCCAGGACCGGTGCAGACGGCGCCTTTTCTAAACTGCTAAATTCTTCTCCCATTATTCCCTCTCTCTACCGCAGTCAGCCTGCAGCTGCATAACATCGTGACTATTCACTTCTTTTTCTTGGCATTCTTGCGGGCAAGCGCAGCCAGCTGCTGCTTCATACGCTTCTCCTCCGCTTTCTTGCTGTCCTTATTCTTACTGCCGAATTTACTCATATTCTGCACTCCTTTAAATTTACACCATTATACATGATTCATCATCGGTACACTATATTGACTGCACTCTTACACTCGGAATTGCCATCAGGCAATTCCGAGTGTAACGATACCCCACAAAGGAATCGTAACCACAGACAATGCGGTTGTGAACACGACGCACCGTGCAGCCGTTTCCTCATCCGCTCCATACTTGGCTGCCAGAAGCGACGTTGTTGAGCCGGCCGGCATTGCCGCCAGGAACACCGACACCCCGGCAACAAGTGAATCCACCTGCAGCCACCGGCAGGGCAGCCATACAATCAGCGGAATCACCACCAGACGCAGCAGGGCAAAATAAATCTGTTTTACCGTTACCATGGTCTTCCAATCCACATCCGACAAAATTGTTCCGATATAGACCATTGTCATCGCTGTTGTGCAGGCAGACAGTGCGGAAACGGTTTTGTCAAGAAATCCCGGAAGCGGTATTCCTGTCAGCATCAGGAACATTCCGATGTAAACGGCGATCATGCACGGATGCACCAGCACCTTTTTGATAAGTCCCTTTCGATTTCCACCCTGATTAAAATACGACACTCCTGCCGTCCACATGACAATACGCTGCGGAATCAGGTAGATCGATGCATACAAAAGCCCCATATCTCCGAACACTGCCTCTGTCAATGGATTTCCCATAAAGCCGGCATTGGAGCAGACAGTCGCATATTGATACACCTGTTTCTCTCCATCCTTCATTCCGCGATAACAGATATAGCCCATAGCAGAGCACAGAATCTGGATCAGGATTGAAAGAAAAAGGACCTGTCCAAGTGCACCTCCGAGTCCCTTCACACTGCCCGCCTCATTCACAAAGGCGCGCACAATATTGCACGGCAAAATGACATATAGTATCAAATCAGTCAGACATTTTCTGCCTTCCTTTGTTACAATCCCCACTCGGCGAATGATCCACCCTGTCAGCATTAATAACAGCATCTCCCCCATCAGCTGCAGCATCTGTCCAATCATCGTTTGCTTTCTCCAGTTCTAACCATTTTTCTGCTCACAAAAACAGGTCCAGACACTTTCAACATGTCTGGACCTCATCGTCCGGTCTAAGGAAATATGTCCGTCAGAGCTATTTCTGCTGCGGCTTTTTATTCTTATCCTCCGGCACCTTATCTTTATTATGTTCCGCGCCCAGGCCGGCAAATATGCAGCCGCACATTTGAAATCCGTTATCCTTACCTCCGGTAACACCTGCCAGTTCCAGGTCCGAGACCGTTTCCTTCGGCGCCTGCAGCTCCTCTTCCGTAAGCTCAACCCCGAGATTCTTCCAGAATTCCAGGATTTCCTGCACGGTCAGGTTTTCATTCTTTTTCAGCTCTGCCAGCTTTTGCTGAACCTCCGGAAGTGACGTCAGCTGCTTTATCTTCTCCTGTTTGGAAAAATCCATAGCACTACCTCCTTCTTGCGATCTCTTCTTTTTAACGAGTATTCCTTGCTGCCGAATGTCTTCTTGCATATCATCTCATCTGCTGCAGCTATGAACTGCCTGCGAACCACTATTACGTTTATCACTTCACTTTTCGGGATCTTCATATCACTGGATGCGGAAGAGATGTGTGTACGCATATTATAACGCTCATAAGCAATCGTCGCAACATTCAACTCCGCGTAGCTAATAGATTCTCCCTGCGATCATTACTGCTCAGACGCCCGACCAATAACAGGTCCCGAATAAATGCGCAAACCCAAAATGTAACCGCTTACATTTTTAGGATTCTATGTTACCATTACCTTGTTATGACGACTCAGCCCCTCCATTGCAGCTTGATGCGGCTCTCTCGCCAGATGTTCAGCATTGTTCAAGGAGGTTTTCATGCGTATTTTTTCCCGTAAGCCCATTCCGGAGAACTATCTGTTCTCCTCACAGGCGCTTCGCAGCCTGATCATACCGCTCATTTTTGAGCAGACGCTTGCTATGACTGTTGGTATGGCCGATACGATTATGATCTCTGCTGTCGGCGAGGCTGCTGTATCCGGTGTATCCCTTGTGGATATGATTAACAATCTCGTTTTTGCTATTTTTGCTGCTATGGCCAGCGGCGGTGCCGTCATTGTATCCCAGCACCTTGGTGCAAAGCGGAAGGAATTTGCACGAGAAGCTGCACAGCAGCTCATGCTGACCATGCTGGTTCTGGGGCTTTCCATGATGCTGATCACCATTGCTGTAAAGGAGCCTCTCCTGCGCCTGTTTTTCGGTTCCATCGATGACGATGTCATGCAGAATGCCCTGATCTACTTTCTGATCTCGGCAGTTTCCTTCCCGTTTCTTGCCATCTACAATGCCTGTGCCGCACTGTTTCGCTCCATGGGCAACGCATCCGTCACACTGAAAACTGCCATTGTTGTGAATCTGATCAACGTGGTGGGCAACGCCGTCGGCGTATTTGCCCTGCACCTTGGCGTCGCCGGCGTCGCCATTCCGTCCCTTCTGTCCCGTGCGGCCGGTGCCGTCATTCTCTTTGTCCTTCTGAGAAATAAAAAGCAGGACATCTATCTCAACCACCTTTTCGTACGTCCGAACTGGAACACCATTCAGAAAATTCTGTACATCGGAGTTCCGAACGGCCTCGAAAACGGTATTTTCCAGTTGGGGCGTATCCTTGTGGTTTCTATCATCGCTCTCTTTGGCACCACTCAGATTGCTGCAAACGGTGTCGCCAACAGCCTCGATGCCGTGGGAATCATTGTCGGGCAGGCAACAAGCCTTGCCATGATTACGGTCATCGGTCAGTGCGTCGGTGCCGGTTCCGAGGAGCAGATTCGCTTCTATCTGAAAAGGATTATGGTCATCACCTACATTCCGCAGGCCATTCTGGAGTCTCTGATCATCCTCTTTTTAAATCCGATTCTCACTCTGTACGGACTCTCCCCCGAGACCACGCAACTCACGTGGATTCTGGTGGTGATCCACTGCGGTTTTGCCGCAGTATTATGGCCGTTTTCCTTCGTATTCCCCAACATGCTCCGTTCCTGCAATGACGTCCGATTCACAATGATCGCCTCCATTGCTTCGATGTTCATCTTCCGTATCGGCTTTTCTTATGTACTGGGCGTTTCCCTTGGCATGGGGGCTATCGGCGTATGGATCGCCATGATTATCGACTGGATCTGCCGCATTGTCTGCTTTGTTGCACGTTACTACAGCGGCCGCTGGAAGACATTGGCTGGTCTTACCCGCTGACAGCTCGTTAATGACTATCCCGGTCAACCATGCATATCAAAAAAACACAGCGCAGTACCATTCAAGGTGCCGCGCTGTGTTTTTTATCCAAACAAATCGTAACTATTCGGTGCCTTCCGATCTCGTAACCATTCAGAGCCAAGCAAAATTCCGTAACTATTCAGCACCCATCTCGATTTTCCTTCGGAAAACCTCGATATGGCTGGCCAGAGGCGCTTCGCGCCTTGGCCGCCTGCCAATTTCAATCGTGAAT
>CAVGIV010000069.1:0-12377 GCA_963629395.1 Paludibacteraceae bacterium | reverse complement strand
TGACACACCTCCCTAATCAATCGCAATAATTCAGTATTGTAGCACGGTGAAGTGAGAGTGCAAGTTTTCATCGGAGTTCTGCTGATATAAGGCAATTCTCTGTTGGATTTTTCCTTGTCAAAACAATGCTGTTAAGATTTAATATTGCTGTAGCAATTTTAAGACAGCTTAACTTTCTGAAAAAGGAGTGTACGATCATGGATAAGAATAAGTTGAAAAAAATGCAGAAGCTAGCTGCCTCTCCTGAAATTCAGAAAAAAATGGCTGAAGCCAACAGCGGCGAGGAATGGACCCCTGTCAGGATCATCGATTTCTGGCGGGCGCAGGGTATTGACCTTACTGAGGATGACCTTAAAATGCCAAAGCACAACATGTCCGACGATGAGCTAGAAGCGGTTTCCGGCGGAGGTGGTTGCGGCTGTGTTCTAGGCGGAGGCGGTAGCGGCGATTTCCTGGATTGCTATTGCGTTGGTGGCGGCGCCGGAAGCATTGACTGGAAAGATAAGGATGGCACAGTCAAGAAGGGAAGTAAGGGTTTCTATAACAAATATGGCGGATGTATTTGTCCCGTGGCAGGTGTCGGAGCCACCAACTGGGGAAATGTCCCTCCCCACCCCCTGGAACCTAATGAACAGTAAACCTGAATTATTTACCATGACATTTTCGACTTAAGATCCAACCGGTATCGCACGCTGATCTTAGCGTTTGACTATTTGAAGGTATCTGTTCAGCACCTGCCATATTTCAACGTGAATTGACTGCTTGCAGGCAAATTCACGATTGAAATTGGCAGGCGGCCAAGGCGCGAAGCGCCTCTGGCCAGCCACATCGAGGTTTTCCGAAGGAAAATCGAGATGGGTGCTGAATAGTTACATTTGAAGATAATTTGCCCCTGAAAAAGGGCACAGTGGTTATACGGTTGTCACTTGCAGGCTGTCAGAAGGCAGACGGGACGACTGCAGAAGGAGAGGGAGAAGGGCAGAAAAACGCTCCGCAGATTAAGTCTGCGGAGCGTTTTTTTGCCCTTGAACACTTTCCTGAAGCGCGGAAAGGTACTGCCGGTTCACCCGGAGGAAGATGTCTGCATCACCTGCGGGAATGGAGCTGTAGAAGCGGTCCTCAGCGGCAATCAGGACGCCGGCCGTGCGCTCGGCAAGGCGCTGGCCTTCTTTGGTCAAAGAGACGAGTGTGTTGCGCTTGTCTCCCTTTGTGATCAGAAGGACGCCCTGCCTCTGCAGTCGCTGAACCGAAGAGTTGATGGTGGACTTGGGCTGACCGGTTTCGTGATAGAGCATTGACTGCCTGCAGCAGCCTTCGTGCGCCAGGAGCGAGTACAGCACCAGAAAGTCCGCATCGGACATACCGCAGGCAGTGGCAAAATCATGATAGGCGCTGTTGATCTTTTCAACCAGCTGATTAAATTCCTTTACCGTAGCATTCATAGCAGTTCCTCTAACTCACATCAATAGTGATACTTACTCTGATAATGCCGCAGACACCACCCCGTCAGGAACAGTGCCAGTCCCTCGGCCAGAATGTTGGCAGACCACACGCCGTTGAGACCCAGAAGTAGCGGCAGTACCAGAATTGCCAGCAGCTGGAATACAAGGGTTCGTCCGAAGGAGATCAGGGCCGATATTTTCCCGTCATTTAACGCAGTAAAGAATGAAGATCCCCAGATGTTAAAGCCCATCAGAAGGAACGTGAAGATGAAGATCCGGAATCCGTGGACGGTCAGCTCCAAAAGTGCAGCATCATAGCTGACAAAGATCATGGCAAGCGGCCGAGCAAAGATCTGCGCCAGGATTGTCAAGAGGACGGAAGAGGCCGCAATGATGCCCATTCCTTTCCTGCGAAGCCCCTGCAGCTCCTCGTGGTGTCCCGCACCATAGTGATAGCTGACAATGGAGGCGCTGCCCATCGAATATCCGATGAACACTGCGGCAAAAATGAAGAATACGTACATGATCACGCCGTAGGCCGCAACCCCGTTCTCCCCGGCCAGCTTCATCAGCTGCATATTGTAGAGCATTGTCACCAGGTTTGATGAGAGGTTCGTCATCAGCTCTGAGGAGCCGTTTAAAATAACCTTGCCGATGGCAGAGGGGCTCCAGTGCGTTTTCCCAAGGTGAAGCGGACTGCTGCCGGGGAGTATGAAGTAGATCAGAGGCAGCAGGCCGCCAATGCACTGGCTGATGACGGTTGCGATGGCAGCACCGGTGACGCCCATAGAGAAGATGGCCAGAAAAACGCCGTCCAGAACCATGTTCGTGAGGCCGGCTGCTACCGTGACAGCAAGACCCAGGTGCGGCTTCTCTGCTGCGATCAGAAAGTTCTGGAAAAAGTACTGCAGCATAAAGGAGCACTGACCGAGCATCAGAACGCGGCCGTAGGCAATGCAGTAGGGGAGCATCGTGTCGGTGGCTCCCAGGAGAATCGCTACCGGCCGGAGCGTAAGAAAGCCGATGACAGATAAAATGATACCGACAGCCAGCAGTACGTAAACCACCAAAGAGAAGATCTCATTGGCCTCTTCGTGATGCCCCTGACCGCGGACCATGGATACCAGAGCGGTACCTCCGCTTCCGAACATAAAGCCGATCCCGCCGAACATCATGGTGTAGGGGAGAATCAGGTTCACGGCGGCAAAGGCCGTGGCACCTGCGTAGTTGGAGACAAAAAAGCCATCCACGACGCCGTAGATGGAGGTGAAGATCATCATGGCGATGGAAGGGAGCGTAAAGCGCAAAAGCTTACGGACGGTAAAGTGCTCAGAGAGCTGAATCTGCTGCATAAAAACCTCCTGTTAGAACATAAAATCATGGCACGAATATCAAATGCCAGATTGCTATATGTCCGAAATCGTACATATAGCAATCTTAGTACGATTTCGGACATACGTCAATTGCGGAATGCGACAGGGACAGTTCCTTCCTAAAAACAGCCATATTTGCGCAGAAAAAATGCTGGTTTTTGTTGACAAGGGGGACACTGGGATTTTATTATCGTATACAATTATACAGAAACGCTTTCGCATGCTTCTTCTGGTACGTATTCCGGAAGGGAAGGATGCAGGAAACCGGGGCTGTATGGCAACCATCTATTGCTAAAGGAGGATATTATGAAAAAGACCAGTAAGCTTCTTGCAGGAGTGCTGGCGGGCGTTATGGCTGCATCTTTGGCCGCCTGCGGCAGCAGCTCCTCAGGATCTGCCGACAGCACGAGCGGCGCTGCAGGCTCCGAGAGCTCCAGTGCTTCGTCTGATGAGAAGGTAACCTACCGGACCCTGTACTCCGGAGAGGTACAGACTCTGAATTACCTGACTACCAGCACAACCAATGATTACGCCATCAGTGCGAACATCATCGACTGCCTGGTAGATTACGATTCCTACGGCAACATCATCCCCGGACTTGCAGAGAGCTGGGAGTCCAACGACGATATGACCGAGTGGACCTTCCATATCCGCAAGGGCGCCAAGTGGGTTGACAACACCGGCAAGGAAGTTGCCGATGTAACCGCGAACGACTGGGTTGCAGCAGCTCGCTATGTAAACAACGCAGCCAATGAGTCGGACAACCAGTACATGTATGACACCGGTGCTGTGGTTCACAACGCACAGGCCTACTACGACTACACCGCATACATGCTTGCCAGCGAGGATGGCACCAAGACAACGGACGAGGACGGAAACGAGCTCGAGCCCGTGGATGAGGTAAAGGCGGAGGACATCGGCGTTACCGCAACCGATGACTACACGCTTGTTTACACATTGGATGTTCCCTGCTCCTTCTTTACCAGCATCGTTTCCTACACCTCCTACATGCCGGTTTCTCAGGCCTGCCTGGATGAGTACGGCGATTCCTTCGGTCTTGACAACGAGAGCCTCTGGTACAACGGTGCATACATCCTGGACACCTATGAGCCGCAGGAGAAGCACGTACTGGCCAAGAATGAGACCTACTGGGATAAGGACAACGTATATATCGATGAGATCGTTTCTACCTATAATGCAGATGCATCCAGCGTAGAAGCGAACATGTACAAGAACGGCGAGATCGACTACGCAAGCATCAGCGCAGACCTTCTGGATTCCTGGCTCAACGATGATGCTGTGAAGGATCAGGTACACGGCTCCCGTCCGTCCAACTCCTTCAGCTACTTCTTCGCCTTCAACTTTGATCCGGAGTTCGATGAGCAGTATGAGCCGGAGAACTGGAAGATTGCAGTCAACAACGAGAATTTCCGTAAGGCTCTGATGGCTTCTCTGGACCGCGTAAAGGCTCTGACTGTAAGCGAGCCGTACAACCCGGAAAGTCTTCTGAACAACTCGGTAACTCCTGCAAACTTTGCAGCAGCTGCCGGCAAGGATTACACACAGTACGATGCACTCGCAGATATCACGGCCGGCGACAGCTTTGATGCCGAGAAGGCTGTTGAGTACCGCGACAAGGCCAAGGAAGAGCTGACGGCAGCAGGCTGCACCTTCCCGATCAAGGTCCTGATGCCTTACAATCCTTCTACGACCAACTGGGATAAGGAGTGCCAGGTTGTCGAGCAGCAGATGGAAGGCGTTCTCGGAACAGATTTCATCGACATCATCGTAGAGGCTGGTCCGGAGACCGGATTCCTTTCCGCAGTACGTCGCAGCGGCAAGTATGCATTCATGAAGTGTAACTGGGGCGCTGACTACGCAGATCCCCAGACCTGGGCTGAGCCGTTCGGCGAAGGCAACAACTACAACTTCTGGGATATCTCTGAGGATTCCGAGACACAGGCCATCTACAAGGAGTGGAGCGAGAAGGTGGCAGAGGCTTCCGCAATCTATGATGATGACGAGGCCCGCTACACTGCATTTGCAGAGGCAGAGAGAATTCTGATCGATCATGCGATCATCGTTCCGTACAGCATTTCTCTGGGTGACGGTTATGTCGTATCCAAACTGAATCCGCTGGAAGGTGAGTATGCACCTTACGGTGTAGCCACTGAGAGATACAAGTACCAGCACCTTGGCGAGACATCCATGAGCATGGATGAGTTCAAGGCAGCTATGCAGCAGTGGGAAGAGGAGAGAACCGCTTCTCTTGCAGCTGCGGCAGAATGATATAAAACGACAGCAGTGGATGCACACATACAGAAATCAGCTAGGTGCATCACATTTCCGGCAGGTGCTGATAAGGCACCTGTCGGATTTCGATTGCAGCAGCATGCTGCAGTCACAAATCCTTGTATCTATTCAGCCCCATCTCGAATTTGCTATCGCAAATCCTCGCTGTGGATAGCCAGAGTCGCTTCGCGCCCTGGCAGATACTGAGCAGGTACAAACACTTTATAAGGAGGCGCTGTCAAGGGCTGCGCCGCACCGGAACGGAGGATCTCGTTGGGCAAGTATATTCTCAAACGTCTTTTGCACTCTCTGGTCACATTATGTATCGTCATCACCATTGTGCTGCTGCTTCTGCGCAAGATGCCTGTGGAAGGCTACTTCAATAATTATGAGAAGATGTCGCAGACGCAGATCAATGTTACGCTTCAGAAGCTTGGTCTGAAGGATCCGGCTCCGGTGCAGGTGGTGAAGTATTTCGGTCAGGTCCTCAAGGGTGACCTTGGAACCTCCAATAAATACCGGGAGGGCTATCCGATCGCCAAGATCATTGCTAAAAAGGCCCCCATCTCGATCAAAATGGGACTTCTGGCAGAAATCATTTCACTGGCCCTGGGCCTTCCTCTGGGAATTGCCATGGCTAAGTCCACCAGGAGCCGCTGGAAGCTGTGGGATAAATTCGGAACTGTGCTGATCGTCATTGTGCAGGCCGTTCCTTCTGCGGTATACCATTTGCTTATTCAGCTCTACGGCAGTGAGCTTCTAGGCGTCTCAATGCTGTTCGACGAGGGCAACTGGCTGACCTGGATTCTCCCTGTTTTCTCTCTGTCTATTGGAAATATTGTCTATTACGCCATGTGGCTTCGCCGGTACATGGTGGATGAGGCCAACAAGGACTACATCCGCTTGGCCAGAGCCAAGGGCGTTCCGGAGGGCAAGATCAGCAGAACCCATGTATTCCGCAATGCCTTTGTTCCGCTTGTGCAGTACATCCCCAACTCCATTCTGTTCACACTGATGGGCTCCTTGTATGTAGAATCCCTGTATTCGATTCCCGGCATGGGAGGACTGCTGGTACAGGTTATTAAGATTCAGGACAATACCATGGTACAGGCTCTGGTTGTTATTTATGCCGGAATCTCGGTAATCGGACTTCTGCTGGGTGATATCCTTATGGGCCTTGTGGATCCCAGAATCAGCTTCACGAAAAAGGAGGGAGCAAGAGCATGACCATCCGCGGAGAAAAAGAAAAACAGCTGGAAAATGCGCTGACACAAAACCTGGCCAGAGAGCTCTCTCCTTATGAGAGATACAAGGACCTTTCGGATGAGGAGCTCTTTGCAGAGGCGGAATCGGACGAGAAGAATGCCGAGCGCGGCGGATATTCCAATTATTCCTACTGGGGAGCAACGCTTCGCGCCTTCTTTAAAAATAAGGTAGCTGTGTTCTTCCTGATTGTAATCATTGCCGTGCTGGCATTTACCTTTATTCAGCCGATTCTCCCCAATCAGAGAAGCCCCAAGACCATCAACAATGATCCGGTGACCGGCATTCAGATCATTAACCATCAGCCGGATTCTGAGTACTGGTTCGGAACCAACTCCATCGGACAGGATCTGTGGGCCAGAACCTGGGCCGGCACGCGTACCTCTCTTGGCATCGGCTTTGCCGTGGCAGCTTTTGAAGCGGGCTTTGGCACGCTGATCGGACTTTTGTGGGGATATGTACGCAAGCTCGATACTTTTTTTACGGAGCTCTACAACATCTTTGACAACGTACCGCAGACGCTGGTGCTGATCCTGATTTCCTACATCATGAATCCGAGCGTCGGGACCATTATTTTCGCATTGTGCCTGACCGGCTGGCTGTCCATGGCGCGCTTCATCCGCAACATGGTCGTCATTATCCGTGACAGGGATTACAATCTGGCCTCCCGCTGCCTTGGCACGACCACGGGCCGCATCGTCACCAAGAACCTGCTGCCGTATCTGGTTTCGGTCATTGCCCTTCGCATTTCCCTGGCCATTCCTTCGGCCATCGGCAACGAGGTATTCGTGACCTATATCGGCATCGGACTTCCGACGGATATTCCGTCCCTTGGAAACCTGGTGCAGGCCGGCCGCCTTCTGATGAGCCAGCCGGAGCTGCGCTATCAGCTTTTGTTCCCGACGGCAATTCTGGCTGTGATTACGATCTCGATGTACATTGTCGGAAATGCATTCGCAGATGCAGCAGATCCGAAGAACCACATGAACTGATTGAAACGGATTCGGAACCGATCGGAGGTTTTTATGAGCGAAAATACCATATCACCCAGCCGGGAGGTGCTCCTCTCGGTCAAAGATCTGGACTTCCAGTTTACGCTCCGCGGGCAGGTGCTTCATGCGCTGCGCGGCATTTCGCTGGATGTCTATAAAGGAGAAAGCCTTGCCATTGTCGGCGAGTCCGGCTCTGGCAAATCGGTCTTCGTATCGACCTTAATGGGACTGAATGCTTCCAACGGACGGATTACAGGAGGCAGCATCCAGTACGACGGGAAGGATCTGACCCGCCTTCATACCAATGAGGAATGGCTGCAGATCCGCGGCAGGAAGATCGCTATGGTCATGCAGGACCCGATGACGTCGCTGAACCCCTTGAAGTCCATCGGCTATCAGATTCAGGAGGCGGTGGAGCTTCATCAGAATCTGCGCGGTGAAGCGGCCAAAAAGGCGGTGTATGAGCTTCTGGAGGATGTTGGCATCAGCGATCCGGAGCGGCGCTATAAGCAGTATCCGCATGAGTTCTCCGGCGGCATGCGTCAGAGAGTTGTTATCGCCATTGCCGTTGCCTGCCGGCCGGAAATCCTGATCTGCGATGAGCCGACGACCGCACTGGACGTGACCATCCAGGCACAGATTCTCGGTATTTTGAAGGATATGAAGGCCAAATACGACCTGACGACCATTTATATCACCCATGACCTTGGTGTTGTCGCCAATGTGGCGGACCGCATCGCCGTCATGTATGCCGGCGATTTCGTGGAGATCGGCAGCTGCAATGAGGTGTTCTATGATCCGAGACATCCGTATACATGGGCGCTGCTTTCGAGCCTGCCGCAGCTGGGCATCAAGGGACAGGATCTGTACACGATTGTAGGTACGCCTCCGAACCTGTTCATGGAGGTCCACGGCGATGCCTTTGCGGCACGCAATCCAAGACCGCTGAAGATTGATTTTGTAAAGCGTCCGCCGATGTTCGAGGTGACACCGACGCACTATGCAAGAACCTGGCTTCTGGATTCCAGATCGCCGAAGATCGAGCCGCCGGAGCACATCCGCGTTCTGCGTGAAAAGGGAAAGGCTCTCGGCATTGCATCGCCGGAGTACGGAACACCGATGGAAGAAGCACAAAGTCAGGCGGCAGGAGATGCTGCAAGAGGAGGTGAAGCCAATGGCTGAACGCAAAAAGCTCATTGAGGTTGACCATATCAAGGTGCAGTTCGGCGCGAAGCGTCACCCTTTTGTTGCGGTTGACGATGTCAGCTTTGACATCTACGAGGGAGAAACCTTTGGCCTTGTCGGCGAGTCCGGCTCCGGCAAAACAACGATCGGCCGTTCCATCATCCGCATCAATCCGGTATCGGAGGGTGAGATTCGGTTTAACGGCAGACGCGTATCCGGAAAGCTGACCAAGGAAGAGGACCAGCAGGTTACCAGGGATATCCAGATGATCTTTCAGGATCCCATGAGCTCCCTGAACGAACGCGCAAAGGTGGGCTATATTGTATCCGAGGGACTCTATTCACCGGGGCATCACCTAAGCGACCAGGAGCGCCAGGAGAAGGTGGACCGGGCGCTGCGCGCAGTGGGACTTCTTCCGGAGTTTGCAAGCCGCTTCCCGCATGAGTTTTCCGGCGGACAGAGGCAGCGCATCGGTATTGCAAGAGCCCTTGTTATGGATCCAAAGTTCATTGTGGCCGATGAGCCGATTTCGGCCCTGGACGTTTCCATTCGCGCACAGGTGCTGAACCTCATGTCCAAGCTTCAGAAGGAGCGCGGACTGACCTACCTTTTCATTGCGCATGACCTTTCCGTGGTACGCTTTATCTGCGACCGGATTGCCGTTATTCACAAGGGAAAGATCGTCGAGCTTGCAGAATCTGAGGAGCTGTTTCGTCATCCGCTGCATCCGTATACCAAGGCGCTTTTGTCTGCAATTCCCCAGCCGGATCCGGTGGAGGAGAAGAACAAGACGCTTTTGATCTATGATGCATCGGTGCATGATTATTCCGAGTACAAGCCGCAGTGGACCGAGATCCTTCCAGGACATTTTATTCTGGCCAACGAGAAGGAGCTGGAGGAATACCAGGACGTACTGGAGCATAACGACTGAGTATATCGGGGATGACAAGGCGGCATGGAAGCCGCTGCCTTGTCATCCCTGTGCTGTTATAAGGTGATGCCCGGATCAAAAGGTCCAAAACTCCAACGCGAGCTTGCTCTCGTGAGGGATTTTGACCCTGGCATCATAAGGTGAGAGCCTTGTACAAAAAGGAGCAGGAGATGGAAGACAAAATTAAGGTTTTGATTGCCAATCTGGATACGCCGAACTACGTTCGCGCCATGGAGCACGTGGGCGCAGAATGCGTGAATACAAGAGAGGTTCCGGAGAGCATTGAGGAGTACGATGCGTTGATTCTGCCGGGCGGGGACGACATTGATCCCGTATTCTTTCATGAAGAAATGAACGGAACCAGAGACGTGGACCATGCACTGGATGTAGCGCAGCTGACCCTCTGCAGGCTGTTTGCGGAGGCGGGGAAGCCGGTTCTGGGTATCTGCAAGGGGGCACAGATTATCAACGTGTGCCTCGGCGGCAAAATCATTCAGGATCTTCCGGACGGCGTGCGGGAGCGCCATACGTATCATTCCGGTCTTGGGACAGGGGAGTATCATGGGACTACGCTTACTCCCGGAACCTTTCTGCATGAGCTCTACGGCGATACGGTTGTTACGAACAGCTATCACCACCAGGCTCTTGGAGAACTCGGAGAAGGCCTCCAGGTGATCCAGAAGAGCGATGACGGTGTCATCGAATTCATCGTGCACGAAACGCTTCCCATCTACGGCTCGCAGTGGCATCCGGAGAAAAACTGCTGGGAGACCGCAGAAGACGGCGTTGCAGACGGTGCGCCGCTGTTTTGCTATTTTGCAGAGAAAATACGGGAAAGCAAAAAGCCAACCTTGAAAAAGCTCCTGACCAATGCGCTAAGGCCCTGCGGACAGACGCTGTATGTCTGGGGCGGCGGCTGGAATAAGGAGGACAACGGTGCCGGGGAGGACGGCGTTCGGATTGGATTAAATCCGGAATGGAAGTCGTATTTTGACGCAAATGCCGGAAGCTACGACTATGATCAGCACCGGTTTGAGTTCGGCCATGGCCTTGACTGCTCCGGCTTTGTGGGGTGGACTGTGTACAACACACTCGAGCGCGAATCCGGGTGCCCGGGGTATGTCACGAGCTCCACGGCGATGGCAGAGACCTTTGCACAAAAGGGCTTCGGAACGTACGTGCCCAATGAGTCAATCGATGAATATCGCCCCGGCGATATTGTGAGCATGCAGGGACATGTCTGGATCAGTCTCGGACAGTGCCCGGACGGGAGCGTTGTTCTTGTTCACAGCAGTCCCAACACCGGCGTGCAGATTTCCGGCTCCATGCTGCCGGACCGGGAGGAGAAGACAACCCAGTCCTATGAGATTGCGGAATACGCCATGGCCAAATATTTCCCGGTCTGCCATCAGCATTACGCGACCAGGGAGTGCGAGCTGAAATACCGGGGCGGAAATCTGATGCACTGGGATCTGGAGAAGGGCGTTTTGCAGGATCCGGACGGATTTGCAAAAATGGGGCCCCGCGAGATTATTGACGCTGTGCTTGGAAAGAGGATACACTGTCTCGAGGTATGAAGTGAGCGGATGCTGCATTACGGCACGTGCTGCACACATACAGTCAGTAAAAGATCAGCCGGTCCGGACGTTTGGGCGAATTAGCGTTACGGCATTGGCAATACAGGTATCAAGAAAGAACGGAGAGAAAATGGAGAATGTCAAGGGGAATCGTCTGGATGTCATTCGGCTTTCGGACGATGAGAAGGATGTGATTATTCTGGATCAGACCAGACTTCCGAATCATGAGGAGTACCTTCGGATCCACGATGAAGAGGTGGCCTGGAAGGCAATTAAGCTCCTGCAGGTAAGGGGTGCGCCGGCCATCGGCGTATTCGCCGGCTATGCCATGTATGTGCTGGCACAGCGCTATAAGGATCTGGAGTATGCTGCGTTTCTGGCGGAGTTTCGCCGGCAGGCGGAGTATCTGAACAGCTCCCGGCCTACGGCTGTCAACCTTTCCTGGGCACTCAAGCGCCAGACAAGGCTTGTGGAGGCGAATGCGGACAAGAGCCCGGAGAAGATCGTTGCACTTCTGGGCGAAGAGGCTAAAAAGATCGAGGCGGAGAACGCCGAGATGACGAAAAAGATTGCAGAGTACGGCGTTAAGCTGATTAAGGACGGCGATGGCATTCTGACCCACTGCAACGCGGGATATCTTGCCTGCCTTGGATACGGAACAGCGACGGCGCCGATTTACTACGGCGCAGAGCAGGGAATGAAGCTGCACGTCTTCTCGGATGAGACAAGACCGCTCCTGCAGGGAGCCCGGCTTACGTCCTATGAGCTGGCAAAGGCGGGAATTGATGTTACCCTGATCTGCGATAACATGGCATCCATCGTGATGAAGCAGGGAATGGTGAATGCGGTGTTCGTCGGATGTGACAGAATCGCAGCAAACGGAGATTTTGCCAATAAGATCGGAACCTCCGGTGTGGCTATTCTGGCCAAACATTACGGGATCCCGTTCTATACCCTGGGACCGTCTTCCACCATTGATTTTGATACGCCGACGGGGGCAGACATCCGCATTGAGCAGCGGGACCCCGAGGAGGTGAAGGAAATGTGGTACCGGGAGCCGATGGCGCTGGAGGAAGTAAAGAGCTACAATCCGGCCTTTGACGTGACCGATCACGAGCTGGTGACAGGGATTGTAACAGAGCGCGGTGTTGTGTATCCGCCGTTTGACGTGAACTTAAAGAAGCTGTTTCAGGATGAGGCTGAGTGATTGCCGGCCACGCCGACCACATCGAGGTTTTCTGAAGGAAAATCGAGATGGGGGCTGAATAGTTACCGGAATTTGAGGTGAATGCCGCAGGAGAAGAGCGGCGGAAAGGGGTTAT
>CAVGIV010000068.1:6292-12585 GCA_963629395.1 Paludibacteraceae bacterium | reverse complement strand
CGTTGAATTTATCATTCCGAAAATGAGGAGAAAAAACATATGGCAATAGAGGAAGCAAAGGCATATTTGGAGGACAAGGGATTCGGCGACCGGATTCGGATTTTTGACGTGTCCAGTGCCACGGTGGAACTGGCAGCATTGGCTGTTGGGACGAAGCCTGCCAGGATTGCGAAATCCCTGACCTTTATGGTGGATACCCGGCCGGTGATGATCATTGCAGCGGGAGACGCCAAGGTCAGCAACAGCAAGTACAAAGCCTTTTTTCATAAGAAGGCGAAAATGCTGACGAGAGAAGAAGTGCATGCGCTGATCGGCCACGATGTCGGCGGTGTGTGTCCCTTTGGTATCAAGGCCGGCGTGGATGTTTACCTGGATGTCTCGTTGCAGCGCTTTGACAAGGTCTATCCGGCATGCGGCAGTGCCAACAGTGCTGTGGAACTGACGCCTGATGAATTGGAAACGCTTTCCGGGTGCAAGGCATGGCTCGATGTCTGCGAGGTTCTCGCGAGTGGTATGCACTGATAATGGTGAGACGACAGCCGTACAGGAGATAATGTGGCAAATGCATTCAGCTGCGTTTACCATGAATTCATTGAACCGTTAAATGAAAAGTGATAGAATGAACACATCTTTTTGTGTATGTTTTACAAAGAGAAATTGAGTTTATTTCACAAAGGTAAATGTATGATAAACAGCAGAGAACAGCTGATGGTTTTTGATGCCCTTGCTCGTCATTTCAAAAATGTCTATTGGCTGGATTTGAAAAAAAAGACAGCGAGAATTCTTAAGTTGGATGCGGACTACGTGGATGTTCCGGGCAAGGAGGATCATCGGGAGTTTCCGTTAGAAGTCGTTCTTGAGAATTGGATTAATACGATAGTATATCCGGAAGACAGAGAAAAAGTCAGCAGAACAATTACGGTAGAAAACATCCAAAAGGGGTTTGAGACGAAGGAAGAGATTGTTGGAAATTACCGCAGTTTTGTGAATGGAAAGATTCATCATTTTCAATACAGCTTCGGCAAGGCGGATAAGGACGGCACAAAAGCAGTAGCAGGATTTCAGAATATTGATGACATCATTGAAGAACATCATGAAATCGAGAAGTCCGAAAGAGAAAAAGAAGCTGCCCATCAAAAAGAGCTTGAAGAACAGCTTGCCATTATCAAAGCCTTGTCCCGGAGCTTCAGAAATGTATTCGTTGCAAATTTGAAGGAGGGCACGGCACGGGCGCTAAGACTCGACGACAACTATACTGTCAACGCGATCCGATCGGTCAGCGATCAGACATTCCAATTTGATGCAGTTGTGGATCGGTGGGTGCGTGAAAACGTTCATCCTGATGATAAGAAGCGAATAAAGGAAACGCTGAATGTAGAAAATATCAGGCGAATATTTTCCAAGCAGGATAAGTACGTTGGTACATATCGCAGTATAGAAAATGGCGTACAGCATTACTATCAGTATGATTTCAGAAGGGTTGATGATACAGATACTGTTGTCGTAGGCTTCCAGCTCATCGACAAGATCGTAGAAGAGCAGAAGGAAAATCAAAAGAGAGAACGGGCACTTGAGGAAGCACGACTCAAGGAGGAGAAAGAGCATGCAGAGGTGATCAATTCTCTGTCGACCATTTACTCCACAATTTTTCAGGCGAATATCCTTACGCATGAATATGAAATACTGACCAGCGTGCCGCTCATGGGAATGGTAGCCGCAAGAAAAGGGATTTTTGACACCATAAGGGATACAGTCATAGAAGCCTTTTTAGAGCCGGAATTCAGAGAGTCTTTTCGTGAATTCCTGGATTTAAATACGCTGGCTGACCGACTCGAAAAGGCAAACACAGTATCAACGAATTACAAAGCACCTACAGGACGGTGGATGCAGGCACGTTTTATTGTAAAACGCAGAGACGAGAATGGAAGAGCAGTAGAAGCACTGTATGTTGCACGTGATGTCACAGATGAGAAGCTTATGAGGGACCGGGCGGAGCATGATTCAATGACCGGCGTGCTCAATCGCGGATCCTTTGATCAAATTCTGCATGCAATGGAAAAGGATAAGCGGGATTTTGCATTGATCCTTGTGGATGTGGATGATTTTAAGAATGTTAATGATACCTATGGGCATGAGGTAGGCGATGTCATTCTGAAACGAGTGTCAAGGCTCCTGGCGGAGGATTTCCGTTCGATTGACCACGTCTGTCGAATCGGCGGAGATGAATTTGCGGTTGTCATGATGGACGTGACAAGTGATCTTGCGTATACCATTGAGAATAAAATAGCTGAGATCAACAATCAGCTTGCCATTCATGAAGAGAATGTTCCTGCGGTATCACTGAGTGTGGGAGTTGCATTTATGGATCAAGAGAATCCGGGAGAAAGCTTGTTCAAAGATGCCGATCGTGCACTGTATTATGTGAAAGCGCACGGACGGAATGGATGTCATATTTACGCAGCTGAAGATGGTCTGTAGATGAGTGATAAAAAAGGAAATCATAACGACAGCATATGAATATTTCAGAATTTGCGGAATACGCCGGTGTATCCAAATCTGCTGTGAGCAGATACTTTAATAAGGGATATCTTGGTGATGACAAACGGGACATGATCGAAAGGGCAATAGCGGAAACCGGCTATGCACCGAGTCTTTCGGCCAGATCGATAAAGACGCGCGTAACCAAGCTTGTCGGCGTGATCCTGCCGAAGCTTTCCAGTGAAAGCTGTGCGCGCATCACAGAGGGCATCAGTCAGGTGCTTTCGGAGCAGGGATACCAGATCATTCTTGTGAATACCGCCAACGACTTTCATAAAGAAATCGAGTATCTGGAATTGTTCCGTCAAAATCGCGTTGACGGGGTTATTTTACTGGCAACGATATTTACTGCTACGCATCGTACGCTCCTGAACAAAATGCATATTCCGGTTGTCATTGTGGGACAGCAGTACAAAGGCTTTAACAGCGTGTGCCATGACGATTACGGCGCAGCCTACGCCTTGACAGAGCTGATGGTCAAAAAGGGCGGAAAAATCCCAGGCTATATCGGCGTGACTGACAGCGACAAGGCCTCCGGCGAGGCGAGACATAAGGGGTTTTTAAGTGCACTGGCAGATCATGCAATCTCATTGAACGAACACAATACTGCCGTTTCAGAGTTTACCATAGATTCCGGCTATCATTGTGCAAAGAAAATTCTGAAGAGCTCCAATGTGCCGGACTTTATTTTCTGTGCAACAGATACCATTGCGGCTGGTGCCATCCTGTACTGCAGAGAAAACGGAATCCGTATTCCTGAGACACTGATGATCTGCGGCGTCGGCGATTCCAAGCTGGGTGCCGTCACCGCCGTTCCCCTTACCTCAGCAAGGCTGCATTATAAGACGGCAGGCATCGAGGCTGCACAGATGCTGCTGAATGCACTCAGCAGAAAATCCACCGTCCCCAAGCTCCTGAAGCTGGATTTTGAAATCGTAGAAAGAGAATCCACAGACAGGCAATGTGAAACTGTGTGAAATCAACGGATTTCTCCAAAAAGCTTATACGCATTTGTCAATATCTAAATTGCATTTTTTGATGTAAAATTGCTCTATCAAATGAAATCGGTTTCACAAAGTGTATGAAAACAATTTATGTGGAGGGAGCAATTTATGGATTACAAAAAGACCGCACATGAAATTCTTTCTGCCATCGGCGGAAAGGATAATCTGGCAAGTGCAGCGCACTGTGCAACGAGACTGAGACTGGTGATTGCAGACAATGCCAAGGTGAAAAAGTCGGTCCTCGAATCTGTGGACGGCGTGAAGGGCGTATTCGAAGCCGCCGGACAATTACAGATCATCATTGGAACCGGTGCTGTCAACAAGGTATATGACGAATTTATCAAAGAGGCCGGCGTTCAGGCAGCCACAAAGGCAGATGTCAAGGCAGCAGCGGCATCCAAGGCACCCTGGTATAAGAGAGCCATCAAGAGCCTCGGCGACATTTTCGTACCGATCATCCCGGCCATCGTAGCCACGGGCCTATTGAACGGTCTTCTGGGCGGTCTTGTGCAGGTGTTCCCCGGCATGTCTGCCTCTCATCTGTATGAACTTCTGAATATGTTCTCCAATACGGCATTGACCTTCCTGCCGATCCTGATCGCCATTTCTGCAGCGAAGATCTTTGGCGGAAACCAGTATCTGGGCGCCGTCATCGGCATGATGATGATTCATCCGAATCTTGTGAATGCCTGGTCTGTGGCCGGCGGTGCAGAGACGTCCACCCTCTGGTCCTGGTTCGGTGCCTGGAACATCCAGAACGTAGGCTATCAGGGCCACGTCATCCCGGTGATCCTTTCTGTATGGCTGATGTCTGCCATCGAGAAGCCGCTGCACAAGAAGGTGCCGGAGATGTTTGATCTCTTTGTCACTCCCCTGGTATCCGTTCTCGTGGCCGGATTCTTCAGCATGACTGTCATCGGACCTGTCTTCGCACAGATCGAGTCCTGGGTTCTGGTCGGTGCACAGGCACTGATTGCCGTTCCCTTCGGTGTAGGCGCGTTCATCATGGGTGCCGTTTACGCCCCCACTGTGGTTGCCGGCGTTCACCATATGTACAATGCGATTGAAATGATGATGCTGGCCAACAACGGCATGAACACCTGGATGCCTATTGCTACAGCTGCAAACGTAGCACAGGGTGCCGCTGCAATGGCAGTGGCCTTCAAAACCACCAACAAGAAAACAAAGGCGATGGCACTTCCTGCTTCCCTTTCCGCTTTCATGGGCATTACCGAGCCGGCCATCTTTGGTGTGAATATCCGCTTCGGACGCCCCTTCATTGCCGGCATGATTGGCGGTGCCTGCGGTGGTGCCGTTGCCTCCATCATGAACGTTTACGCAACAGCAAACGGTGTAACCGGTCTGTTTGGCTTTCTGATCGCGGTGGACTCATTTGTCGGATATCTGCTTACCTTTGTCGTAGCCTTTGCTGTGGCCTTTGCCGCATCCTGGATTATGGGCATCAAGGAGGACACCGAGCCGACAGAAGAGAGCAGCACAAATACAGAAGCACCGGCAGAGGAGAAGACAGCAAGCGTTGCAAAGGACGAGGATAATGTCGTTGCTGCTCCGCTGAACGGAAAGGCAATTCCTCTTGCGGATGTTCCGGATGAAACCTTTGCCAAGGGCGTCCTGGGACTCGGTGCTGCGATCGAGCCGAGCGAGGGAAAGGTTGTGGCACCGGCAGACGGCACGGTGGAAACCATTTTTGACACAAAGCATGCCATCGGTCTTGCTTTGAGCAATGGCGCAGAAATTCTCATTCATATCGGCATCAATACAGTAGAGCTTGGCGGTGAGGGCTATCAGGCCTTTGTAGCGGAAGGCGACAAGGTGAAAAAGGGCCAGACACTGATCACCTTTGATATGGATTTCATCAAATCCAAGGGCTACAATCTGGTAACACCTGTTATCGTCACCAACACGGATGACTATGCTGCTGTGAAGCTGCAGGCGGACGGAACCGTCAGCGCCGGCGATACCTTACTTGCACTGAAAAAGGAGTGATCCCATCATGTTTATTGACGGAAAATGGCGTCAGTCACTGCATCTTGAGCCGCCCCGGGGGTGGCTCAATGATCCGAACGGTCTATGTTATTTCGGCGGATTTTATCATGTCTACTTTCAATATGCACCGGATCATGCAGACGGCAGCGGCAAGAAATGCTGGGGCCACTACCGCAGCAGGGATTTTCTGAACTGGGAATTCACCGGAACAGTGCTGTTTCCGGATATTCCGGAGGATAAAGATGGCGTTTATTCCGGCTGTGCGGTGGTCTGCGAGGATACGCTTCATATTTTCTATACGGGAAATGTCAAGCATCCGGGAGATTATGATTACATCACGAGCGGCAGAGAGGCCAACGTCATCCATGTGTCTACTGCAGACGGCATACACATGAGCGGAAAAAGCATTGTCCTGAGAAATGAGGATTATCCCTTGTTCTGCTCCTGCCACGTGAGAGACCCGAAGGTATGGGAAGCGGACGGCAAGTGGAATATGGTGCTCGGCGCCAGGACAAAGGATGACAAGGGACGTGTGCTCTTCTATGAATCCCATAACCTTGAGCACTGGAGCTATGTCGGTTCCGATTCTGTCGATCACTTCGGCTACATGTGGGAATGCCCGGACTGCTTCTCTGTTGATGGGCACAGATACCTGAGCCTTTCGCCCCAGGGAATGACGCACACCGAGACGGAGCATCAGAATGTCTATTCTTCAGGCTATTTTCAATACGATGAGAAATTAAA
>CAVGIV010000068.1:4494-6001 GCA_963629395.1 Paludibacteraceae bacterium | reverse complement strand
TTCTCCGGCAGATCACGCCTTCCGCATTTGTATAGATGATGCCGCAGAGCTGCGCTGGGACGGAGAAATTTTCACCCTGCAGTTCTTTGAGGATAATGTCGGCGGCGGAAGAACCGTGCGGAGAGCGAAGCTGGATCGCTGCACGGATATCCGGATCATCGCAGACAGAAGTGCGCTGGAAATTTATCTGAACGGCGGAAGAACCGTATTCAGCACAAGGATATATCCGAAGCAGGAAAAAGTAAAAATCACGGCAAGGGGAATTGCCCCTGTGATCTATCCGCTGCGTAGTATGGAGGTAAAATATCTTGGAGAATAATAAGCTTATTGCGATCGGCGAAGCTCTGATTGATTTTATTCCGAACAAAACAGGCTGCGCCTTTGATGATGTGACGGCATTTGCCCCGAAGGTAGGCGGTGCCCCTGCCAATGTATGCGGTGCCTTTACCAGACTTGGCGGCGACTCTGCCATCATCACCCAGCTGGGAGATGATCCCTTTGGCAAAAAAATTCTTCATGAATTTACGCATTACGGCATTGATACCTCTGCCGTAAGCTTCACCGATCAGGCAAACACAGCACTGGCCTTTGTCAGTCTGGAAAGGGACGGGAACAGAACCTTCTCCTTTTACAGAAAGCCGTCTGCCGATATGCTTTTGCAGCCGGAGCAGATCCGGGAGGCATGGTTCAAGGATGCTTATGCTTTGCATTTCTGCAGCGTTTCTCTGGGCGATTTCCCAATGAAGGATGCGCATTGCAGAGCCGTCGAATACGCAAAGAAGAATCACGCACTCATCAGCTTTGACCCGAATCTTCGTTTTCCGCTCTGGAAGGATTTGGATCAGCTTAAGGATAGAGTCAATGCATTCATCCCCTTGTCGGATGTTCTGAAGATTTCAGATGAAGAGCTGGAATTCATCACCGGGGAGAAGAGCATCGAGGCTGCCGTGCCGGGGCTTCTTGCCAAGGGTGTAAAGCTGATCCTGTTTACCTGCGGCAGCGAGGGTGCTTATGCTTTCACCGAACATGCTAAGGCATTTGCGCCGTCTTTAAAGGTAAATGCGGTGGATACCACGGGCGCGGGAGACGGCTTCATCGGATCGTTCCTGTGGAGCCTGAAAGAGAAGCATGTCGGTCTTGATGACCTGGCCGCGGTGGATGCGCATACCCTGACAGAATGTCTGGCCTTTTCCAATCAATTTTGTGCACTGAGCGTGCAGAAGGAAGGCGCCATTGCTTCTTATCCGACCTTATCTGACATGAAGTAGGCATTCGATTTGCCGCATATTTGCGTAAATATTCATATATCGTCCGTATCTATTCTGTGATAAAATAACGTGCGGCCGATTTTTTAAGCATAGAGCCCGGCTCTATGCTTTTTGATATAGATAGGATTGACGGGACATGAATTACAGAGACAGCTATGCGCCGAATATTGTACTGATTGCGGTGGACTGCTATCAAGAGAAGGACTTTGGCGGACGGATTTATACAAAGTACGACAAGG
>CAVGIV010000068.1:0-4230 GCA_963629395.1 Paludibacteraceae bacterium | reverse complement strand
CAGGCATTTTCTGGCTGGATCAGGAATCTGAAAGCCGTTCCTTTAACAGCACGCTGGCGCTTGTTAAGTATTTGGATGATTATATCTCTGCAAAGCCTCAGCTGGCAGGTGCTCTGTGGACATGAAATTCGATTGTGTAAGCGTTTACTCTATGATAAAATCGTGGGTATATGACACATCCCAACAAATTCAAAAGAATAGTTCTTCTGTCACTGCTGTTCCTTGCCATCATGACACTGACGGCAGTGGCTTTTCATGCCTATATTCATCATGAGATCTATGAGGGGAACGCGCAGCAGCTGCTGACCACCTATGCCCAGACCAACCAGACCTTCACACTTTTTACGGAGCGAAACTGGAGTGCCCTGTCGGACTGGGATGACTATCTTCGATCTATCTCTCAATCCGAAGACAAAGCGGGAAAATGGGATGCCTTTGCCCATCGAAAAAACAACTGGCAGTACAGCGATTTTTATGTCTTTAACGAGGACTGCGACTTTCTGACTGCAGACAGCCGCAGGGGAACAGCAGACAGCATTCGAAACGTGTTCCGGAAAATGTTCGACATAGGAGAACCCACGATTTCCACCTATACGGCCAGCAGCGGTGTCCGGAAAATTGTCTTTGCAGCGCCTCTGCAGGAAAGCTTCACGCTGAGCAATGTCACCTATACCGGCATTGCCATCAGCTATGATGCCGCCATTGTGGAGTCCATGCTGTCCAAGGATGTTTACAGTGACAAAAGCAGCTGCTACCTGGTGAATGCCCATGGAGATACTGTGGTTTCGCTCAAGCCCCGGGAGGAAGACGAAGATTTGCTGAACCTATTTTCCTTCCTGCGGGAAAAGGTGTCTTTTATCGAGGGCTCGGCAGAAGCTGCGCAAGCCGGCATTGAACAGGGCGAAAGAGGCACCGCAAAGTTTCAGACCTCCACTGCAGCCTATTATCTGACCTATCAGCCGACCGGCATTAATGATTGGTCCCTGATCGGCATTGTGCGGTCTGACGCGGTGGATTCCGGCAGTCAGAAGATCCTGAATCTGACCATGCTGACCTTTACCGGACTGGGACTCTGCCTCTGCGCATTGATCTGTCATATCGTCAGCATGCAGAGCAGATTCGAACTGGAAAAGCAGAAGACCTTGCATGAAGCCCTGGAAACCCTGGCCAATACCGACGGCCTTACAGGCCTTTTCAATGAGCGCTGCTTCAGCAGCATACTGCATGAGAAGGAAAGCGGTAAACAGCCTTTTGTTCTTTACTACCTGGACCTGGACCGCTTTAAGCCGGTGAACGATACCTATGGTCATGACATGGGTGATAAGCTGCTGAAGGAGGTGGCCGGACGACTGAAGGAATGTACCCGGGAACAGGACTACGCCTTTCGTATCGGAGGAGATGAATTTTCTCTGATCATCAGTTCAGGGATGAGCGAATCAGAATGCGAGGTACTGAAAAATCGAATTGCGGCGAGCATATTACGTCCCTATAACATTGACGGGCAATGCCTGCAGCTGGGGGTGAGCTGCGGCTATGGCATCTATCCCCGGGAGGCAGAGGATGTCTCTCAGCTTCGCATTCTGGCCGATCAGCGGATGTACACGGAGAAGGAACAGAATCACCGGAAGATCACGCGTTAGCTTTTGTTCACGACAGAGAGGATCTGTTCCGCTGTGGTGCGGTCTGTGATCAGCTCATTGATATAATGCTTTCTCATGCAGGCGATGAGGATGTCGGTTTTGTGGCGGCCTGCTGCCACCGCCAATCTGTGGGGCGCAGCCAGAATGTCCTGCAGCGGTGCCGAGACCAGCTTTTCATTGAGATGGAGATCGGCAATCTCTCCCTCCTGGTCAATAACCCGGCCGAAGATGCTGCCGATGCAGTCCGATTCCTTCTTCAGGTCTGTTTCATCAATATAAGGCTTCAGCACAGGATTGCCGAAGGGGAGACTGGAGGTGCTGCCGACACCCGTGAGCACCACCTGCATTGTCCTGCTGCGCTTCAGCGTGCTCTCAATCAGGGGCTCCCGCAGCATGGCGGAGCGGGCATGCGCATCGTTGATGTACATGGGCAGATTCAGGCAGAAGTGCTCGCCGTTCAGTTTTACAGCGATGTCGTGGGTGATGCTGCGGGAGCCGTCTGCAGTGTTGAGATGATGAAAGCAACCGCAGAGCTGCAGGGCATTCACCGGATTCTGACTTTTCTGCTCCAGGGCAGATACCACAGAACGCACTGACTTTCCCCAGGTAACGCCGATGGTGGAGCCGGGCGTCAGCAGGGTTTCCAGATACATAGCTGCTGCCTTCCCCAGAGTCGGCATGGACTCTGCCCGGGAAAGGTCCCGGACATCCAGAACCATGGCTGCGCTTAGCTGGAATTCCTCCATAAGGGTCTGCTCCAGCTCCCGATGGCGGTTATTGGGCTTATGCACCGTGATCTCCACAATCCCCTCATCCCTGGCACTCTGTATCATTTTGGCAATTTTAAAGCGGTTGCAGTCAAAGCGCCCGGCAATTTCCTGCTGGGTCAATCCCTGGTTATAGTAAAGATCCGCAATCTCTGCCATCAAGGCAGCAGAGCTCTCGTCAAAGGTGGTCTTGGTATTCATAGATCGTTTTCTCTCCTGTATCCCCTATTCCTCATCATGCGTTATTTCGCATGGCATTCGATGCTTCTGCATTCCCCGACAGTTTAGCACGAATGGCAAAGCCTTGTAATCATCGAGTCACAAAAGTGCGAATAATCATCATATGTGACAAATTTACGCGGAATTCTTGTGGATTTCTCACATGGAAAAATCAATGCCCTTGATATATGATGAGATCGTTCACAAATGTGAGGTTCATTAACATTTGTTACTTATTTCGCCGCCAGCCGATATGGAAATTTTCCGCGACTGCCGGATGACATTTCATTGATTATAATCAGGAGGAATACAACATGAGAAAGTTCAAAACGGTTTTTATGCGCGGCGGTACTTCCAAGGGCTGTCTTTTCAAGAAAGAGGATCTTCCGGAGAACAGAGAAGAGTGGGATGACATCTTCATGCAGGTTATGGGCTGCCCGGATCCGAAGCAGATCGACGGTATGGGCGGCACCGTTTCCTCCAATAACAAGATCGTGATCATCTGGAAGTCCGAGGAGCCGGGTGTGGACATCGAATACCTGGTGGGTCAGGTCATTGTCGGAAAGCGTCAGGTGGACTACAAGTCCAACTGCGGAAATATGACCGCAGCCGTACCGGCCTTTGCCGTAGAAGAGGGCATGGTGGACATCGTGGAGCCGGTTACCACCGTCCGTATGCTGAACAAGAACACCGATAAGTATATCAATGTTGATGTTCCCATCGATCCGGAAACTCACAGCTTTGCCAATGACGGCGACTGTGAGATTGCCGGCGTGGACGGCACTGCTGCAGAGCTGAAGGTGGATTTCCTGAATCCGGCCGGCTCCAAGACCGGCAAGCTGCTGCCTACCGGCAAAACAAAGGATGTGCTGGACATTCCGGGCTTTGGCAAGCTGGAGGCTACGATCCTCGATGTCTCGAACCCCATCGTTCTGGTTCGGGCAGAAGACATTGGCATGAAGGGCACAGAGCTGCCGGAGGAGGTGAACGCCAACAAGGAAATCTGCGCACTTCTTGAGAAGATCCGCGGCACCGCCTGCGTGATGATGGGCTTCGCCAAGGACCTTCAGGATGCCACAGATCACCAGCCCGGCGTGCCGAAGGTGGGCTTTGTAACAAAGCCGGTGGCCTATACAGACATTGAAGGCAAGGAAACCGATGCCGAGAAGATGGACATCTGTGCCCGCGTGATTTCTGTGTTCAAGTGCCATAAGGCCTGCCCGCTGACCGCAGCCAGTGCGATCTCTGTGGCAGCGAAGCTCCCGGGAAGCATTCCTTCCGAGCTTGTAAGGGATTCCGCAGCCGGCAACATTCGCATCGGTCACCCCAGCGGCATCATGACCATGGTGCCGACAGTGGAGATGCAGGGCGAGGATCCGGCTGAGACCAAGGTGCCGGGTGTCGCCGTACAGAGAACCGCCCGCCGGATCATGGATGGTTATGTATACGTAAGATAATTGCTGCTGCAGGAGACAGCTGTTCCGCCCTTTCGCGGAATGGCTGTTTTTTCGTAAGACTACTGTAACTTGAGTCAAAATGGCCTCCATGTTATGATACTGGCAATAATAGGAGGCGAGTCAATGAAACATAGATTTTTCAGCCGC
>CAVGIV010000067.1:0-12800 GCA_963629395.1 Paludibacteraceae bacterium | reverse complement strand
CGGCGGTATCGTTATAGAGCTCCGCCTTCGGATCCGTAATGACCGCCGACTCTCCTCGTTTGAGTATGGTGAACAGCGCCGGACGGATCACCCCACGGGATTTTCGGGTACCGGATGCGCCGAATACGGCGATGTGGCGGTTCAGTCTGGTATCTTTAGGTAAGCAGACGACGCTGCCGTTTTTTTCGCCCAAAATGATGCCATCGGCCTGCGGCGGAGGCTTGATCTCCAGAATCTCTTTCAGTTCCTTGTCCTTCATCCATGAAGCGGTGCCGTAGGTTCCGTACTTGCTGCGGGTAAATCCGCGCTCATCGTAGTCCTTGGAGCTGAATTTATCGTGGAAACGCACATAGGCCGTGATACCGACCCCGGTCAGCAGCAGTATACCGATGCTTTTTAGCCCCGGAATGCTGAAGGCGCTGCCCAGACACACGATCGGATTCCAGTCTACGGCGCCGATGGTCGTTTGCCCCGTAAGACCGCCGGAATTCATCCAAAGCTCGTAGTTTATCAGCAATTGGCCAAGCACTCCGCCCAGGTAAAGCAGGGTGATAAGTCCCGGTATGGAGACGGCGATGATGGCTGCTGCTCGCTTTTTATCCAGAATGCATTCCTCCTTTATAGTCCCAGTTCTGCTTCTACTGTGGCAGCGTCGATGGTTTTGAGTGTGATATACGGGCCAAGGTACTCTCTTAGAAAGGGCGCTTGATCATCGAAGCAGAGTACCTCAAAGCTCCCTGCGCCGGTCTGCATTGCCTCGCGAAAACGGATCAGGCGTGCGATGTCGCCGTCAAGATGCGAGAAAACACAGGTGCCGCCGATGCTGGCGTCGTATTCCATGAATCCCCGGTTATATGACCGGACGTCTGGGTCGAACAGCAGCTCAAGCAGCTTTTCTTTCCAGTCTGGGACGGTGAGCAATCTGAACTGCCGGATGCCGCCGGCATTCATGGGCACAAAATAGATGTGCCGATAGATGCCGTCAAACCGAAGTTCCGGTCGCCGGTTTTTATCCGACTCCAGCAGTGTGGTCAGCGCCGTATCATAGGACTCGCCCAGCAGAATTGCGGAGTCGATGCTCTGAACCCCGGCATTCATGCGGGCAAGCTCTGTCAGGCTGTGGAGCGCTTTGAACTCTCCCATGCCGTTCCATTTCATCGCGGCGTTCCGCGTGTTGTAAACGGCGTAACAGCCGCCGGGATAGAAGATTGCGCCGACGATGCGTGTGAACATGGTTTTGTTCTGTTCCGCAGGGGTGATCCTCTTGAAGTCCCGCGCCAGATAGAAGGCAGGTACGTCCGGTGTTATCCGAAGGATGGCACGGTTTTGCAAGGCGGGGAGCAGATAGGCCCTTGTCTCGACACCGGCGGTCAGGTGCATCCCAATCGTCTCGGCAACCCGAAGGTTGCGGTCCCGATGCGCCATACCGCCGGGGAATCTATGATTGTAAAACGCGGCCATATAATAGTCGTATGCGTTCATATGTATCCATTCCAGTATGGGGAGAGCGCCCTTACAGAAACGAATCGCTTTGGCATTCCCGATACCGGTCAGCTGCAGCAGCTTTACCCTCATCCGCTCACCGGTATCCGGATTACGAAGCTCCTGTGTTGTGGAAAGTTTACCCACCAGCGCTCTGAGAGTACGCTCGTTTCCCAGCACGCCAAGCGAACGGACGGGGTATTCGCCGGCGAGCCCGAGCACTGTGATAAGCCGATGCACATGACTTCCCGGCCGAACGGTAATCATTGTTTCAAGCCCCGGAATGCAGGAGCTTTCCGACAACATGACTGCTCTCTTTGTCGGAAACCGTCCGCGCAAAATGCCTGAAAAATATCGGTTTCATCGGTGTTTTCCGGCTGTTAAAAGATATGTCATTGGGGAGGCGGGTTTTTGCCCTGTTTTTACACATGTTTTTGACGCCGCTCCGGCACATTTTCATGGAGCATCACCCCCTCGTCCGGGATCAGGGGCTCCAGCACCAGCCACTGGGGAAAATCCCGTGCCGGGACCACATACACCTCCGTACGCTCCTGCGTGGAGGCCGCGCTGCAGTAGAAATGATCGCAGCACGGCGGCGCGTCATCCGTAAGCACATACATGGCGACGGTATCGGAGACCATATTTATCTCAATATTGTCATGATCCCGGTACCGACGCTCCGGCCTGCCTTTTTCATATACATGGCGGAATATCATGATGCTTTCGGGGTATCGAACCGGCGCTTTGCCCTGAAAGAAGTTCCTGAGCGCCGGGTACAGGATGCCCCGAATATAGGAGGCGGAGCCCCTCTCCTTTTTGGGGAGCAGCAGAGGCAGCCGGATGCAGAACCAGCCTTCGATGGTAAAGCCCGCTTCTATTGGAACCGACTCTGCTGCAACCGCATCCACATCCTGCAGTGCCCGCGGATTTCCCGTGTAGGCGGGAAGCGCTCTGGTCAGCAGCGTCAATTTTTCGCTTTCCTCAGCCAGCTTCAGCGCCATGGCATACGCCAGCTCCATGCTTTTCCCTCCGGTCAGACAGCGGAGATTTTTTATGGTCATGCCGAGCCGTCGATCCTGCGTCTCTATTTTATCCAGCAGATGAATGAACGAGTTTATCGAGTCCATCGGTTGCAGCCTCCTCTGTGTAAAATGTAATGTCCGGTTCTTCCTGCCCGGCAAAGTTGACGGTTGCAAACAGGCAGGGCGCCTTGGGGAGCATCATCTGGGATGCCATGGCGATATTGGGCAGGACAAAGATATATTTCATCTCGTCATCCTGCGGCTGCAGCAGCTTGCTAAGGTGCTGCTCGCCGTCATACAGCACAACGATCTCATAGCCGGTGTTTTCCTTCAGAAAAAAGATTTGGGACGGGTAGACCGCAGGATAATGCGCCATGGGATCCACATAGTCGATAAACCGCAGCAGCACCCATACGGCAAGGATCGTCCGCTGATCCGGCTTGCATAGCCCATCCAAAGCCAGATAGTAGCCACCGGCCACATCCGAGATTTGATGCTCCCTTTTCAGATTGCGAAGAATCTTCTCCGCCGTCTCCGGGGTTTTGTCCCGCAGCAGTCGGATCACCTGTGTTTTGGTCAGTGCTCCGTACTGCGACAGCCATTTGATCACATGGCGCTCATCATCAAGCAGCATGTTGTTCACCTCCTTCTGCGTGTGCGTATTCTTTGCGAAATGCGTATTCTACGCTGAATGCGTTTTCTCCCTCTGCCGTTCTTTGAGGATTGCCTCCAGCTCGGCGCGATCCGTGGTGATCATTTCCTTTTCCAGCTTGGAGGCCTTCATCACCACGGGCACTTTGTTATTGTTGGAGCTGATGAGCGCCTCGCCGCGCTCGAAGCGGGTGATGGCGCGGATCTCCGTGCGGGTGAGCTTCAGCGTTTCCTGTACATACCTGGCCTCGTCCGGCTCCAGGTTCAGAATGATCTTGTTCTTGGAGTTGTTGATGATCGCCCTGCCGTACTTGCCGTCCTCCAGACCGAAGAAATCCGACAGATCCTGCGTTGCGGAAATGGCCGCTCCGCCGAAGCCGCGGATAACCTTGAATATCTCAAGGCAAAACTCTGCGGCCATGCGGTTGGAGCTGGCGCCGATCAGCTGCCAGATCTCGTCGATAAAGATGGCTTTGCGTTTGGTGCGGTCGGACTTTATCTGATCCCACACATAATCCAGTGCGATGAACATGCCCACCGGAAGCAACTTGCCCTTCAGCTCCGACAGGTCAAGGACGATGTACTTATTAGAGAGATCTACATTGGTCTGCCTGTTGAAGCTTTGGGCGCTGCCGGTGACAAAACGGCTGATGATGGCCGCCAGCCGCTGGGTCATGGGATTCTCCTGCAGGTGCTTATGCAGGTCGCCCAGGATAGGCATCTGCTTCATTTTGGGCGGAGCGGAGGCCATATCCGTATAGATGGAGTCGTTATCATGGGTGATGCCGAAGTCCGCATAGGTTCGGATCAACGCTTCATCCAGCATCTGTTCCTCTTCATTGCTCATATCGGGGATCAGCAGGCCGAAGAAGGTCATGAGCTGCTGAATTTTTCGAGCCAGCATGGAGCCCATCTCCACATAATCGATCTCGTCAATCAGCTCCATCTCCGGCGACATGGTATGCCGTATCTCCATTACATTGATGCAGTGGGGAGAGCCGGGTGCGATCTTGATAAACTCGCCGCCGATCTTATTGCAGGCTCTACGGAATTCGTGTCCCTTGATGGGCGCCAGAATGTAACACTGAATGCCGCGCATCCGCATCCGAAGCGCCAGCAGCTGCATGGTGAAGGTTTTGCCCGCGCCCGATGTGCCCAGCAGGTTCAGGTTGGCATTTTTATTGATCTTTGTGTTGAACAGATCCACGATGCACAGGGAGTTGTTGTATCGGTTGATGCCCAACAGCACGCCATTGTCGTCCGACAGCTCAAAGCTGGTGAAGATATAGCTGGATGCGGCGCCGCTGGTCAGCACATTGCGCTGCGCCTTTTTCTCCAGCTTGGGCGAGATTTTCAGGAACGGCATCACCGACTGCAGTGCGGCCTCCTGCTGAAAGCTGCACTCGCTGGTGTACATATCCATGGATTTGAGCATATCCACCATCTGCTGCTTGCGCCAAAGCAATTCCTCGTAGGTTTTGGCCGATACGGTGATGAAAACGCTCATGTAAAAGAGGTCCTCGTTGTAGTTGGCGATGCCATTCTTGATAAAATAGCCCGCCTGTATGGAATTGGTCAGCTCCTCATAATCGGTGCTGGTATCCTGCATGCTCTTGAGTTTGGTGCGGTTGAGCCTGATCCGCTGGGCGACCTTATCTATGGTGCGGCTGCGGTTCTCACGGCGGAGATGGACGTCGATATCCACTCCTTCTCCGGCGTTGATGAGCGAGGACATCCAGCCGGCCCGGACGCGGCTTGGATACCCACCTGCCTTGATGTAGAGGAAGGAATAGTACAGCCCGTCCATAACGACATAGTTATAATGGCTCAGGTCGATGCCGCGGGGCGCCAGAAAGTTGGCCATGCGGATAGGCGGCACCGGGTCCATACCGATGATTTTCTTCTTTGCCGCCATGGTGTCCACCACGATGCGATCTACACGGGAGGAAAACGGCTCGTCCGTACAGGAGCGCCGGTTGTAAAACATGTATAGGATTTCGGCAGTCGCTTCATCCGGGTCTTTGGACTGGACGATGCTGTTGCCGCATTGCATGAAATACGCCCGCGCTGTCTGCTCGGCGGTCTGGAGCATGCCGTAGATCTTTGCATAGTCGTCGCTTTCGTTGCGGCCTACCGCCTCGTACTGGAAAATCAGAAAGAAGCGCCTCGTCAGCGCTTCCCGATTTCCCACATCCTTGATGAGCCCGATGTAATCTTCGCCAAGTTCCTTACATTGCGGATTCTCCTCGTGTTCCAATTCCTCGCAGATCATGGATATGTGCTTATCTGAGTCCGCGCGGCGCGTAATGGACTTGAACTGCAGCCGCATGGGGGATATCTTCAGCCAGCTGGCAAAGCTGGAGATGATGTTGAACTGCTCCTCATCGGATCGCAGCGTGAAGTTGATCGGCTCGATCTCAAGGATTTTTATGTAGCGGTTGTCCGTCGTTTCAATGATCCCGTTTTTCAGGTCGCGGATGGGCAAATAATCCTGTACAAACTCAAGCTTTTCTTTTCTGCGGTTTCTTTTTCCTTTTGCTTTGGCCATAGCGGTATCCGATCCTCCTGAAGTGTAATTTCCTGCGGTGTGTCCAGAAATGGATGATATGGCCGATGTACTGAAACAGCGACCCGCCATCCACGCCCATTGCAGACACCACCGCCAGCGGCAGCAGCGTGACCGTCATGACCACGATGCGGATGGTGCCGGGCATGGGGATCAGAATCAGCTCCGGATAGCCCAAAGCCAGCACCAGAATCACCGTTTCGATTGCGTTCCGGGTATCGATCATCCCTCCCAGCAGTTTGCCGCTGTCTGTATAATTTGCCGGAATGGCATATACATTGTTGTACTCTCTGTCATCCAAGTTTTTCACCTGCCTAATCTGTAAATTGTTGCGGTTGTGGTATACCGTCCCATCCGCAGCGCCTGCTGATGGTCCGGCACATAGATATCCACGCGATGGATATTGTTCTCTATGCCCGAGCCGCCCCGATCTTCCACGGTGTACATGGTACCGTTTATCATGATTTGCGTGCCGAAGGGATAATGGCTCGACATAGCGACCATACCGACCGCTGCCTGTTTGCCGCTGGCGGTAAGCCCCTGCGCATTGCTGCCGCAGCACTTTGCGCAGGCGCAGTAATGCGTCACCTCTACCTCCAGCGTATAAAGCGCCTCGCCGGTCGGGGCGTTTGCCACCGGCGCATCGTAATCCACGATGCTGAGGCGGCGATAGGAAAGCCTTCCTTCATAGCTTGGCGTATTCAGGATAACGCCGATGCCGCCGGAGGAATGCACCCACATACGAGTCCCTTCCGCATCATATCCGGCAAAAATAAGCACATGGCCCCAGCCGTCATCATCCGCAAGGAATCCCAAATCACCCGGCAGCAGCTCCGCTGCGGAGACGCCGTAGGTATTCGGGTACTGTCCGTTGCAGCCGGCGCCGATCTCAACGCCTACTGCCGTATTGAATACCCATGTGGTGAATCCGCTGCAATCAAGACCAAAGGGCCGAATCGTGCCGGTCGTCGGAGAACCGGCTGACGTCACCAGCCGCGGCGTGTTCCAAGCATCGTTCCAACCGGGCGCCGACTTGCCACCCCAGAAATATGGGACCTTGCCCACCAGCGACAATGCCGTTGTGAGGATATGCTTCCGCATGGGGCTGCAGTTCTGCGCGTTGACAAAGGCGATCAGCTCCGCATCGGTCAAGGGAACCATCTGTCCATTGCCTAATGTCCCATACAGCGTCATTTTCAAGGCGTTGGACATCTTCTGAATGGCCTCGCCATAGGTTATTTTGAATTGGTCATAGGTGGCGGAGGGATCGATCCCGAAGGCTCGGATGATGACGCTGTTATCAAATGACTGTATGGTGCATTCCACATACTTTACGACCTCCGTTTCCGGAGTGAGCGTCTCGTTGCCGCCCTGCTCATAATAGGTTTCGCTTCGTGTGCCGGTGATTCTGCCTCCGCTGTATATGGGAACGGAAACTACCACAGGCGTATAGGCTGCCACATTGACCGGCTCCGATGTTGTTATCGTTTCGTCCGGCTCATAGTAGGTGCGACGGGCTGTGGTATAACGGTACTGCGGAACGCCATTGATGGTTCCCGTCTGCGTCTTCGATGTGACGACCGTCACGGTAACGGGTCTGTATGTAGCGTAGGTAAAGGGGACGATTTGCTCCGATTCCTTCTCCACGAAAGCTACCGGAAACATACTGTCGGCAACGCTGCGAAGCTTTGCCAGCATATCCTCCTTGCCGGTATTGCGTTGTTGAAGCGATGCGGAGTAGGCCGCAAGGATATAGCTTACATCGTACCCGGCGGAACCCTGTGCGTAATTGATAAGTGCATCCATAGACAGATCGTAGTCGTATCCGCCGTCCTCAATGATCTGTTCGACTTTTGCGAGGGCTGCGTCATACCCTTCCTCCACAACTGCGGAAATATCTGCGGCAAGGTCGTTATAGGATTCCAGCAGTGTCGTGGGGTTTTCCATGTCCACCATCGACCCATCCAGCCCAAACACGCTGTTTGTAACAACGCTGGGCAGTGAAACGATCAGGACGATAATGACAAGGAAAAACAGGCAGATGCAGACAAGTATCTTAAACAGAGTGTGACGCATGGCCCATGCCGCCGATAAAATTGCACCCCACGGTCCGCCCGCAGCAGTTCCTGCGGCTATCTCGGCAACCGCCTTGCCGCCCTCCACGCCTGCCTGCACCGTCGCGGCTGCTGCATTGGCGCCGGCTTCAGCGCCTTTCACGGCGGCTTGCTTCGCCGTCTCTTTTCCTGCTTCCTTTGCGGCTTTGGCCATCTGCTTGGCAGCTTCGCCGTAATTATCGCTGCCGTCGCCTATCTGCCGTTTATCCGGCTCAGCCATTTTCTTTTACACCTCCCCGGTGAGTATCCGAAGCCGCGCGTGGCGGCTGGTTTCTTTATTCGCAGGCAGGCAAAACAGCCGGAGGGATGTCATCCGCTCCGGCTGTTGCCCGCTGCATTTATTTCCTGCGCTTCGGCTCCTTTATGCCGCTGTCCGGACGCTTTTCCGGCTCCTTAAAGCGGCTGGGCATGTTCTTGTATCGAACCGACTCCACGGACACCGTGCGGACGTTTTCACCGTCGTAGACGGGCTTCCCGTCCTCGAACACCGGCTTGCGTTCCACGGCGGGGTCTCCATGGATGGCGATCCACTGCTGCCCTCTGACGTCTTCATACACCTGATAATCCCCGCGCGGTGCGGCGAATCTGGCGGTGTCGTAAAAAGCCGTCCCGGAGCCATCGGCATGGCGGACCTCGAAGTGTCCGTCCTCCCGATGCGTGCCGTCCACATGTGCCACCTGCTGCTCAAAGCCGGGCATGAAGTTGCGGAAGGCCGCCTGGTTATATGCGTCTGCGGCCTCTCCCTGTTCAAAGACGGGCGCTTCCGCGTGCTGCTGCATAGCGTACCAGTCTACGCCGTTTGCCGCCTGCATGACAGTGTGCGGTGCGTCAGGCTCATTGTAATACGCGCTGTTGTACCACATGCTGTTTCCGCTCTCGCTGCTAGATTCCATGATGCCGTCGCCCGTGTTGCGAAGGACTGTACCTTCAGCAGCGCCGGGGAAGGCTGCTGCAACCTGTTCGGATTCGGCGGGGCTGCCGGTAAACCCGGGCGCATCGTAGAAGGCGTTTCGCCCCTCACCGCTGGCCATCTGATACCAGGTGCTGCCGTCAGTGGCAGTTACAACGGAGTGCGGAGCGGCGGGTTTTTCAAACTGCGCCGTATTGAACATCTCCACACTGCTGACCTTGCCGTCTGTGCCGGTCGCCGTCGTGCTGATATGTCCGCCGCTGATCTGGGTTCCCTTGAGTGTATGGCCCGCAAGCTGAGGCATGTAGTTGCCAAGGCTGCGGTCGGCGATATCGCCGGCAATGGTGCCGGCTGCTTCTGCGGGACGCGCTGCTACGGAGGAGATGGATTCTCCCGTAAGCATTGCACCGTTTCTGGCAGCTACACCGCCAAAAACGCGCCCGACAAAGCCGCCGCCGCCGCCCATGCCCATGCGCGTGCCGCCATCAACGACGGCGTCACGGACATAGCTGTTACCCTTGAATCTGCTGGCAAAGCCGGATGCAAAGCCGCTGGCCGCGGCGCCGGTTCCGGTTGCAGTCGAACCGCCCCTGCCGAACACGCTGCCTGCGCTCTTTGCGCTGTGCCCCACGCCGCTGATCACCCTTGCGGCCATCAGCAGCTCCATGCCCATGCTGGAGCCGGTCTGCGCCACATTCAGTCCCATAGCGGCCATATAGCTGTCGAATTTCTGCGCGGTCTTTAGGAATGCCAGGGCGCAGAACAGCCATAGAAAGATAGATCCCTGCCCTGTACTCAGCGCGCCGCCGTTTCCGATATACTGGCCTACCGAGGAGTTAAAGCCCCGGATAAACCACACGTTCATGACCAGCAGGAGAAGCTGCGAGCCTACCATCCTGCACCAGCTTTTAAAAACCTGGTTGGTCGCCTTGGAGCCGCCCATGCAGAATGCCAGCGGGGAGGTATAGCACAGCACACCGACCACGATATACCGTTCGACCGCCTCCAGCAGCAGCTTGAAGTAATTCCATCCGAGCGCGATCAGCAGGATCAGAACCAGTATGGGCCCGACAACCGTCACAGTTGAAACGATTGTCAGCAGTCCGTTGCTCAGTACCTGCTCCACACCGGCAAAGGTGAATTCCTCCGCCGTCATGCTCACATCCATCAGTGCCGTATACGGCGCTCTGGCAATGTCGAGCGCCAGCATGAAAATTGGTTTTGCGTATCCGATCAGCAGCGCGAAAATCGCGCCACGCACAACTAATTGCCATGGGTTTTCGGCTTCGGTAATGGGTCCTCCGAACGCACGGAACAGCTGCCAGACCACAATGAGAAAAAGGACTGCCCAGGCTGTGTACTGCATGACGTCAAAGGCCTTGGTGATGAAGGGGAAATACTCCTCCATGGTCACCATGTCTGTTCCCAACGCATTGAGAAAGAGGCCGGAAACCGCGTCCATGATCTGCGAGGCAATACTGGAGATCCATGTCACGATCCCTTCAAAAATCCAGTCTAAGATAGTCGTTCACCTCCTGTCTGATCCCGAACTGTTGTACATCACCCAGTATACTGCCCGCCGGCGATCAACGGCTGCAGGTATGCTACGATAAAGCCGAGTGTGTTAAGAATAATCCAGGTCACAACGACTCGTTTGAGCCAGCTGGTAGCCTCGTCCACCGCGCGCTGGTTCCGGCTGACCATCCGCACCAACAACGCAATGGCTGCCACGGTCACAGCGACAATAGTACTGATCCCGACCAGCTGTCCGTAGATATCCCGCATGATCGTGGAAAAGCGGTCCCAGATCGTTTCAGCCATTACGGGCTGGACGGAGAGGATCGTTGCCGACGCGGCGCCCACTAACGACCAGTAGGTATTTCTGAGCCGATGCTTACCTGATACAAGTTGCTTTGACATGCTTTTACCTCCTGTTTTTCAATTCGGCACATAAAAAGGCGCCGCTCTCGGAGGCTGAACTGCCTCGCAGAAACGGCGCCTTTATGGTGTGCTCCTACTATCGGACGCTAACAGTATAGCATGTTTGCATTTACATGTCATCGGCGCGAACCGTGCCATTTTCTCCGCCTTTTTCTGTGCCATCCACTATGCCAGAAGGGGATGGCGTTTGTTCTGTTGCGGAGAAACCGGCGACTTTACAGCCGGTACGACAGTCGGAGTCGTGAATTATGAAGCTACTACAGCAAATGGATACCTCTTTCCAGATTTCCGAGTGCATCCATCACTGTGTAAAAAGAAGGAACATCACCATAGAGCATATCCTTCATGGCTTCGTAATCCGCAGCCAGCGCTGAAAAGCGATACTCCGGAGGAACCAGCTTCAAGGTGCCCGGGACAGCCTCCTGATACTTTGCCCAGGCTCTCGGATAGAACTTCATTTTGAAGTCTACTACCGTTTTCAGCAGGTCCACCCGCGCAAAAGCGGCCTCTTTCACAGGCGTCATAGACATACGGTATAGGTCATAGTAATGCCGGGAATAACGCTGCGGCATTTCCGAACCTTCGGGCCTGTTGGCTTCATGGTGCAGGATCGTCGCCTTTTCCCAGAAAGTCCGCTCCGGCGCAACGGTCAGAATTGACGTATCCTTTTGTGAAAAAACTTTTGGATAATAGGTTGCTGCATAGGGCTTGATCTGCGCAATTTTTGCAGGCGTCCAAGCAGCCAACGCCCCGATCTCCAAACGAATGACCTGCAAGGTGGCAGGGTTTGTGAACAGGTGCGGATAGGCAAAGATGACGGTCTGTTTGTCCTTTTCGTCTATGTAAATGTTCGCCTCACAGCCAAGCTCCCGAGAGAACTCTGCCTGAACGGTGGGGCAAAACTGTTCTGCGAGGAAAACTTCCGCCCGAGCATTGGCTTCTTTGTTGAATGCATCCTGCTTGGTGTTGGAGCGCTTTTCCCATGGCTCGTCTTTACCATATCCCAACACCCGCCAATCCAAAATCAGATCAATATCCTCGGAAAAGCGGCTGATCAGATTGAATGCTTTGGAAAGGCTGGTACCGCCTTTGAAGGTAATAGCATCTTTCCAGGGGCATCGGTGGAACAGATGGTCAAGCGTAAAGCATACCCAAAAATCTTTTTCTACGATGGCATCATTCAAGCCCATCTTATCTGCTGTATTTCGGAACAGTTCGCCCCGGTCACTGTCCGGCAATCGTGCTACATTTCTCATTGTGTGTCGCCTCCACACATTTTCCGTATCGTATCATAAATCCAATCCGTAGATTCCGTCGCCTCTTTCAGACAGGCTCGCTTTTCGTCCTCGGACAGCTTTTCAGAAAGCGTCTGTATGATCTCCGCCGTCACATTGGGCCTTCCCAAAGTTTTCAGCGCCTGGATCACCAAGCTTGTCATGTAAGACAGACCGGTGATTTCCTTGTTGGTCCTATGCTTAAATTCCAGCTTTGTGGAGTTCCACTCATAGGTCTTATACGGGCCGTCGCTGATATAGGACCAGACTGCCGTTACCTGTGTGGAGAGCCCCAAAAGGTTCAGGGCTGTATTCCCACACGGGACGATGGTCCAATGGTAACTTCGCGCCAATGCTTTTGCAACTGCGTCCGGGTCGGCCGCTACGTATTCATCAAGCAACTTGCTGTACTTCGGCTTTTCGTAAACACCCTTTAATATCCGGCGAAGCATACCGATTTGCGTCAATCTGTTCAGATTGCGCCTGGTTGTTTCCGAATCAGCAATATCCGCGAAATCCGAATTCACGAAGATTGTGCCGTCGTCCGCACCGTTGATTCGCTCCTGTATCTGCTTGGAATATCCAGTTTTCATCCTGTTTTCCTCCTTTGCTCTGTCCCGAATATTATATAATATTCGGGACAGAATTTCAACCGGATTTGCGATCCTTATCTACAGTATCTCCAAACAATCTGCACATAATCAAACAGCTGCCATGCCAATGCTCCTGCGCGGCATCATTTGTCCCGCTCCTGTAGAGGCAATGTAATAATCGAGGCCTTTAACCTTACCAGTTTTCCAAAATAGAAAGAACCTCCAGCCAGGAATCCACCTCGCCGGC
>CAVGIV010000066.1:0-13998 GCA_963629395.1 Paludibacteraceae bacterium | reverse complement strand
CCTCGATGTGGCTGGCCAGAGGCGCTTCGCGCCTTGGCCGCCTGCCAATTTCAATCGTGAATTTGCCTGCAAGCAGTCAATTCACGTTGAAATGTGGCAGGTGCTGAACAGATACAAATAAAGTACAAAGCTGCAGAATACAGTGCGGTCAATACCAGGCAGGCGACAATCTTAAGAGAAAGACTCCAGCCCTTGAGGTACCAGGAAACAAAGCAAATCACTGCAAAATGCGTAAGATATATGTAAAGGCTGAAGTTTCCCAGCACTTTGGAAACTTTGGCTGGAATGCGTTGCAGAAGCCGTGCAGATGGTGTAACACCAATCGCCGCACTTGCTGTTATCAGCATAAATGGAATGACGCAGAACACGTTGGCGTCTTGAACCTCGCAAAACGTAAGAACAAGAGTCAGTGGTATAACAAGGCAGCAAACGGTATCAAGGATTACGCCTTCTTTCCTCTCAAAGAAATGCGTCTCGCGCGTTCTGCAGTAAAACTCATAAGAAATCACACCGCAGCACTGCCCTGCAAAAGCCCGATAAAGGGAATCCGGGAAAAGATACGTGATGTCCCTCCCGATGTTGATGGTGCCGTACTTTTGCATTGCGAACGAGTACACGAAGAAAATCATCATGGGGCAGACAATGTGGATAAAGACTCGTCGATAATACCTTGCAAGGGGATAAATCAGTGCCTGCGTGATCATCATTGCTGAAAGGTACCAGGTCGCACCTACCAGATAATCCGTATTGAACTGTGGATTCTGGATGAAATTTCCGCACTGCAGCATCAGAAATTCCCACTTAAAATGCCACAGCTTCCAGAGCACGCCGGAAACCGTTCGAATATCATTGAAATTGCAGTAAAAAAAGAAATGAACTGCATTCACGATGCATAACGCACCGAAAAAGGTTTTGCACTTGTGCAACAGATACCCTATGGTGGTTTCTTTGGAATCTGCAGCCAGTGTATCCACGTGAGACATCAGGAAAAATCCGGAAAGAATAAAAAACAGCTCCACATAAATAGTGGGGGCATCCGTTATCGGATAAATAGTGTTCAAGCCGAGCAGTTCCGACAAATGAAAGAACATCAGCATCAGTGACGCTGTGAATTTAAGAATATCATAGGTTCCGCAGTACTTTTTTTCATTCATATGGTTTCTCCCTATATGCATATCCGGTCAGGTCGGCATATATAGACTTTCCTATAAATATATACCATAATGTGTCTGTTACTGTAAAAATCCCGGATAGCGTCTGCGTGAGCAGACATGCTCCTTCTGGCTTTTCTGTATGAATGCCCGGAACTGTTTCAGCTGGATTTTGATGAAATCACCTTTTTCCGGTATAAGGGAGCAGAAGACGAAATTGCCGGCTGTGAGCTTTCCTATCGAATGGATCAGGCATCCTATAACGCCTTCCTTGATCAGGAGGATGATATCTCGACAGACTGACTGTATCATTACAGCGGCGAAGACGTGACGCACCTTGGCGGCTCCGTATACCAGCAGCCAGCCTATCGGACCATTGTTTATGTACCGGAATTTGAGTGATATCGAGGGAAAATGAAGGAGGCGGTGAGATGTTCAAGCCAATCAAGGTTAATGAAGAGAACAAAAAAGAGTATTACAAAAAGGGCTATTGGAGCAAGGATACACTCAATGACAAATGGAATGACATTGTTTCCCAGTATGGGGAAAAAGAATATGTGGCTGACAACACCGGCGTGCGTTTTACCTATCAGGAGGTGGATGAAAAGGCTTCCAGACTGGCCGGCTGGCTGAAGGAGATCGGCGTCCGAAATGGGGATGTGGTGTCATTTCAGTGTCCGCCGTGGTCGGAATTTTGCGTCATTTATGTGGCATGCCTGAAGGTGGGGGCGGTCATGCACCCGATTTCCATGCAGTTCAATCAGGAGGATCTGGTCTATATCATGAATCTGGTGGAATCCAGAGCGTATTTTGGCCCGACCTTCTTCCGTAAGATGGATTATGAATCACAGATTACAGGCGTCGCGGAGCGAATCCCGTCCCTTCTGCCTGGTGCAATCTGCCTGATGGATAAGCTGCAGTCTTCAAAGGGCTGTGTGACGCTGCAGGAGATTCTGGCTGAATATAAACCGTTAACAGAAAAACCGGAGAGCACATCTGAGGATGTGGCACTGATTTTGTGCACCTCCGGAACCACTAACCTCTCAAAGGGGGTCCTGCTTTCCCACAATGCTGTCATTGCCTCTGAGCGGAGTTTTGCGAAGGCCTATGACATTACACGCGAGGATGTCTGCTTTATTCCGACTCCCTTAAATCATGCGACGGGATTTAATCATGGTCTGATTACGCCGATGCTCCTGGGGGGGCGGTCCTTCCTGCAGCAGCGGTTTGATGCAGTGGAGGCAATCCAGATCATCAATCGGGAAAAGGCTACAGTGGCACTTGGCGCTACGCCCTTTGTTTTTGATATTTTGCATTGTCTGGAAAGAGATCACCTGTCGTTTGATTCCTTAAGGGTATGGATTTGCGGCGGGGCACCGGTACCGGATATGCTGATTCAGCGATGCCACCAACATGGAGTGCTTCTATGCGAGAGCTATGGGGCGACGGAAAGCTGTCCTCACGCAGGAGTTCCGCCGAAGAACTGCCTGGAATGGAATGGAGACTGGTCTGGCATTGCTTCTGACAGCATAGAAATCAAGGTTGTTGATGAGGAAGGAAAGGAAGTTCCCTACGGGACTCTGGGAGAGGAAATATCAAGAGGACCTCACATGTTCTGCGGCTACCTGAAGAATAAAGAAGAGACCGATAGGAGTCTGACGGATGACGGCTGGTTTAAATCCGGAGATATCTGCATACAGGATGAGCAGGGGAGGATTAAGGTAAAAGGCCGGAAGAAGGAGATTCTGATCCGGGGCGGAGAGAACATCTCTGCAAATGAAGTGGATTATAATCTGATCGGCTGCCCGGGAGTGGGGGCACATTCCACCATCGGTATGCCGGATGAACGTCTGGGGGAGAGAATCTGTACCTTTGTTATGGTCAAGGACGGTATTACGCCTACAGTGAAATCTGTTTCTGAGTATCTGGCCTCGAAGGGAGTGGCGAAGCGCCTGTGGCCGGAGTTCATTGAGGTGATTGACATGCTTCCCGCTACGGAGTCCGGAAAAATCAAACGCTACGAATTGGCAAAGGAATTGAAACGAAGGATTGAGGAGAGAAAGCGGAAGGCAGAAGCAACCTGATGGGTCTGCCGTGCGGAAAATATTGCTATGAGAACGCCACATTCGCAAAAGGAAGGCTGCACAGCAGCGGTTTTGCGAATGTGGCTCTGAATGGTTACAGAGAATGGAGTTATTGTGACTGCAGAGAAGAATACAGCAACTATATCAAACGCAACAGCGAGTTCCCAAAAGAGAGAAGCTTTCTTTGACTACGCTAAGGCATTTTTGATCCTGATTGTGGTTATAGAGCATTTGCAAATATCCAACAGTATATTGGCAAACTGGTCGATTCCGGCCTTTTTTCTGATCAGCGGATATTTTTATAAAAAGGGTTCACCAATCAGGAAAAGCATCGCAAAGTATGCGAAGGGCATTCTGATTCCCTTTTGGACGACGATTTTAATCGGCGGTGTGGTGGAGGCCTTCCGCGCACCGATTCTGGGATACGGAGATGCAACAGCCGGTCTTTATAATGTGGCTTACGCCATTTGGGGGTCCAATGTAGCCCCTTATACAGGAACCTACGAGAAATACATAACACCGTTATCCACTCGTTTGCCGAGTACCACTTCCTTCCAGCTGCAGACGCCGACCACCTGCCAGATGTGGTATCTGCCGGCACTTTTTTCGGGATCGATCCTGATGCTTCTTTATCAGGAGAAAATTCGTAAAAAAAGATGGAATGACATCCCGGCGGTATTGATCCTGTTTACGCTTTGCTGGGCAGAGTCACTGTTGCCCTTTCAGCTTCCCTATGGTATCGGGAGAGGATGCATGGCGTGTGCCTGCATGATCATTGGCAATGATCTTAAGGAGACGAATTTCTTTGCCAGAAAGGATCTTTTCTGGACAGCAATTGTATTCTTTGCTGCGTATCTGTGCCTGTATCTTAATGGCTGGACGACGGCAGCCTCTTTGGAATTCCTGATCAGTGACTATCATGGACATAATCTGATCACCTTTATTATCATTAATGTAGCAGGGCTGCTGGCAGTGTCCATTGCCTTCCTGTGCCTGATGAAGCAGCTGGGACGGATACTTCCCAACTGCAGGCTCCTGAGCTTGGTGGGCCGCAATACCCTGCCGGTTTACAGATGGCATATCTTTATATTTACGTTTTTTGCGTTTTTATTCCATGGACTTTTCGGCATGCCTATCACGCTGGAAGGCTGGCTGGTTCCGTTGATCCCGCCGGAATATGTGGGATTTAAGCTCATCACTGTTGTGGGCTGCTTCGTCATCAGTATCGGTCTGCATTATGCGTACCTAACTATTCGGAGCCAGGTAAATATGCATAAAATGCGCAAGTAATGCTTGCATTTCCAAGTCTGATTATAAAGGGAAGGAATACAATGGGGCAGGAGCTTTATTTTACATCGGAGAAGGTATCGGACCATGTCACCCGGATCCGCGGTGTGATTCAGGAATTCATGTATCTGGTGGAGGGATCGGACCGCGCACTTTTGATCGATGCCGGGTGCGGCATCGGCAACATTGCCGAGTACGCAGGGACGCTGACTGCGCTCCCTCTGACGGTCGCTTTGACGCACGGACATTATGATCACTGCGGCGGAATGTACCGCTTTGATGAGGTATATCTGAACCGGGAGGAGCGGATTCCGACGGCGATTCACTATACGGAGGCCAAGGGAGAGAGCATTGCCAGAGATCATGGCTTTGAAGACCACCCGGAGGCGGTTACGAGGATTCGTGACATACGTCTTCTGGATCTGGAGGACGGAGCGGTATTCGACCTTGGCGGCGGTGTCTGTGTGGAAGCCATCTGCTGCCCGGGACACACGGCCAGAACCATGGCAATGCTGATCAAACCGGACCGGCTTCTGCTCACGGGAGATGCATGCCACTGGATTACGTATCTTCATTTTGAATCCAGCCTGACTGTAGAGGAGTTTCAGAAGAGCCTGATCCAGCTGCAAAAGCGTGAGAATGAATGGGATTCGCTCCTCCTCTCGCACCCGATTGACGCTGCGCCGAAGTCGCTGATTCCGGAGATGATTCACCGCTGCGGGCAGCTACTTTCCGGAGATACGGCAGAGCTTACGCTGGAGCCCTTTGATGATACCGGACTGCACTTTGTCGCCAAGAAAGAAGGGGAGCTGGCGAATCTCCTGTTTGATACGCAGAAGGTACATAAGCAGCAGGCGTAACGATTTCGAATCACCCATATTGGGACGGGCGTTAAATCATCACCAAGGTTTTTGAATGGGTTATGAGACAGAATACGTGCAGACGGTATGTTGAAAGCGGCAAGGCTGCAGGTTCTGCACTGGGAAGAGTATGGGAAAAAGATGACTATGAGCACTGACCAAAACGGTCAACGCGTGAAAAAGGGAACCACGAAAAAGAGGGGAACCACGAAAAAGAAGAACACGAAGGAGACCCCGCGCACCACTGCCGTCCCGGATCTTGGCAAGGTCAGTCCGGAGCTGCAGGCCCTTTTGGGGGATCGCCGGAGGGAGCAGAAAGAGGCGGCAGAGGAGTCTAGGCAGGCGTCGGCAGATCTGCAGGATCTCTCGGAGTACAGCTTTTTTCACATGGACCGGATTAAGGAGAGTCTGTTCATCACACCGGAGATGCTTCGCAAGGCCAGGAGCCTTGTAAAGAAGGAAAAGGCTCATATCGCCCGATTCGAAGTGGCTCCCTTCAAGGAGCAGTATAAGGTGGAGTCGGACGGCTACGATCCGGAGCAGATCGTTGGAAGTCTGGCGCTCACCTGTGAGAGTGATGCCCGGCATTCCTTTTTCATGCCCTCCTTTCGCGTGGACATGTGCCTTGGCCAGGATGAGCTTTTGTGGTCGCGCTGCGGCAACTGGGGATGCAGCTGCGGAAATCGGGTCGGAGATAAGCTCAGCGTGTGCGAGCATGCGATGGCAGGAATTCTTTTGCTGGAGGAATATCTGAAGTCGCATACGGACATTGATACGACCACCTCCGGTGCTCAGCACCTGATGCAGGCACTGGGGACACAGGCCGGCGTTGTCTATGACGCAAAGGAGGGCCTGGCGCACGAGGCACTGAATCTGGAGCCGTTTCTGGAGGTTCGAGATGATGGGTGCCTTCATTTATGTTTTCGTGTAGGAACCGGAAGACTGTATAAGGTCAAAAACCTGCGTGAATTTTATACCAATATGCAGCAGGGACGGAAAATGGTGTTTTCCGCCAAGACCACGCTCCTTTTGTCGGAAAATGATCTGACCGGGGATTCGAAGAGCTGGTATCGTTTTTTTGCGGAGGAGTTCAAGGAGGAACAGACCAGGCTTTCACGGTATTTTAGCGGCCGCGTCGTGCCGGATTTGTCGGATAGTCTGGAACTGGACGGAAGGCGTCTGGACAGCTTCCTGGAGATGTCGAAGGGGCGGACACTGGAGGTCAACTACCGTCTGTGGGATTACCGCGGGAAGGAGTATCTGACGCTTCGCGACAAGGCCTTCGTTCCGTCGCTTACCATTCGGCCGGATACCGATGCAAAACAGGAGTCCTTCGAAGGCGTTGTAGTAGAGGGAAGCATACCGAAAATCTATAAGGGAGTCCGCAGCGGCTGCTGGATAGAGGGAACCCATCTTAACTGCATGAACCAGGAGGAGCTGGCACGCATTCAGCCGGTTCTGGAGACGGCCGGCGGCAGCGATGAGGTGTGCCTTCGCGTGGGGAGGTACAAGCTGGCGGATTTCTACCACAAGTCACTGCCGCAGCTGCGGCAGATCGCGAACGTTACGGAGACGGGAACGGAGCGGATCTTCGCTTATCTGCCGCCGGAGCCGTCCTTTACCATTTATCTGGATCTGGAGAGCGGCTCTATTCTGTGCCGCGCAGAGGCAGCGTACGGAGCAGAGATTTTCTCTGTCAGCGACGTGGCCGACGGCGAGATGCGGCCATACTATGAGAAGTACCGTGACGAGCAGGCCGAGCGGCTGATCGTGCTGACGATCCTGAAGTATTTTCCGAAGTTTGATCACTCGCTGAAGCTTTTCTTTGTGGATAAGAGCGCGGAGCAGGTCTTTGACCTTCTGGAGCATGGCCTGGATGAGCTGGGAGAGCTTCCGCTTTGCCAGATTCGTATGACAGAGCGCTTTCGGAGACTGGGACTGCGGCGCCATGTCAGCTTTGATATGGGCGTTTCCATGGAGAACAACCTTCTGGATCTTTCGGTCACGGCAAGGGAGCTTTCCGAGGATGAGATGCTGGATGTCCTGTACCAGTATCAGAAAAAGCGCCGATTTGTTGTCCTGAAGAACGGTGATTTTCTAAAGCTCGAGGACAATGAATCCATTCGTCAGCTCCTGCAGCTGATGGAGGATCTGCATCTGTCGGTGAAGGAAATCACCAAGGGCAAGATGCACCTCCCGGCTTACCGCGCACTGTATCTGGATAAAATGCTCGAGAACCAGGAGGGACTCTATTCGGACAGGGATCGGCATTTCAAGGAGCTGATCAAGGGCTTCAAGACGGTGGCGGATTCGGATTATGAGATTCCCGCTCATCTGAAAAAAACACTCCGCCCCTACCAGAAGGAGGGATACCGGTGGCTTCGCACCCTGGACCACTACGGCTTCGGCGGAATTCTTGCCGATGAGATGGGCCTGGGCAAAACCCTGCAGGTGCTGACGATGCTGGAGGCCGTTCGCAGGGAGGAGGCCGGCATTGAGGGAAGGGCGAGAACAGCACTTGTCATCTGTCCGGCATCGCTGGTCTACAACTGGCTGGAGGAGGCGCACCGCTTTGCGCCGTCGCTCAAGGCAGCGGCAGTGGCAGGAAATGCTGCAGCCCGTGCAGGAATCATTGCGCATGCCGAGGAGATGGATCTGCTGATCACCTCTTATGACCTTTTAAAACGCGACATTGCAGAGTATGACGGCCACCAGTTCCGCTTCGAGATCATCGATGAGGCGCAGTACATCAAGACGCATACGACAGCGGCGGCGAAGTCCGTGAAGCTGGTACAGGCGATTACAAAGCTTGCACTGACGGGAACTCCCATTGAAAACCGCCTTTCCGAGCTGTGGTCCATCTTCGACTATCTGATGCCCGGGTTCCTTTTTGCCTATGAGAATTTCCGTGTGCAGATGGAGGTTCCCATTGTAAAAAATGAGAACCAGGAGGCGCTGGAGCGTCTCCACCGGATGATTGCACCGTTTATCCTGCGCCGGAACAAAAAGGATGTTCTAAAGGATCTTCCGGATAAGCTGGAGGAGGTCCGCTTTGCCGGCATGAGCGGCAAGCAGCAGAAGCTCTATGATGCGCAGGTGATGCGGATCCGCAAGAATCTGGAGCAGCAGGATGAGAATGACTTCCGCAGAGGGAAGATTGAAATTCTGGCGGAGCTGATGCGAATCCGCCAGCTGTGCTGCGATCCGTCGCTGTGCTACACCAACTATGACGGCGAATCGGCCAAGACGGATCTGTGCATGGAGCTGCTGCACAGCCTCATGGACGGCGGACATAAAACGCTGCTGTTCTCCCAGTTCACATCCATGCTGGAGATCCTGCAGCACCGCCTGGAGGAGGAGCACATCCCTTATTACATGATCACCGGCAGCACGGCCAAGGAGGAGCGGCTGGAGCTGGTAAAGGCATTTAATCAAAATGATGTGCCGGTCTTCCTGATCTCGCTGAAGGCAGGCGGAACGGGCCTTAATCTTGTGGGCGCCGACAGCGTCATTCACTATGATCCCTGGTGGAACACGGCAGCAGAGGATCAGGCCAGCGACCGCGCGCACCGGATCGGGCAGAAGAACGTCGTGACGGTGTACAAGCTCGTGGCCAAGGGAACCATTGAGGAGAAGATCATCGAGCTGCAAAAGCAGAAGGCGCAGCTGGCCAGTGATATTCTGGGCGGCGAGGGCGTCGGCAGCGCGAGCTTCTCCCGGGAGGACCTCCTGGAGATTCTGGAGTGACGGGGTGCAGCCCGTCGCCGGTAATCGCTGTGCCTCTGGATAACAGCGGGATTTGGTGTTACAGTTAGGAGAGTGCAAAGTAGCTGCTGATTGGGAGGGTGCTCGCTGTCACCGGCGGAAAGCCAATACAGCGTAACTGCGGCCGGTGTGCCGCATCGGGATTGGAGAATATGATGGATTTATATGAAAAGCTGGTAGCGAAGGAAGAGAAGCTGGCACTGGTGGGACTTGGATACGTCGGCATGCCCATCGCCGTTGCCTTTGCGAAGAAGATCAATGTCATCGGCTTTGATTTCAATAAGGAGAAGATTGAGAAGTACAAAAGCGGCGTCGACCCGACCAATGAGGTCGGTGATCAGGCGGTGAAGGAGACGACGGTAGAGTTTACCGCGGATCCGACGAGCCTTCGGGATGCAAAATTTATCATCGTCGCGGTACCGACGCCGGTCAATGCAGACCACACGCCGGATCTGACACCGGTGGAGGGCGCGAGCCGTTTTGTCGGACAGAATCTGACAAAGGGGAGCATCGTTGTTTTCGAATCGACGGTATATCCGGGCGTGACGGAGGAGACCTGCATTCCGATCATCGAGAAGGAATCCGGCCTTACCTGCGGTGTGGACTGGAAGATCGGCTACTCTCCGGAGCGCATCAATCCCGGAGACAAGGTGCACCGCCTCAATACCATCAAGAAGATTGTATCCGGTATGGATGCAGAGTCCCTGGATATCATTGCCAGAGTATATGAGCTGGTGGTGGATGCCGGCGTGCACCGGGCGGAATCCATTCAGGTGGCGGAGGCTGCGAAGGTTATTGAGAACAGCCAGCGGGATATCAATATTGCATTCATGAACGAGCTGTCGATGATCTTCCACAAGATGGGGATTGATACCAAGGCTGTGCTCGAGGCGGCCGGGACCAAGTGGAATTTCCTGAATTTCCGTCCGGGGCTGGTGGGCGGACACTGCATCGGCATTGATCCGTATTATCTGACCTACCGTGCGGAGCAGTTCGGCTATCATTCGCAGATCATTCTGTCCGGCCGGCGCATCAACGATGATATGGGCAAGTACTGCGCCGAGAGCCTTGTAAAGCTTCTGATCCGCAACGATCTTCCGGTGAAGAACGCCAGAGTGGCGATCCTTGGCTTTACGTTCAAGGAGAATTGTCCGGATACCCGCAACACCAAGGTGATCGATATTTATCGGGAGCTGGAGGAATACGGGATTACGCCGGTCGTGGTGGACCCGCAGGCGGATGCGCAGGAGGCGGAGCGCCTGTACGGCATTCGCTTCCAGACCATGGACGATGTTCGCAATATGGATGCGGTGCTGATGGCAGTTAAGCACACAGAATTTGAGAGCTATACACCGGAGGATATCGCTTCCTTCTACAATTCGGAGCATGCGACGAAGGTCTTCATGGACCTCAAGGGCATCTATGACAAGGAGAGCTTTGCCGCACCGGAGTGGGATTATTGGAGACTGTAATCAATGACGAAGGAAGTTGCACTGACGATTCAGGGCTTTCATATGCAGGACGGCGTCTGGCAGGAGCCGTTGGTGACAAGTGCCCGCGGGAAGTATATCTTCCGCAGCGGGCACCATTTTGTTTCTTATGAGGAAAATTTGCCGGAGGGCACGGTAAAGGGGCTCCTGAAGATGAGCGGAGACGGCCTTGCAGTGAGCAAAAAAGGAGCGATTACCTCATCACTGGCGCTCACGGAAGGGAAACGGATCGCTACCAGCTATGCTACGGCAGCCGGTACGTTGGAATTCGAGACGCTGACAAGGAGCGTTTCCCTGCAGGAGGGCGAAGACAGACTGGAGCTGGAGGCCTGCTACGCGCTGTATGCCAGGGGCGGCGATGAGCCGCTGCAGGAGAGCAGGATCGTGATATGCATAGAGGAAGGTACGAGCAGCGATGAGTGAGCCGGTTCGAATTCTTCATATCGTGGGAGCGATGGTCCCGGGAGGAATGGAGAATTTTATTATGAATCTGTACCGGCAGATGGATCGAAGCCGGATTCAGTTCGATTTTGTTGTGCATCAGCGAAGTGAAAATGACCTGTGCAGCGAGATTGAGGCGATGGGCGGCCGGGTTTATCTGCTTCCCCGTCTTACGAAGAAGCCGGTACAGAATCTTCGCGAGATTGCCCGTCTTGTCAGGGAGAATTCGTATCCGGTGGTGATCCGGCATACGGCCAATGCGCTGGTAGCTCCGCAGCTGCTGGCGGCCAAGCGTGCCGGGGCGGTAACCGTGTGCCACTCTCACAATGAGACGGATCCGCAGCGACTTCTGCATGTACTGGGGCGTATACTCCTTCGGCGGGCGGCGGATGTGCGCCTTGCCTGCTCAGAGAAGGCCGGACACTGGATGTTCGGCAGTCAGAGCTTTGAGATTGTGCACAACGCCATCGATCTGGAGAGCTTTGCATATCAGGAAGAAAAAGAGCGCAGAATCCGGAAAGAGTTCGGACTGGAGGGTCGGCATGTATACGGCAATATCGCCAACTTCATTGCGTCCAAAAATCACCTCTACCTTCTGGACATCTATGCGGAGATTCTGAAAATCGATCCAGAGGCGCGGTGCCTGTGCCTGGGCGACGGAGATCTGCGGCCGGAGATTGAAGAGAAGATCCATGCGCTGCAGCTGGACGGGAAGGTGATCCTTACCGGCATACGGAAGGATGCGGCGGATTTTATGTCCTGCATGGACGTATTGATTTTCCCCTCCAGATTTGAGGGGCTTCCGCTGACTCTGATCGAGGCGCAGGCAGCAGGACTTCCTGCCATGATTGCGGATACCATCACAAAGGACGTCATTGTGACGGAAGGGATTGTCCGTCCAAGGTCCATTGAGGAGCCGGCGGCTGTGTGGGCCAAAGAGGCGGCGGAGCTTGCCGCTGCGGGCGATGAGACGCCGCAGGAAAGAGCAGGAAGACGCCGCTGCCAGAGAGAGCGCATGGCGGCAGCAGGCTATGACATTTGTCAGCTGACGCAGTGGTATCAGAAGTTTCTGGAGGAGCTGATCTCCGGCAGGTCCTCAAGGGGCAGATAGTATCAAAAGGTCCAAGACTCCTCACGAGAGTAAGCTCTCGTGAGGAGTTTGACCACAACATCATAATGTCTTTGCAGCGGCATAATCTTGACGGAGCGAAGCGGATTTGCTACATATGTAACACATCGTAACTATTCAGAGCCCATTCGCAAAATCGCTGCTACGCAGCTTTCCTTTTGCTCATGTGGCGTTCTCGCCAAATAAAATTTCAAAATCAGCCTTAGAAATGCAAGCATTTCACGTCTGATTTGTGAAATTTTGCTTGGCTCTGAATAGTTACAACATATCAATCATACTGAAACAGTAGGCAACACGGAGGACGATTATGAAAAAGAAAATGATTATGACAATGGCTGCTGCGTTTGCGATGGCATCACTGGCAGGCTGCAGCAGTACATCCGATACAACAGATGCAGCGGCACAGACCTCGGCAGAGACGGACACGGCTGCAGAGGATACGCAGACAACGACAGAGGCAGCCGAAGAGGAGACAGAGGAGATTGATGCGGCAATGAGCTATACTGACGCGGACGGCCTCTTGAAGGATGTGCTGGAGAAGGGAAAGCTGGTGGCCGGAATGGAAGGCGACTGGGCGCCCTGGTCCTATCATGACACGGAGACGGATGAGGTCATTGGATTTGATGCAGATACGGCAAGAGCCATCGGTGAGAAGCTCGGCGTTGAGGTAGAGATCGTAGAAGCTCCCTGGGAATCACTGTTCGCAGGACTCGATGATGGCCGCTATGACATCGTGGTCAATGGCGTAGAGGTTACGGACGAGCGATCGGAGAAGTATGATTTCTCGGAGCCCTATGCGTACATTCATACGGCTCTTGTGGTGCGCGCAGACAATGAGGACATCAAGAGCTTTGATGACCTTGCGGGCAAGAAGACGGTGAACTCCATCGGCTCCACCTATATGGAGCTGGCAGAGAGCTACGGCGCCAGCGCAGCCGGTGTGTCGACGCTGAACGATACCATCCAGAACGTCATTGACGGCCGGGCCGATGCGACCCTGAATGCGGATGTATCGATTTACGATTATCTGAACCAGCAGCCGGATGCTGCCATTAAGATTGTTGCAACGACCGAGGAGGCAAGCCACGTGGCTATTCCGATCCGCAAGGGCGAGGAAACCGCTTCCTTTGAAGAGGCGGTGAATGCAGCCATCCAGGAGCTGAAGGAGGATGGAACCCTGGCGGAGCTCTCAGAGAAGTACTTTGGCTCGGATGTGACGAAGTAATCCTGTAGGGCGCCAGGAAAGTTACGCGCCAGCCAGCGACAGGGTGGCGGATGGATGTCCGGATCAGGGGCCTTGCGAGGCCTCGGTGCTTGCGAGCGTCTTGTGCGAGCTTAGCACCGCTAGGTCCGAGGACGGAGCCATCTTTTGCCGAGTGGCCGTAAGGCCATCTCGAAGCTGACGAAGTCAGCGTGGCGTCCCCAGATCGGACACCTCCGCCAGGACCCGTCGCTGACTGGCGTACAAGATACAACCTTCCAAAGGATGCAGTATTCACTGCATCCTTTTTTGTATCTGTTCAGCACCTGCCACATTTCAACGTGAATTGACTGCTTGCAGGCAAATTCACGATTGAAATTGGCAGGCGGCCAAGGCGCGAAGCGCCTCTGGCCAGCCACATCGAGGTTTTCCGAAGGAAAATCGAGATGGGCGCTAAATAGTTACCTGATATTTGTGGTGCCTGCGCGAGCAGGCATGGTGGTTTTAGCACCTGCCATATTTCAACGTGAACCCGCTGCTTGCAGGCAAATTCACGATTGAAATTGGCAGGTGGCCAAGGCGCGAAGCGC
>CAVGIV010000065.1:0-14584 GCA_963629395.1 Paludibacteraceae bacterium | reverse complement strand
CCATTTCTTTTGCCCCGTTACATCCAATCTCCCCAACCATTTTCTGTAAAAATCCCGGACAGCGGCTGTGCGTCAGTGCGAGCTTGCTCGCGCAAACGATGTACTAGCCTTCGCTCCCGGAAGCCTCCAGAAACCTCCAATAGTCCTCATAGTTCTTCTTTAAGAGCTCCGGTGTCTGCAGCTCATACGGACATTTCGCCGTGCACTGCCGGCAGTTCAGACATCCCTCAATCTTCTTCATTTCATTCTGCCAGTACTCCGTAAGCCAGCCGGCAGACGGAGCTCTCCTTAGCATCAGACTGATGCGCGCACACTGATTGATCTGAATGCCGGCAGGACAGGGCATGCAGTAGCCGCAGCCGCGGCAGAAATCACCGGAGAGCTCTGTCTTCTCCTTTTCAATGTATGCCGTAAGCTCCGGCGTCATGGCCGGTGTGTTCTCCATGTAGGAAAGCCACTCCTCCAGCTCACTTTCCTTCTGAATTCCCCAGATGGGCAATACATTGTCAAACTGCTGCATGAATGCCATGGCCGCTTCCGAACGGTTGATCAGTCCTCCTGCCAATCCCTTCATCGCAATAAAGCCTACGTTATGCTGCCGGCACAGCTCCAAAAGCTCCAGCTCCAGATCACCCGCCAGATACGAAAACGGGAACTGCACCGTCTCATACAAATCCGAGGAAGCCAGCTCACAGGCGATGCGAATCTTATGGCTGGTCGCGCCGATATGCTTTATTTTACCCTGTGCCTTCGCCTCCTGCATGCATTCATACATGCCGCTCCCATCGCCCGGCCTCCAACAGACATCCATCTGGTGGAACTGGTAAACATCGATATAGTCGGTCTGCAGAAGGCGCAGGGAGGTTTCCAGATCCTTCCAGAAGCCCTCCGGCGTCTTGGCCGCCGTCTTGGTCGCAATGTAAATCTCTTCTCTCGGAACACGGCCGCTCCCGAAGGCAAGACCGAGCTTTTCCTCACTGTCGGAATAGGCTCTTGCCGTATCATAATAGCGCATGCCGCCTTCGTAGGCGCGCTGCAGAAGCTTCACCGCATCCTCCAGATTCCTGCGCTGCACCGGAAGAGCGCCAAAACCGTTCTGCGGAACACAGATCCCTGTACTTCCCAATGTTATGTTCTTCATATCCGCAACTCCTTTCTAATCGTCAGGTCATCCCTGCGCAGAGCTCTGCGCATCTCTGGCAAAATCCGTAATCTCCGACGCCGTTGCCGTATTACTGTCCGTCTTCTTCGGATCGACCATTTCATCATGAATTTCATCCAGAATCGGCATCAGGTCCTTGGCATATTCCAGGCCGATGTACCCCGGTGAGCTGCACATGATTGCTACAACATACGGATACGTTCCGTCCACAACGGCACCGTTTGTATAGCAATTGTCCGTGTCGTCATAATCGGAGGCAATCCATCCGGCCTTGCTGTACACCGTCTTATCATCCAGCGTTCCAACGGTCAGCGCCACTGCTGAATTCAGGCTGTCCGTGAAGGTATTCCTCGCCCATTCCGAATATTCCTCATCTCCCAGAAGAAGTGCCGTTCCCTTGTAAAACATGCGGCACAGATCCAGAGGCGTTGTCATAATGTAGCGGGTAAGGCTCTGCACCTTCGGAATTCCGGTGCCCTCAATCCATTTGGTAAAAACATCGTTCCCGTAAGACCTGCGGATCCGCTGATACGCATCATTATCCGAAAGATGTCCCGTAAGGTACATGTCATTGGTGGGGGCAATGTTGTTTTCCAAAAGGCTGAAAATATAAGGAGCCTTTATGACGCTGGCACTGTAAATCCTCGCACCGGCATGGTAGGAAATGGCATCTCCGGTCTGAATGTCGACCAAGACGAACCCGATTTCGTACCCCTTGCTCTCCAGCTCCTCCAGGATATCCGTCAGCTTCTCATTCGTCTGATCCGAAATAAGATATTCCGTGGCCCAGATGCGGACGCTGTCTGTGTCATAGATCTTTGATGAGATCACCGCATAGGACGGTCCCAGCTTCCCGGTTTTCTTGCGGATGACCGCCGCCGATGATTTCTTCATCTCCCGCAGGAGCGTTTTGTTAACGCTGCTCTCGTCATAGGGAGAAAGTCCGTCCCGCTGCCCATAGAGCTGGTACAGCCGGTACAGCTCCGCCACGGAAAGGCTCTGCGTCTCCACCGTCTCGTATTCCGCTGCGGGCTCATCCTGTTCTGATTTCCTGCTTTCTGCGGATACCGCCGTGCTTTTTGCATTTCCTGAGTCATCGTCGTCGGTCGCAGCGGCTGTATCTCTCCCAGCCGCCTCCTGCATGCGCAGCGCTCTTTCTGATGTGCCGCCAACTTTTTCGCCTTCTGAATTTGCAGCTGCAGCTGCCTCTTCCCCGGAGGAATCAGTCAAATCATCCTCCTCATCCGCCTCCGCAGAGGCCAGCTTCATTGCGCCCTGCACGGTGGGATACTGCGACCGGAACCATTCCGGGTCAAAGAGTGTACCGTCCTCCATGAGCGTCACCTGTGCCCGGACAGGAACTGCATTCGCAAAGGCCAGCAGGGCCGCCGCTCCGGCTGCCGCCAGGAGGACTCTTGTGCAGTCAACTCGTCCTCTGATCGTTTCCCGGCCGCTCATGAAGGCTCCTCCGTCAGCTCATCCAGCGTCTTGCCGTAGGCCGGAAGAAAGTCCTTTTGAAAATCAGCAACCTCCGGAAGCTCTGCTGCCATTTTCTCCAACGCCTTCTCGGTGGTCACCCTGGCGCTTCGAAACTCCTGGTTGCCGGAGCCCTCCTCCTCAATGCACTTGATCAGCGCCGATAGCTTATCCGCCGCCTTTACAAGCCTGCGCAGATATGCTTCGTTCTCGCTTTTATCCGCTCCGGCCTCCAGAATCTCCTCATACGCCTCACGAAGATCTGCAGGAAGCCGCCCCAGCAGCAGGCGCTCTGCCTCTTTCTCTACGTCACGATAGGCATCCCGGATGGCTGCATTTCCATATTTCACCGGTGTCGGCATATCGCCCGTGATGATCTCCGGCGCGTCATGGTACAAACCGATCAGCGCTGCCCGTTCACTGTCCAGGCTCTTGCCGTAGCGAACATTGCCGATCACGCACAAGGCGTGTGCGATCATCGCCACCTCCAGAGAATGCTCCGAAAGATTCTCCTCCCTCGTGCTGCGCATCAGCGCCCAGCGCCGAATGTACTTCATCCGCGAAACCGTTGCAAAAAAGCTATATGTCATACTCGTTCCTGTCTGTAACAATCAAATGTCCGAAGCCTCTCCCATCATTGTAGGAGAAGTTTCGGACATTGAAAACCCTGTTTCTTGTGTTTAACTGTCTGCACATTATGTTCCAGAACCAGTGCATCGTTTGGAAAATAACCGGCTGATAACGCAGAACTTTTTCTGTTGTAAGCGGGCTTACAGCACAACCCCATCCTTAAAGATGGAGATCTCGCGGCAGCCGTGCTTCTCAGCCAGCGTCTGCTCTCCGGAGGCAACGGACAGCACATAATCCAGAAGGCGCTCTCCTGCCTCATCCAGTGTCTCTTTCCCCTCTGCCACTGTGCCGGCATTAAAATCGATCCAATCCTTCTTTTTCTGAGCAAGTGCCGTGTTGGTTGCAATCTTCACCGTGGGCGCCGGTGCACCGAAGGGCGTTCCGCGGCCGGTGGTGAACAGGATCAGATGTGCACCCGCTGCCGTAAGGTCCGTAGCGCTGACCAGGTCATTGCCGGGACCGGATAGAAGATTCAGTCCCTTTTTCGTCACCGGCTCTGCGTAGCCCAGCACATCCACGATCTGTGCACTTCCGCCCTTCTGGACGCATCCGCAGGATTTGTCCTCCAGCGTTGTAATGCCGCCCTTTTTGTTGCCGGGCGAAGGATTCTCGTATACCACCTGTCCATGGTCCGTGAAATACTTTTTAAAATCATTGACCATCTTCACAGCCTTTTCATAGGTTGCCTCGTCCTGACAGCGGGAAAACAAAATATTCTCCGCGCCGAACATTTCCGGAACCTCGGTCAGCACCGTCGAGCCGCCCAGCGCGATCAGCCGGTCTGAGAACCGTCCTACGGCAGGATTGGCAGTGATTCCGGACAGTCCGTCCGATCCGCCGCACTTCATGCCGACTACCAGCTCCGAGGCAGGAACCGGCTCCCGTTGAAACGCTCCCGCATAGGTGGAAAGCTCCTGCAAAAGGCGCCTTCCTTCCTCCAGCTCATCCTCCACATCCTGACAGATCAGGAACTTCACTCGTTCCTCATCATAGTCGCCGAGCGCTTCCTTAAACATATCCAGCTGAAGATTCTCGCAGCCAAGTCCCAGACATAAAACGCCGCCGGCATTGGGGTGATGCGCAAGAGCGGCCAGCAGCTTTTTCGTCGTTGCCAGATCGTCCCCCAGCTGGGAGCAGCCAAAGGGATGCGGATAGTAGAACAACCCGTCCAGTCCCTGGCAAAGGTCCTGATTGTCCTCTACCAGCTGCTTGGCTACGCCGTTGACACAGCCGACTATGGGCAGAATCCAGAGCTCATTGCGAATGCCGACGCGGCCGTCCCTTCTCTTATAGCCAAGGAACGTCTTCTGCTCCACCTCGGGAAGCGCATATACCTTGTGATCGTAGTGATACTCCATGCCCTCCGAAAGCTCTGTCTGCACATTGTGCGTATGGACCCAAGAGCCGGCCGGTATATCCGCCGTCGCCAGTGCAATGGTGTTCCCGTATTTGATCACAGGACTTCCCTTTGGAATGTCACAAAGAGCCGCCTTATGTCCTCTGGCCACAGGCTCCCGCAGCAAGGCGCTTTGGCCGGCTGCGGCAATATTTTGCCCCTGCTGCATGTCTTCCAATGCAACCACAACATTATCCCGGGGATGAATGTGTATGTATTTCATAGTAGTCTCCATTCCTGCAGGCGAAGCGGTTCCGCATCCGTCCTATGCAGCGTCCCCGCCTTCTGCCTGCAGGCAAATCCATCGGGTTTTAAAGGACCGATGCGTATGCAGCCTCTGCTCCCTGGGTACGGATAAGCGTAAGATCCGCAGCCACCATCTCCTCAAGGCCAGGGATCTTCGTCAGATCCTGATCCCACATCTGCAGGTTGGAAAGCACCTCATGAACCAATGTCTTGGCATCCTCGCCCTTGTGATCCCAGTAAAAGTCAAGTGCCCAGTCATCGTCCTGAATCCGGTACTCGTTGCCGGCGGGGCGCTTGGCCACCAGTGCATCCTCCTCACGGCGGACAAGGTCATTGCTGTAGAATGCGATGTATGCCGCAAAGCCCATGCACAGAGCCTCCGGGAGCTTGCCGAACTTCTCGTTGTATTCCAGAAGAGACGGCAGATCTCTTGCCTTCCACTTGGAGGTGGAATTCAGGGAAATGCTCATCAGCTGATGATCCACAAAGGGGTTGTTGAAACGGTCGGTTACCGCCGCTGCGAAGTTCTCACAGTCTGCCTTATCCAGCGGCAGGATCGGAATTACCTCATCAAAGAGGAGCTTGTTCATAAAGCCGTGAATCGTCTCGTCCTGCATGCAGTCACGGACAATCTCCTTGCCAGCAAGATAGGCCCCCAGAACAAAGCCGGTATGCGCACCATTCAGGATTCTCACCTTGCGCTTTTTATACGGTGCAACCTCCGGAACCACATGTACATTTACGCCGGCCTTCTTAAAGGGGAGCTTATCCTCCAGCCACTGCGGCCCCTCAATGTACCAGACACCGAAGACCTCTCCGACATCCTTAAGTCCGTCCTCATAGCCGTTTGCCTCGTCCATTGCCGCATTCTCTGCTGCATCGCGGATACGTCCGGGTACAATGCGGTCCACCAGTGTGGAGCAGAACAGGCAATCCTTCTCAATATAGCTCTTAAAATCCTCGCCGTAGCCCCAGTCGTCTGCGTGCCGGAGAACGTCCTTTTTCAGCTCCTGTCCGTTGGCGTCGATCAGCTCACAGGAAAGGAAAACAATCCCGGGCTTGCCGGCCTTGAAGCGCTCATAGAGGAGCACGGCAACCTTTGCCGGGAAGCTTGCAGGCGGAAGCTGATCGGGCGTGCAGGACGGATCGTAGGTAATGCCTGCCTCTGTTGTGTTCGATGCCATATACTCCAGCTCATCCGAGCATGCAATGCGGCGAATCTCATCCCAGTCCTTGGCATCGTAGGGATTGTAGCAGGCGTCCACAGAGGAGATGACTCTCTTCCGATCCACCTTTTCTCCGTTCTCAGAGCCGCGGAGGTACAGGGTATAAAGTCCCTCCTGCTCATTGATATACTGCGTCAGGCCCTGGGCAATCGGCTGTGCCAGCGCAATCTTGCCGTTCCAGTCTGCCTTTTCATTGGCCATGTCGAACCAGTAATCCACGAATGCGCGAAGGAAGTTTCCTTCGCCGAACTGCAGCACCTTCACAGGCGCTGCGCCCTTATCCAGAATGTATCCGTCGTAACCTGATTTCTTCAATACCTCATAATTCAGCTTGTCCATTTCCTTCTCCATTCTGCTGTAGCCGTACAAATGCACTGATTTGCTCTGATTCGTATCCGGCCATTGCTTCTTGCATGTGTATGATCATTTTCTGACCACTTTTTGCACTGTTTGTTTGCATTATGTGGCCATGTGGCGGTAATGTCAAGGTGAAGTTTTAGAGGATTGCAGTCTGTTTATCCCCGGTCCTGTGCCGGGAATGAATGGTGCTCATGTTTTCCTCGCAGGGATTCTCTATGAAGCTCACTCCTTCACCAAACGCCCGATTCGCGCAATGCAAGGAGAAATCCGCGTATGCGGTTTCTCCGATGCAGGAGTGCAGCACCTTAGGCGCTGCACTCCAAGCAGAAGGAATTGCCATCAGACAATTCCAAATGCGCTCGTCCGTCCACGGGCCTTCCTTCGGAAGACCCGTGTCTTGGACTCAAACAGTTGCGCTCCTGTCGGGCTGGTGAATCCGCTCTCTTCATGAGAATCCATCTGCTCGTCATAAAATCGCACCATTTCATTTCCCGTCCGCAGGACCTACGAGGTTTTCTTCCAGCTCCGGTATTTGATCATATTTTGATTAAGTGTTGATTTTATATCAATAATTCGTTACTCTTGTGATAGCGAGGTCATCCCTACATTGCATGCTCCGTGAGATAAGATTCAATCTTAAGGCTTCGATTTCTGCACTAACGGACTGCAGTTCATCTGAATGGTATACAACTATGAAAGCCAAACGTTTACAACAACTAGAAGAATTCATCCTGCAGCACCAGGCAGTTACGCTGGAGGATATCTGCCGGGAGTATTCCATCTCCGTCACGACTGCCCGCCGGGATCTGAATGAGCTCATTGCATCCGGCGGAAGGGTAGAAAAGGTATACGGCGGAGCCAGGGCACTAGCAGCTGAGCCTCCTGCCGCGCCGCTGCCGGAGCTGATCTATCCCCTGAAGGGCTATTCCAAGAGAACCGGCGCCTTCTCCCATGAAAAAGAGGCGATCTGCCGTATGGCAGCCGCCTCCGTCTCTCCGGGTGACATTATTTTCATCGACACAGGTACCACCTGTACCAACATTCTTTCCTATATCGGGTCCACGCCCTGTACGGTCATCACCAACAGTCTTCCGGTGGCAAATGCTGCTGCGCCGCTGGAGCAGGTGACCTTGATTCTCCTTCCGGGACGGCTTAGCCGCAATGCCATGGCCTTCGTCGGAACAGAGACCAGCGAAGCGCTGAAGAAATACAATATCGACAAGGCCTTTGTCACCACCAGCGGAGTTACGGTAGAGGATGGTCTCACCGATACAACGGCAGAGGAATATACCATCAAGTGCTCCGCCATCAGCCGCAGCCGCGAGATTATACTGCTCGCAGACAGCACAAAGTTCGGCAGCAAATCACTGTACACCTTCTGCCGGCTTGATCAGTTAAGCGCCATCTATACTGCAGGGGACACGCAGGACAACGCGGTCATAAGCTACTGCAGGGACCACCAGATTGACTATCACAAGGCGCCGCTCTAACCGGCTTTATTCTTGTCAAAGCCCCCGCACAGCAATTTTGCAATTGCCATGCGGGGGCTTTTTACTGTCACGCTTTTAGGAAATGCTGATTTAATCGGTGTTTTCTTACTCTACCATAGACAGTGCAATTCTCTTTCTGGCTGCGTCCACCTCTACGACGGTGACATCCACTACATCACCTACGCTGACTGCCTCCAGCGGATGCTTGATGTAGCGGCTGCAGATTCTGGAGATGTGCACCAGACCATCCTGATGTACGCCAATGTCCACAAACGCGCCGAAGTCCACAATGTTGCGTACTGTTCCCTTCAGCTTCATTCCCGGTGTCAGATCCTCCATCGTCAGCACATCCGAGCGCAGAATCGGTGCCGGCATCTCGGCGCGCGGATCTCTTGCGGGCTTTTCCAGCTCATCCAGGATGTCCGCCAGCGTAATCGTGCCGATGCCAAGCTCCCCGGCCGTCTTCTCCAATTCCGTCTTGGGCACACGGCGTTTCACCTCATGGAACCCTTCCGTCGTATCCGGCAACTCCAGGCTCTTTAAGAGCTTTTCTACCGCTGCATAGTTCTCCGGATGCACAGCCGTAGCATCCAGCGGCTCTTTACCGTCGCGGATCCGCAGGAACCCGGCGCACTGCTCAAAAGCCTTGGGTCCGAGCTTGGACACCTTCAACAGCTCGCGGCGGCTATGGAATCTGCCGTTGGCTTCCCGGTAGGCGACAATATTTTTAGCCACGGTCTCCGAGATGCCGGAGACGTAGGAGAGCAGGGAGAAGGAGGCCGTGTTCAAATCAACTCCGACATGGTTTACGCAGTCCTCTACGACGCCGCCGAGCGCTTCCCCGAGCTTTTTCTGATTCATATCATGCTGGTACTGTCCCACACCGACTGCCTTGGGATCAATCTTAACCAGCTCCGCCAGCGGATCCTGGAGCCGTCTTGCCATCGACGTCGCGGAGCGTTGTCCCACGTCAAAATTCGGGAATTCCTCCGTTGCCAGCTTGCTGGCACTGTACACAGATGCCCCGGCCTCATTGACTACAATGTACTGGACCGGCGCAGCCTTCGGATTTTCCCTGGCCAGCTCATGAATCAGCTCGGCAATAACCTGCTCCGACTCCCGGCTGGCCGTTCCGTTGCCAAGGCTGATGAGTGTTACATGGTCCTTGACGATCAGCTTTTTGATCACAGCCTTGGCCTCTGCCACCTTGTTCTGCGGCGCGGTCGGATACACAACGGTTGTATCCAGCACCTTTCCGGTAGGATCTACCACAGCAATCTTGCAACCCGTACGGAAGGCCGGATCCCAGCCAAGGACAACCTTCCCGCTGATGGGCGGCTGCATCAGGAGCTGCTCCAGATTCTTGCGGAAGACCATAATAGCTCCGTCCTCTGCCTCCTCTGTAAGACGGTTTCGAAGCTCTCGTTCAATGGCAGGTGCGATCAGACGTACATAGGCGTCCTTTGCTGCGTTCTCCAGCGCCGGAGTCGTGTACGGGTTTCTCTTCCCCTTTCCCGCAGGCGCCGCCGATGAGCGGTTCTGCGGTTTTACCTCTGCTTTCTTTGCAGAAGCGGCCTTTCCCGCACCGAAATCGATGGTCACACTGCTGCCGAACAGGCTCACATTGCGCAGTCCGCCCTCTTCCCGCCTCGCAGCCTTGCCTGCAGTTTTCTTTCCCGACGGTGCCGGTACCGCCTTTGGCTCCTCTTCATGGCAGAGCCAGCGCACGATGTGCGCGAGGATATCCTCCTGCGGGGCGGTCAGCTTTACCGTCAGATAGTTTTCCTTCTCGCCGCGGTTGATGGCGAGCACCCGGTGTCCCGGAAGCTCGCAGACCTTTTCCTCGAAATCAAAATACATTTCATACACAGCCCGCCGGTCTTCTTTTGTCCCGTGCAATGCCGCTGTACCGTTAGGACGTGTACTCCGGGCAGTGCTTCCCTTTTCGCCTTCCGCAGATTCCTGCGCAGCCTTCTTCGCCGCCGATTCCTTTTTCTGTGTCACGCTCAAAAGGCCGTTTTTCCAGGTAATATCCCGGATCCAGGTTCGAAGCTCTGCATCGTCCGAAATCCGCTCTGCGATAATGTCCAATGCACCCTGCAGCGCTTCCTCCGGTGACCCAGCTGTCTTTTTCTCCTGACACTCCTGGTCCTTCGTAGAGGGGCAGGCGTACCCTGCCGCTTCCTCCAGAAGATCCCGGTGAATTGTCTGTGCCATGATGGCGTCCGCCAGCGGCTCCAGTCCCTTTTCCTTGGCAATACTGGCTCTTGTCGTCTTTTTTTGCTTGTACGGGCGGTACAGATCCTCAACCGCTACCAGCGTCATTGCCTCCTCCACCTTCGCCGTCAGCTCCGGTGTAAGTGCTCCCTGCTCCTTAATCGCCGCCAGCACCTGCGCCTTTCGGTCCTCCAGGTTGCGAAGCGCCGCAAGTCGCTCCCCCAAAAATCGCAGCTGCTCATCGTCCAGTGAACCGGTGGCCTCCTTGCGGTAGCGGGCAATAAACGGGATTGTGTTCCCCTCATCAATCAGCCCGATCGCCGCTTCGATCTGGCCGCGGCGCACCTTACTGCCGTCATGATTGGGCATCTGCGCCATTTCCTTTACAAGCTGCTGTGCAATATCCAGTGCCATATTTATCTCCTTAATTGTGTCGTTCAGCGAGTAGGTTGGTGAAATGAACAATATCACGCGCCGATCTGGTTCCCCGTGTAGAGCTGGTAATACCGGCCCTTCTGCTCGATCAGCTGCTCATGCGTTCCACGTTCAATAATCCGTCCCTGCTCCAGGACCATAATGCAGTCACTGTTGCGCACCGTCGAAAGCCGGTGTGCAATGACGAAGGTGGTTCTGCCCTTCATCAAAGCGTCCATCCCCTGCTGCACAAGGGTCTCGGTTCTGGTATCAATCGAGGACGTTGCCTCGTCCAGAATCAGTGCCGGCGGATCCGCAACTGCCGCTCTTGCGATAGCAAGGAGCTGGCGCTGCCCCTGCGAGAGATTGGCGCCGTCGTTGCGCAGAATCGTATCGTACCCATCCGGAAGCCGGCGGATAAATCCATCGGCATTGGCCAGCTTTGCCGCCCGGATGCACTCCTCATCCGATGCGTCCAGACGTCCGTACCGGATGTTGTCCATGACCGATCCGGTAAACAGATGCGTGTCCTGCAGAACCATTCCCAGCGAATGGCGAAGATCTGCCTTTTTAATCTTGTCGATGTTGATGTCATCGTAGCGGATTTTCCCGCCCTGGATGTCGTAAAACCGGTTGATCAGGTTCGTAATGGTCGTCTTGCCGGCACCGGTGGAGCCGACGAAGGCGATTTTCTGTCCGGGCTTGGCGAACAGATTGATCTCATGGAGCACCGGCTTCTCCGGATCATAGCCAAAGTCTACATTCTCCATGGTCACCTTGCCGCGCTGGCGCACATAGGTTGTGGTGCCATCCGCCTTGTGATAATGCTTCCACGCCCAGATGCCCGTGCGCTCCTGGCACTCCTCCAGGCTACCCTCCGGATTCTCCCTGACACGAACAAGTTCTACGTAGCCCTCGTCCGTCTCCGGCGTCTCATCCATCATTTTAAACACGCGCTCTGCGCCGGCCAGCGCCATGATAATGGAATTCATCTGCTGCGCAATCTGCGTGATCGGCTGTGAGAAGTTCTTGTTCAGAGTGAGGTAGGACACCAGCGTACCAAGCGTCACAGTTCCGGCTCCGGAAAGCGCCATGGACGCCCCCGCTACTGCGCAGAGCACATAGCTGATGTTGCCGAGGTTCCCGTTCACCGGCATCATGATCGAGGCATAGCGGTTCGCAAGATTTGCACTGTCGCGAAGGTTCTCGTTGAGTGCGCGGAAATCCGCAATGGACTTTTCCTCATGGCAGAACACCTTCACCACCTTCTGTCCGTTCATCATTTCCTCAATGAAGCCGTTCTCCTTGCCAAGCGCACCCTGCTGTCTGGAAAAATACGTACCGGACTTTCCGGCCAGCTTTCCGGACACGAACAACGTGAGCGCCACCATCAATACACTGATGATGGTCAGCTGCCAGGACAGCACCACCATGGACACAAAGGTGATGACCAGTGTCACCAGCGAATTCACCGTCTGCGGAATGCTCTGACTGATGAGCTGGCGCAGCGTATCAATGTCATTGGTGTACACCGACATGATGTCGCCGTGCGCATTCCGGTCAAAATAACGAATCGGAAGGGATTCCATATGTGCGAACAGGTCCTTCCGAAGATCCCGCAGCGTTCCCTGGGACACGCTGATCATGATCCGCTGATAGGTATAGGAGGCCACAATTCCAATGGCATAGATTCCTGCCAGCTTCAAAAGCGCTGTTCCAAGCGGAGTAAAATCCGTGCTCTTATCCGCCAGCATCGGCAGGATAAAGCTGTCAATCAGTGTCTTCTGGAACAGTGTCCCCTGCAGTGTCGCCCAGGCTGCCACCAGAATGCAGGCAATAACAACAATGAATGACCCCAGGTAGTTTTTCATCACCAGCTTCATCAGCCGCATAAACAACGCGCCGGGATTCTGCACCTTCGGGCGCGGCTTTCCGACATTTCTCATTCCTGGCATACCGTATCCTCCGCTTGCGGCTCGTCAAAATCACCGCCGCCCTGTGTCTGTGATTCATAAATTTCACGATAAATCTTATTGGAGGCCAGAAGCTCCTCATGCGTACCAAAGCCGCTGACAGTTCCCTCCTCCAATACCAGAATGCGGTCTGCATCCTGCACCGATGCCACACGCTGTGCAATGATCAGCTTCGTGGTCCCCGGAATCTTCTGTGCAAAGGCAGCACGGATTCGGGCATCGGTTGCCGTGTCGCAGGCACTGGTCGAATCATCCAGAATCAGGATCCTGGGCTTCTTCATCAGCGCTCTTGCGATGCAAAGGCGCTGCTTCTGGCCGCCGGATACGTTGGTGCCTCCCTGCGTGATTTCCGAGTTGTAGCCGTCCGGCTTCCGCTCAATATAGTCATCCACGCACGCCAGACGGCAGGCCTCCCTGCAGTCCTCCAGCGTCGCTTCCGGATTCCCCCATTTCAGGTTGTCCATAATGGTCCCTGAGAAGAGGTTATTGTTCTGCAGCACCACCGAGACGCTGTTGCGCAGCACCTCCAGATCGTAGTCTCTTACATCGATTCCGCCCACCAGAACGCGGCCGCTTGTCACGTCGTAGAGGCGCGAGATCAGGCTGACCAGTGTGGATTTGCCGCAGCCGGTTCCGCCGATGATGCCGATGGTCTCTCCAGAGCGGATCTGCAGATTGATGTGATGGAGCGTACGGTTCTCGCGGCTTGTATTCTCTTTTGTCACATCATGAATTGTGATTACCTCATTGCCGTTTTCATCGTAGCTGACCTCCCGGCGATTGTAGGCAAAATCCACATCCTCCATAAGGATGCTTCCGTCCGGAACCTCCATAACCGGATTCTCCGGATTGGTGATATCCGGCGTCTCCTCCAGGACCTCGCAGATACGGTGCGCACTTGCCGCGGACATTGTGATCATGACGAAGATCACCGACAGCATCATGAGGCTGAACAAAACCATCATAATATAGCTGAACAGACTGGTCAGCTCTCCCGTCGTCATGGAGCCGCCGACAATAAGGTGCGCGCCGAACCACGACACACCGATCACACAGGCATCCACAATCAGCGTCATCACAGGGAAGTTCATAACCACGAGCTTCTCCGCACGAACAAAGAGCCGGTAAAGCTCCTCTACCGCTTTATCAAATTTCGTCTTCTCGTAATCCTCCCGCACGAAGGCCTTCACCACGCGAATGGCAGAGACATTCTCCTGCACGCTGGCATTAAGGTCATCGTATTTGCGGAAGGTAGCCCGGAATGCACCGGCAGCCTTTCCGATCAGTATGAACAAAAATATGCCCAGAACAACCAGTGCTGCCAGGAAGATCAGACTGATTTCCGGGCTTATGACGACGCACATGATCAGCGCCACGACCATCATCAACGGTGCCCGGACCGCAATGCGGATGATCATCATGAAGGCATTCTGCAGGTTGGTAACGTCCGTCGTCATACGGGTCACAAGGCCTGCCGTGGAATACTTATCAATATTGGAAAAGGAATAGGATTGAATCCGCACATACATGGCATCCCGCAGGTTGGCCGCGAATCCCGAGGACGCATCTGCGGCAAAGGTTCCGCCGAGAATTCCGAACAGGAGACTGGCAAAGGCCATGATCAGCATGATAAGACCATAGTGAATGATCTCCTGCATGTTGCCGGCCTGGACGCCCTTGTCGATCAACGAGGCAGTGATAAACGGAATCAGTATTTCCATCAGAACCTCGAGGAGCGTGACCAGCGGAGTTAACAGTGTGGATCGTTTGTACTGACGGATCTGTCCCGCCAGAAGTTTGATTTCGTGCATAAAATCACTTCACCTCCAGACAGTAATTACGCCATTATATCGCAGGAGAAAGTCTCAGAAAAGGCGGAAAGTACGGATCCGAGCGGTAAAAAAAATATTAAAAAGGTAACTATTCAGCGCCCATCTCGATTTTCCTTCGGAAAACCTCGATGTGGCTAGCCAGAGGCGCTTCGCGCCTTGGCC
>CAVGIV010000064.1:0-14876 GCA_963629395.1 Paludibacteraceae bacterium | reverse complement strand
ACCTATGACGAACCACCGCTTTTTTTGTGTTTCGTATACGAAAATGATAAGGATAAATGGCAAATTGCTCGCAAATGGCACCGTGCGGAACAGCTGGGTTCTTTTTACAGAACATAGGCGAACCGGCGGAAGGAGTCCCTGCGCTGAAAAGCTTCGCGTCCCCGCCTTATGGCAGGGGGCGCGAAGCTTTGTAATTTGGGATAGCCTCAAATCATCATATTTAGGAATAACATCGCCTAATCCTCGATTCTACAAATGCCGAGATACAGACGATACCTTCTTCTCCCGTAATACCGCCGGTTGTTGCTTGCGGTTAAAATATGTGTGATTGTTTAACGTACTATTCCCGTAGTGAATCCTTGCTTCCAGAAAATCCTCCGGGCAGTTCGTCTGATCCGGTGTCGAGTTACTTGGGTTCGCCGAGCCGGAATGATTTTTTGTTTTGATTGACATTGTTCAGAGTCTTCTGCATCACATTGTCAGCACGTTTCTGAAAGGTAGGATCCGCCATGATTTCCTTGGCAAAATTCTGGGGGCCACGCTGACCAAGCAGGGCAGACAAGGCGGAAAGATCCATCTGTCTGCCATCTTCGTTCAGGGTTGGGCTCACCATATCCCGAAACGTTTGCGTGCTCAGAAGGATAGACTGCAGATCACGTAGCCTTGCAGGATCCTCGACCAAGTGGAGAAGGCGGTTGGCGTTTGTCCCATTCCTGCTCATAGCCTCCAACTGGATCATACTGCTGATGACGCAGTTAACCAACAGGCTGCGCCCCTCCTTGTCGGGGATGTCCATTGTGCCGTCGCTCAGATCGCGGCTGAACTGCTCAAGCGGTCTGGTGATATATTTTGTGTTGAAATTCGCAAGGGCCTCCGCGCTTCGCCCCGGCAGGGCAGAAAAGGATTTGTCGCAGATGGATTTCAGGCTCTCCTGAGCGGTATCCAGCTTCAGCTGGCGAATCTCATCCAGCTCAGTAGTCAGCGTCTTCACATCAAAGGCAGACAGGAAATCCATCATCTCACTGCCGTCCAGCGCGTTCAGTTCTCTGCCCGTGACGCTGCGAACCGCAGCCTCGCCCAGGCGCTGGAACATCTCATCGGTGCCAAGTCTCATCTCTCTGAAGCTGCGCTCCAGAGGGCCATACTCCTTCATACCGCGCCCGGCCAACCGGGAACGTTCCTGCAGGATCAGTTCTGATGAGAGCATGGTTCCGACCATAATGGCAACATTTTCCCGAACATTTTCGTTCTCAACCAGGGTGCTCTTGTCCCGATGGTCTGGATTCTGGATTTCATTTGCTCTCAAACGGCTGTACGCCGAGGTCATCGCTCCGTTGATATCAGGGATTACATTCCCGTTCATGGCTGCATAATAGCTGCTATGCTGATCAAATAGCCAGCCCATCACACGCATCCGGCGCTGCATATCCACAGGGTATTTTTTCTTATTGGCAATAGCATTTTTGATCTGATCCGCATTCAAGCCGCGAAATTTATCCAGATCGAGCCGTGCCTTCGCGACCAGATCCAACTGCTCCAGCTTCGCCGCAGCGTAGGTCCGGAGCTTGTTGGCAATATCGATGTGCCTCTGCTCCAGAAGGTTGTGTCCTCTATCCGGCTTGTTGGCAAGATACGCATTGCTCAATGCAAGCAGCTCGGTATATTGCATTTTGACCAGTTTCCGATGTGCGGAGTCGGAAGTAAGTTTGGATTCAGTGCTGAGATTTTCAAAGCAGGTGCGCATATTCCGGAATGCGTCGGAGCAGCGTCTATACCAAGGATCGGCTTTCTTCAGTTCCTTGGTCAGCCTCTCGTTTTCCGCCTTCAGGGAGTAGTTGAACAGGGCCTCGGGGGCATCCCATGTGGTATCGGCACTCGTGGGAGATTTCAGGCTCAGAACAGCGGTGCGGCCATCCTGCTCAAACACCAAAGGTCGGCCGGAAATCAGAGCCTGTACATTTCCATCGACCATCTCTGTACTGCGGGAACCGTCTTCATGCTTGAAAAACTCGCATCTGCACTTGGCTCCATTCTCGCCCAGAGTAAAGCCGAAGTCCGTCACCAGCTTTTCAAAATCATTCTCCAGATCTACATCGCGGCCGGCTGTAGTAATGCCGACTGCGTCCTGAAGCAGGCATGTCAGGCAGTCAGATACGCCAGAGCTAACATATGCTTTATAATTCTTGTGCTTTGCACGAAGCTTGTCGTAATGTCTATGCCCCCGATTACCCTCCCTGACGTCAGCGTAATCAAACATCACATCTCTCGTGCTATAGTCCATCAGCGCTTCGGGGTCGAGATACTCATAAAGAGGACTGGCGCAGACGGCAATGCGCGCTTCCGCCCATGTGAACTTGGACTGGAGCTTCCTGCACTCCTCAAGCTTCTCCCGATCTTCGGGTGACGGCGCATAACTTTGAGGCTTGATGAGAAATTCATTGTCAATATTATAAATGAGAGAATTGATATTCTGAAGCGTGACAAGGTTTTCGGCCAGTTCGGCAGGAGTGAGCCGCGGGTCGCTCATCTCGTCCAAGTGCTCTGCCAGTTCAAGGACTTCATCCATACGCTCCATCAGCAGCTTCGTCCGCCGCTCCCGCAGATTGTTTCTGATGTCTTCTTTGATCTCGGCATCCTGCATTCCATGATACCTGACGGTGTTTTTCAGCTCCGCGACCTTCTCAGTGTAGTAGGCCTCCCAGTGGCCTTCATTCGTATCGAACAGGAATGCAATTTCGTCATTCACCTGCCGCCGCCGAGTCTCCTCCTGATCAAACAGTTTATCGACAACAGCGATATCTTTGTCGTTGTGGCGGCTGTAGAACAGGTGCATATTGGTAGGGCGGTAGAACATCTGCATTCCGCCCCTGCTGAACTGGCATGCGTCCGCCTGCAGTTCCTGCCGCTGCGCCTCGGTCAGGTTGGGATCACCGCCCGGACGCGGGTCAGGTCTGCCTTTGTCCAGCCGATATACATAGCGGTTGGAGAGGTCATCAAGATATTCGCTTGCAAACAGCGCTCCTTTACGAATCAGTCTCGAAACCTCTCTGCGGCGGATCCGCTCTGCATTGGAATAGCGGGGCAGCCGACGCGGGGGAGTCCCCTCGTGCCGGTATTCGCCGTTCTCAAAGAGCGCAATGATCTCACGCTCAGATAGCACAGGTTTCACCACGGTGGTGTAATAACGCTCAGCTTCGGCAGTAACCTGTTGGGGTGTCATTTCAGGGTGCGCCTCCCTGATGGATACTCGTAAAGAATGAAGAGAAACAAATGAACCCATAATTAAAAATCTCCTTCCGATGTTATGTTTTGTTTAGTATACACCGCAGACCACCGAAATGTCTCGCGTTCAGCGAAAAAACACAAAGCTTTATTGACTCAGAAAACTTGACGCGCCCCCTAACTGCTGCCAAACATGTATTGCAAGGCGCGCGCCCCCTTCATGCAGGCGAGGGCATGTCTTATTTCTCCATGTCTGAAGGAGACGACAGCTTTGCGCTGCCTTTATTGATACACCCCGCGGCTAAAGTGAAATAGTCAAGACTTCGTAGACACAAAATCCCCATTATGCTGCAAGATTTAGTCTGAAAGAAACAGGTGGCAGCCCACCCAGCTTGCGAACAGGTCTCGTGTAATTGAAATAATGAACGCACTTTGCCACAACATCGTACAGATCATTTTGTGATGAAAAGTAAAAGTGTCTGCGTAGTGTGTCTTTGAACCGGCCAAAGAAACTCTCCATAACAGCATTGTCACGAGGGTTTCCAGCTCTGGACATACTTTGAATTACATTATGTTCGGCAAGAAGATGCCGGTATCCAAATGATGCCCTATGGGAATGAACAGCATCGCCAATACCTCTTGGAAGAAATCTTTGCGATGTTCAATCTGCAGCATCCGGAAGGATACTGCAGCCGCAGCCTGCCAGTGGGTGATGTTGTGAAATTGGGGGATCAGCACTACCTCTGCGCCGTCTTTGGTTTCTGGCGCATCCCTTTCCAACCGAGCGATTCCCTCCGCGCGGCCGCCGCACAGGATTCCGCCGGTTGAACGATCAAGCGGTAATGTCTCCGCAAGGCTGCGATATTCTTGGATGCCGCATCGCATCCAGAGTTCACAGTCGCCTCTGCTCAAAAGGAACGGCGCGTGGTCATTGCCTATAAGCAATGACCATGCGCCGTTTCGTATGCTCCGTTCTGCGGAAAAGTTTATTGAATCTTAAAAAGATCAGGGCATAAATGCCCGCTCGATAGCGGTGATATAGCCGCCTACCATGGTGAGCGTGGTGTTGGCCGCAATAAAGCCCTGCGTATCGCCTTCCAAGCCGGACAACTCCTCCGCACTGAACGTCTGCCCGGGGTTAGACTGATCCGAGTCGTCGGTGAAGACAAAATCTTCAGCAAAAGGCAGAGTGACCTCGCCCACAGGCTGATAGTCCTTATTATTGTCCATCAGGGAAAGATAGTAAGTACCGCCCTCACCGGGAGACAAATCAACGCCGCCGTTTTCCAGACCACCGTTGACACTGATGCCATAGCCGGTCTGTTCCACGGACTCCACAGTGATGTCCTCTCCATTCACCACCAGGGTGTCCCCGGCAGTCAGCTGCGAGACCTCAACCGTATCGTACAGAGCGCAGTCGTACACGGTAAAGCGCAGCTCCAGCGAATCGCCGTCATGGATGATATCATCCGTTGAGAAGGACACCGCATAGTTTCCGTCGGCCAGGTTTTCCGTGTCGATTTCGGCACTGGGCAGGGGCTCTACGCGCTGAGTCTGCGTTTCGGAAGCAGCGCTCTGGTCAGCAGGCTCACTGGAAGCAGCATCATCGCCGGACTTTCCTCCACAGGCGGTAGCAGATAGTGCCAGGCACAGCGTCAAAGCAAGTGCAAGTGCTTTTTTCATTGGGTAAGACTCCTTTTCACTTTTAGAATACATTGAATGGACTCAAATCGACCATTCAATCGGTTAGTCAGTATAACACAGGGGATATAAAAAGAAAATAGTTTTTGAAAATTCTTAACATTTTTTTCGTTGATAGGATACTCCCTGCGGCTACAGCAGGGAGTATCCTATCAAGCGTAACGGCCGCGTCATCAGAAAATTGGAAGCGATGCAGTTTACTTCGTCTGTCGTTTAACCGGGCTGATTCTGAGGGCCTTGCTGATTATTCCGCTCGGGGAGAGCCTTTTTCTCCATCCCCTGCCCTGCCTGATTTCCGCCAGCCTGCTTCTGATCCCGGGCGGCCGACAGATAGCTTTTCATGATATCCTTCGCAACCACTTTCGCGGAAAGCACGCCCTTCTCTTTGCCGGCAAGGATCTTATCCAGCCTTTTCTGTGTGCAGTGGCTCAGGTCGAGGAAGCTGTAGTTCTCGCCGAAGCTTCTGGAGTTCTTCACCATGTCCACCACTTCGCTGAGCTTGCCGTTTGTGATCAGGTCCTGGATAGGATGCTTAGCCTCGATGCCCATCTTCGATTCCATATCCAGCAGCTGCTCGATCACGCCGCAGGCAAGGGCGCTCTTGCCCAGCACATTTGCCAGCTGCTCCGGAAAGACTTTTCCTTCAACGCCCGCCTTATACAGATCCTCGCCAAGGATTGCCTTCATTGCGATGCCGTTTGCCCTGTCAAGGCCATCTTTCGGGTGCTCAAACTTATCAAATTTTCCCTTGGCTTCCGAGAAAGAATATCCACGCAGGTCGGCTTCTTCCCGGGCAGATACGTCTTCCTTGATTGCCCCCATCGTCTCGCTCCAGGACCGCGCAAAGGTCTTGTAATTCTGCAGTGTAGTGAGAGGCCTGTTGCCGGCGTTCTTTTCCTGCGCCGCATGAATGGACTCGCTGATCTCTTTTCCGTTCAGTTCAAACCGATCCCGGGTGGCAAGGTGTTCGTATAACGCGCTGATGGCGGCGTTCTTCTCCGTGGAAAAGGCCGTCAGTTTCTTGACGAGCTTGTCATACTCCCTTTCCTCGACCCGGAGGGGGATCTTCTTCTGCATCTCGAAGAACTTCTTCAGCAATGTATTGAACCGGCCGATCTGCTCGCTGGCATTTTTGACCTCGGGCCAACTGGGCTGGTCGCCCAGCCGCAGATCCGCCAGCTTCTTTACCTGCTCGTTCAAATCCTGATATTCCTGCGAGTGTTTCTTGCCGTCATCCTCCTCCAGCCACTTGCACCAATCGGCCGCCGTTTTCGCCTGCCGGGCGAGGTCGTGGTTCACGTAGCGCCCGGGGGCGTCATCGCGGATCTCATAGCGCACACCGCCCCCGTCTGCCTTGATCTCATCCACCCGCATAATGACGGTATCACCCTTCTGGTTCTGATAAAGCGTGTAGCCCGAATCGTTTTGTGAGAACTTGTCACCCGCCTCCAGTCCGTAGCGCTGCAGGTAATCATTGACCGTCTGGTTCTTCAGCTGATACTTCTCGGCTTCCGTGAAGGCGGGCTTCTGCTCGGCCCCATTTTCCTTGGCCGGCACTTCCTTGCCGAATTTCTCAATCATATCGTCGTAAGTCAAACCCGCTATATTCTCCGCCGCTTCACGGGCTTGCTCCATTTGCTCTTTGTTAGCGATGCGAGGGGGCCAGTTTGCCTGCCGCGCTTCGATGTCTTCCTTCGGAAGCCGCCACTGCTTCTTGAAATTTTTGATGTCGTTCAGGCAGTCCTCCGCATGATCCATGATCCGGATCTCGTCTGACTCGATGACCGCAAACGCTTGGTTCAGCGCCTGATTGTTCGCTTCCAGACCGCAAACGACATTGACGCTCTGCTGAAACGTCTCCAGCTGCTGCCGTCCCTTTTGAACCAGCCTGTCCAGCGCGTTCAGCAGATCCCCCGCCGCAGAGTGCTGCTCGTCGATGATTGCATTCCGGGAATCGCCCGGAACACGGCTATACCCGCCCATCTGGCGCAGTGTCACGTATTGGCTCTGGCTGATTGCTCCGGTGCAAAGCGCCATCTGCCCAACGAGCTTATCGTTGTAGTTCATGCTTTCATCCGAATCGTCCGTTTTCATCAGGCTGACCAGCCAGTCACTGCTCCCGCGGGGAATCTGGAGGTCTGGCTTTCCAATCCGGATGCGAATGCGCCGGACTGTTGCGTCCCACGAAGCCTCCTTCTTGATCTTCTCGGCCGCGCAGTTCATGAGCGCACTGTTGCAGTTCTGGACATAGTCGAAGCCCTCCAGTCTTTCTGCGCCAGAGGGGATATCCGCCTCCCGCTCCGCCTCGATGCCCGCCATGGCCTCCTGCAGGCTCTGCCGCCATTGTCCCCGGTCCTGCGGCAGAGCCGTCATCTTATTTTTCAACTGTTCATAGTAAACATCGAACTTCCCCATATTGTTTTTCTCTCCTAATCATCTTATTTGAACTGCGTTCAGCCTTGAGTTTTCACTTATTTATACACCGCAGCGTGCCGTTTTGTCCCGCCGTTGAATCGTTTTTTACCATTCCCCGGCTTTCTGTCGAAGATGCCTGCTTTGCAGGCCGAATGGCGCAGTCTGAAACGAACTGCGCCCCTGCGGCTTTCTCATTTCAACACCGGCGGCTTGAGACCCGGATCACCATTCTTCAGCACGGGCTGCGCTTTCCTCTGCTCCACAGGCAGCTGGGCCTGCTTCTCGTCGGCCTTGTTTGCAGGCTTGTCCGCCTGCTGCCGCTGCCGATCCAGATAGCTCTTCAGAATCTCCTTCGCGACCACGGCGGGAGCGGGAGGCTCATCCCCGGGCTCGGCATTGCGGATCGCGTCCAGCTGACTCTTCACGCCGCCGCTCAGGTCGAGGGCACGGTAGTGCTCACCAAAGCTCTGGGAGTTTTTCACCATGTCCACCACGTCGTAGAGCCGACCGCCTTCGATGAGGGCCTTGATGGGCGGTTCGACCTGTACATCCATCTGAGTCTCCAGCTTCATCAGCTCCTTCGCCACCTCGCAGGCAAGGACGCTCTTCGCCAGCGTGTCCACCAGCTCCTCCGGCCCCACTTTTCCCGCAAGAGCTGCATCATACAATGTGGTGCGTTGTTTGCCGTTTTTCTGCGCCTGCCCCGCCTCGTCCGGGTCAGCCGGATCATGATACGTTGCACCCAGCAGAACCTTAAGCTGGGCTCTGTCTGCCACCTTGTTTGCGTGATTCGACTGCTCAAGTATCTGGAACAGATCCAAAGCAATCGGCTCCGGGGGCGTGACTTTCTTCGTCCCGTCCATCTTGGCCCTCTCGATCGCCTGATCCCAAGCATTCTTCATCTGCGTATCATACTGCTCGATCCTATCTGCGAAGTATACGCTCCACTCCGTTGCGGCCTCGATGTATCCCTCCGGCAGACTGATACCTATTACTCTTTTACGCTTACCTTTCGCCTGCGCCGCGCCGATGGCCTCCTCGAGCTCCTTTCCGTCCAGCTCCCGCGCGTTTTTCGTTCTGATGTGGTTATCGACCAGCAGGATGGCGTCGAGCTTGTCGTGCACGAAGCTCCGCAGCTCCTTGATGGCGCCCTCGTACCAGTCCGCCCTCTGCTCGGGCTCCGGATGTTCCGCCCGCATCTTGATGTACTTCTCCAGCGCCTGTCCGAACAGGCGGAACCGGTTTCCGGCGTCTTTCACCTGATCCAGGCTGGGCTCGTCGTTAAGCTTTACCCCCTCCAGCGCGGTCATCTTCTCGCACAGATCATCGTATTCCGCCGAATGCTTCAACTCGCCCGTGGTCGGGTCCGGATACGTGTTTACTTCCAGATATTTGACCTTGCTTTTCGCGATGCTCATCCGCTCGGCAAGGTCGAAATTCACAAGGCGTCCGGGGTCGGCATCGCTGATCTCGATCTTGTAGCCGCCGGCCGCATCCGCCTCGGTCACTTTCAGGATGACCGTCTCGCCCGTCTCTTTCCCGTAGACGATACGGTCCGCCCCGGTGTTCTTCCGGTTCATGTCCGTCCATGTAAGCCCGTAAGGCTTCAGATGCTCACTGATCCGCTTGTTTTTCAGCACGGTCTTCTGCCCCTGCGTAAGCTTCTTCTCCCCGGCGGGCGGCTCCTCCTGTGGGGCTTCCTCCGGCACTTCTTCGGCGGCTTTCTCCAGCATCGCAGCGTAATACATCTGCGCCTCCTGCTCCGCCTTTTCCCTGAGCTCCGCCATCCGCGCTTTTTCGACAGGCGGCCAGATTTGACTCTGCTTTCTCCTTGCCTCGGGAAGCTTCCTGTTCTCCTCGAATTCTTCGAAGTCAGCGAAGCAGGTCTGCACATTCTCCAGCAGACGGATTTCGTCCGACTCAACGATGTGAAACGCGTTGCTCAGCGTGTCGTCATCCGCATCCAATTTGATAATCGTGCCGACGCTGGCCTCGGCCGCCTCCCACTGCTGCTCTCCCATCCGGAGCTTTTCCTCCAGCGCGTCCAGCAGCTCCGCCGCCGCATTCCGCTGCTCCTGCTGTATAATTGGGCCGTAGTTTTCATTCGCCTCTTCCGGTACCTCCCGGTTATAAGACTTGTGCCACATCTCACGGATAAAGTTATATTCGCCGCTGCTGATCTGTCCGGTGCAAAGAGCCATCTGCGCGATGAGCTTTTCGTTGTACCCTTCGTCCAGTAATGTGCCGCCCGTCTTCATCAGGTTGACCATCCAGTTGCCGTTCCCGCCAGAGAGCTTGAAATCCGGATTGGGTCTCTGATTTCTTTCGAACAGCTTTTTGATACTTTCAACAGCCGTATCCCACGCAGTCTCCTTCCGGATTCTCTCGGCTGCGCAGTCCATCAGCGCGTCGCTGCACTTTCGGGAGTAGTCGAGACGCTTGCGCACCTGCTCGTTGAGCCCTTGATCGGCGTTCTGCCGGGCCTCCTGAAGCTCCGCTTTGAGTGCCGCCATGGCTTGCTGCAGATTCATCGGCGGCTGGCCCGACATCTTGGCCTTCAGCTTCTCGTAGTAAAGATCGAACATGCCCATACTGTTTTCCTCCGTCTGCTTTATCTTTAGTGCTCCCCCACGGCTAAGGGATTCCCGGCCCAATGACCACAGGCTACATGATACGAGACCTTATATGGTCTCTCCGAGTAATATCGCTTCGGGCATGTCCTGCCCTGCCGTATGGATCGGCTGTGCCAACAGGCACAGGCTTTCCTGAGGATGTTATACGCTCAATTATTATACACCAGAGCACAGCCTTTTGTCCCGCAATTTCCGAAAAAATTCGTCTCCGCTGTTTCCATTCCTTCCTACGGAACCTGAATGGGAGGAAGTCTTCTAATATGACTCCAAGCGAAAGAATCTTTCCCGTCAAGGGCAGCTCGCAATACGTGACCGGATCCATGAGCAGGGGCGGTGTACCACCTGGCACACCGCCTCTGCTTCACATCGCTCCGAATGTATTTCAGCTTTTGCCGGTTCTCTGTGTTTATGAGCATTTTTACAACGGGGTCTTGATCCATATTTATGGAGATATGAGCTACTGCAATTTTGACTTGACGTCTCCAGATGATTACGCAACGGCAAAAAGCATTGATGCGCAATAGATTGGGGGTTACTGCGTACTGTGTTTGTAATATGTATTTTTTAGCGCAAAAAAGCACAAACAAGCACAGAAATTTGCGACGCGGAAATGGCGCAGAAAGCGTTGCAGGGCAATGGATGCCTTGATTTTCAAAGAAAATGGGAAAATAGCAAAGATTTAAAACTTTTGTAACAAATCCCGCTGGTTTGCTTAATAATTCTTCTGTATCTTAATACTTGCAAGAGACAAAACTTCTTTTCATTCAATCTTCCCAATCATATGCGAGAAGGCCGCCGAAAGGCGGCCTTTCCGTTTTTCCGGATACCTTGCGCAAACGCATATCCGCAGAACGGCATACGGAGAGCCCCCTGACGGAAATCGCAATGCCCTTTCCGTTCTTCAGGCATCTGTCCACTTCAAAGTCCCACCAGGCGGCTCTTCCCAGGCATGCTATCAAGGCTGGGTTATCCCACTCACGCAACGAATGCGTCCGGACGATCTGAATTCATCCGGGCTCCCTCGTTGCTTACCGAATACAGTCCTTAAACAACTTTCCCGTCTTGAACACAGGTATCTTGATGGCTGCGATTTTGATCGACTCGCCACTCGCAGGATTCCTGCCAGTACGAGTTGTGCGCTCTCTCCCCTCAAAGATTCCAAAACCGGTAAGCTGAACCTTACCGCCGTTCCGGAGAGCTTTCTGAACACTCTCTTGACTATTAAGGAATATTACGCCACATGTGATAAAATTGGAGGGCAACGGTGTCATCAGATATTCTACGCAGTGCCTCGACTTTCGGAATATTGCGGCGAGCGCGGGAATCCCGCCAGTGCAGACAGCAGTCTGAAGATATCTTCTCGCACAATTTCCCTTTTGCAGAGAACGGCGCCAGTGTGCAAGAAAAAGCTTGCATCTTGCATGGAAAGCGACTACACTAAAGGTGCTATGACAAAATTGAACGAGGAGGTTCCTATGGAAGCAGATGCATTTCGTTTTGATGGCTCCCGGCGATGTGATTTGGAAAAGTTGGATACCAGCGTAGAGAAGAACGCTGATTTCAAGGAACGCTGTCTGGCGCAGACGCGGGAAAACCTTGCAAAGATGGCTCAGATCCAGGATGCATTTTACGCCGATGGGCGCGAAGGACTGATCGTAATCCTGCAGGCCATGGATGCTGCTGGAAAGGACAGCACAATCAAGCATGTGATGGCAGGGCTCAACCCGCAGGGCGTTCTGGTACACAGCTTCAAGCAGCCCAGCAGTGAGGAGTTGGGCCATGACTATCTTTGGCGCGTGAACCGCCATCTCCCGCCGCGGGGAAGTATCGCCATCTTCAATCGAAGCTATTATGAGGACGTACTGACTGTGCAGATCCATGACCTGCAAAAGAACTATCAAATGGCTCCGCGGGTTCTGAATAACGAAAGGGATGAGTTTTTCCGCAAGCGATACCACCAAATCTGTGGATATGAGGAATACCTTTACGACAACAGCTACCGGGTTGTCAAAATATTCCTGCACATTTCCAAGAAAAAGCAGAAAGAGCGCTTTCTGGAGCGCATTGATATCCCCGAAAAGAACTGGAAGTTTTCTCCCGACGATGTGAAAGACCGCGTTCTCTTTGACCGGTATCAGACACTTTACAGTCAGGTAATCAGCGAAACGGCCTCCCAGCATAGTCCATGGTATGTCATTCCGGCAGACCGGAAGTGGTACACGCGGTTCCTGGTATCGCAGGTCGTGTTGTCCTCTCTGGAGGCGTGCTGCCACACATACCCGGAACTTTCGCCAGAGGCTCAGTCCGGACTGTCTGACTATCGCAAACAGCTGGAAAGCGAACCATGCTGATGATGCATGGCGCGAACAGGAACGCCTGATTTTTCAGCCTTACTGAAGAAATTCGCGGGAGATGTGCTTATGTCGAAAGACCCTGAATCCACAAAGAAATACCCGTATACCCAGAATCGGGAGCTAAGTTGGCTTCGGTTCAACCAAAGGGTGCTGGAAGAGGCGTCAGATCCATCAGTACCGCTGCTGGAGCGATTAAAATTCATATCTATTTTTTCCAGCAATCTGGATGAATTCTTTATGGTACGGGTTGGAAGCCTGTTTGATATTGCCCATGTTTCTCCTGCGGAGTTCGACAATAAGACTGGCTTAACCGCCATGGAACAACTCGACCGTATCTACGCCGCCGTTCCCGGACTAATTACGCTGAAAAAACAGATATATCACGCTTTAATGGGGAAGTTGGCCTTAAACGGCATCGAAGATGTGCCTATGTCTGCACTGGATGCCACAGAACTGAAGTTCGTCAGTTGCTATTTCAAGGCTAATATACTACCCATTCTTTCCCCTGTCATCGTGGGGGCGCACCACCCGGTGCCGCATCTGGCAGGGAAAAAGCTCCACGCCGCTGCGATGCTGAAGGGCAAGAACGGCCGCTGGGCCATTGGCTTGGTGCCGCTGCCGGATTCCCTGCCGCCCTATCTCCTGCTGTCGGAGGGGAATGGTCGCTTTGTCCGTATGGAAAACCTGCTGATGCATTGGCTGCCCTCACTGTTCGGAGCCTATACCGTACAGGAAAGCTGCGTTCTCTGCGTGACCCGGAACGCCGATATTAGCTTTGACGATGAAAAGTTTGATGATAATGAAGAAACCTTCCGCAGGCGAATCACTGCTCTGCTGAAAAAACGGGATTATCTCTCTGTGGTGCGGCTGGAACTGGATCGAAAGATTCACGAGCAGTTCCGCGCCAAGCTGGCAGCGCTGGTTCAGGTGGCGCCGCATCAGATTTTTATCGATACCTGTCCGTTGAATATGCAGTATGTGTATCCTCTGGTCAATGACCTGCCTTGTGAGTTAAGCCGCAGGTTGCTGTACCGGCCCTATGAGCCGCGCTGGCCGGAAGATATCAGCCGGGAGCAGAGCATGATCTCCCAGATTAGGCGGCAGGATCAGCTGCTGTACTACCCGTATGACTCCGCGGAGCCGTTTTTAAAGCTGCTCAGCGAGGCAGCGGACAATCCCAATGTTCTTTCTATCAAAATTACCATTTACCGGCTGGCATCCTCTTCCCGTATAGTCCATACACTTTGCCGGGCTGCGGAAAGGGGCAAGGATGTACTGGTACTGATGGAGCTTCGGGCAAGATTTGACGAAGCGAGTAATCTTGCTTGGTCGGAGGTATTGGAGCAATCCGGTTGTCAAGTTATCTATGGGATGGAGGGCTTCAAATGCCACAGCAAGATCTGCCTCATCACCATGCGGACTTTGGGAAAACTCAGCTACATCACACAGATTGGAACTGGAAATTATAACGAGAAGACCAACGCCATGTATACGGATCTGAGTCTCATGACCGCTTCAGATGTGATTGGTGAGGATGCGGTCTCATTCTTTCAGAATATGCTGATCAACGATTTGGATGCCGCTTACCGTGAACTGTGCGTTTCGCCCTACGGCATCAAAAATGACCTGTTGGATCAAATCGATGGTGAGATTCGAAAGGGTTCGAATGGATACATCTGTATCAAGGCGAATTCCATAACGGAGAAAGATGTTATAGATAAGCTCTGCGAAGCATCACAGGCGGGGGTTGAGATTCACCTCATCATCCGGGGTATCTGCTGTATTTTACCTGATATTTCCGGCTACACGGAAAACCTCCATGTAGTCAGTGTGGTGGGACGCTTTTTAGAGCACGCCCGGATATATTTGTTCGGAAAAGGGGAACAGGCAAAGGTCTACATTTCTTCCGCTGATCTGATGACACGCAACCTGAACCGACGGGTGGAAATTGCGTGCCCCGTTTATGATCCTGCCCTGCGAAATCGCCTGAAGCGGCTGCTGGATTTCCAATTGCAGGACACGGCCAAGGCCAGCTTTCTGCTTTCAGATGGTTCATATAGCCGTAGGCTCAGTACGGCGTCCTTCGACTCTCAGGCTTACTTCATGGAGCAATCTCCTCACATACTTCGGCCAACTTCTGCGAAGCGAGAACCCCTTTTTCGGCGGTTGCGCAATATACTTTGCGGAAAGCGCAGAAGCCAATAGAACTGAACAGGAACGGCGTGACTTCGGTCATGCCGTTTTCTGTTTCCTTGGTGGTTTTTCCGTTGTCTCCGCCTGGCTCTGCCTGCATTTTCCGTATTCTGGGGCAAAAGAGGGGCAAGCATGGGGGAGAATCGTAAGCGTCAAACGTGGGATTAGAAAAAGCACAAGGACAATATAAAAACGTTCAGAGTATTGCGAAGCACTGGCGGTGTACCGATTCGGTACACCGCCAGTGCTTCATTTGCTTGGCCCAAACATTCAGCCTATTTTGACTGCTTGCACCTGGATATTAGTTCTCGTAACGGGTCCAGTTGGGATCCGTATTCATGCCGGTCCAGGTCTCATA
>CAVGIV010000063.1:8844-14979 GCA_963629395.1 Paludibacteraceae bacterium | reverse complement strand
AAAATCGGCCTGCAATACCTGCTTTTGAAAGGAGCTTTTTATGCCTCAGATTTTTAATAACACCGTTTCGATTTACGACAACCTTTTTTACACCTCCCTGTGGCTCAACCTGCCTGATTACCAGAAAAGACATTTTTTATCCGACAAACAAAACCTGGGCGGTTCTGAACAGAACAGATTCGACGATCCTGAAGCGAAGCAGGAGCGGGATGCGCTGACGCAGGATGGGAAAGACAATAACCCCGAAAATGTGGCGAAAGCCCTGAGCATGATCGATAGAGACGCGCTGCATCAGTACGTAGCCAAGTACAATCCGAATTTGATCGTCGAAGCGAAAAGGTTTGCGAAGGAAAATGTGACCGCGTATCTTGCAGATGTGTACAAGCCTCCGGTCACCGACAGCGAGCTTTATGGGATCCTTGAAAAATATCCCCGTCCGGGCAACACGGCGGTGCACCTGACGCGATTTGACAAGGACGCCCGAAGCAGCCGCAAAGCCAGATCCGCCGAGATGCGGAGCATTCTCACCGATTTTGTCATCTGGGAAACAGAAGGACTGACCGATTACAAGAAGTTCGGACAGAAATATAACCGGGAGTATCAGCGCCTCTTCCGCCCCGGAAACGACAACGACACGCGGGAGCAGAAATACGAGACTCGTAAGCAGAACATCGAGGTATCCATACTGTTCAACCGCCTGAACAATACGTACAGCATGGATGGCCCGGGCGAGGGCCAGACATACGATTCGTGGACGAAGTGGAAGCAGAACCGGGGGGACGAAGAACGCTTTGTCCGGGAAACCTTCGTCTCCGTGTATAAGTATGAAATCGTCAACGGAGAAAAGCTGCGTGAAAAAAAGACAAAGGACGAGATTCGGAAGGAAGTAGAGGACTATTTCCGCCCGGAAAACATGCGCCGCCGCCGGGGCGAAATCATCATGCAGCAGGCCCGGGAGAGCGCCGAGGTGCTGCAGAATCTGGACGCGCTGATGGCGCCCAATCAGACCCCCGAAAAACGCAAGGAAAACTACTTCAAGATCGCCAGGGCGCAGGCGATCTATATGGAGATGGAAACCTATGTAAAAGCGTCCGAGCCCGGGACCGGCTACATCGAGCTGTCATACAAGGATCGGAAGTGGCTCAACGAACAGGCGGACCTTGCCCCCAACCTTGCCGTTGCCCTCTACACCCTGAACTTGACGGCCAACCCCCTGTATGAGTTTGTGGATCCTCAGGAGCTGAACCATTTCGACATGAATAAAACGGCGAGCTATTACGATGGCCTGTTCGGCGATATGTACGACGTTCCGGAGGAGGATCGCGGGGATCGCATTTTCACGAAGGGCAACCGTACCGGAAAACAGAATCAGGCCATGGGAAAAGCGGACGCCTACTACAAGGCGCATAACCGCGCCGCTGCCGACAGCTTCAAGTGCCTGCAATCCGATGCCGAAGCGTTTCAGAGCAATATGCAGGAAGCGACCAAATACGCCACCGAACGGATGCTGGAGGACTTTGGGTTTGTCCGCGGCGCGACCCAGCGGCACTGCGAGACCTATGGCAATGGCAGGCCCGACAACTATGACTTCCGCCAGCCTGTGGCATATGAGCTGGAGGATCGTGTGGTGATCCTCAGCAGCTCTCAATCCGTAAAGGACGGCTTTATCACCAAGGATGCCCCTGAGACGCTGTTTAACCACAAGCTGGACGGCACAGCCAAATTTGTCGGCGATGCGTTTAAGAAGGCAAATCGCTGGTACACCGGCAACAACAACGGATACGAGACCATCGGCCACAAATTCGAGCAGGCGTGCGGGGAGGGCGCTCTGGCCCACGGCTGCAAAAAGGAAGATTTGGAGCGCGTGCAGAAAAGCTATCAGGAGCTGCAGGACGCCGCCGCGCATTACCTTGCGCAGAAGGGGAACGACATCAAGCGCGGACTGGAGACGCAGCGCGTGAAAGCAGCAAGGGAAATGCAGAAATTCGCCCAGATGAAGCTCAACGAACTGGATCTGGTGGGCAAAGCCATCCGGACGCTGGATCAATATAAGGACAAGACCCGGGAGGAGATCCGGGCCGAAACCGCCCGGGAAAACGCTTCGCCCAAATATGCGAACTACATCAAAGCCGAGGTTCCCAAGGCGCAGGAGGAAGCTCCCGTCAAATGGCTCAACAGCCAGTACGACACGCTCTATGCCGGAGGGTTGACCAGCCACTTACGGGAGGACACGGACGTTTCCGCGGTTGCAAACAACGCGCTGGGACAGCTTGCCGATGCGAAAGAACCCTATGCGGAACGGATGAAGGATACGATCATAAATATGGCAGGAGCTATGATCGTGCTGGAGGCGATCCGGCAGGAACGCAGCCGTCTCAGCGCCCCCGGTCAGCCCGGCCCTCTGGAGAGCACCTATAACAAGCCCAAGGGCCAAAGAAATCTCAAGGAGTTGAAAGAGCAGCTGCAGGCCTACGGTAAGCAGGCGATTCGGTCTGTCACCGGCAAGGAGGCTGACCAGCTGGACAGCGGAGATCTGGAAAAGTTCCTAAAGAAGTTCAACCAGCGGGATTATGTCCAGAACGTCAATGAGCAGTGCGGAATTTCAATCCTTGAGCAGAAACTCACCGGCCGGTATGTCAATTCCGTCACCCCCGAGCGTTCGGAAATGCTGGATGACCACGAGATAAAGCTTCAGGAGTTTGCCAGAACGAACATTCTGGAGCCTGCAAAAAAATGCATGGATGCCCCCGATGCCCCCATTGACCCGGCCAACGCCCGAAAGCTGCTGAGCAGCTGTGTGCTCCACAGCATGATTCAGATGGAGCGTGCCGGCAACAAGAGCAAGGAGCCCGGCCTGCTGGAGGGCAAGCTGGTCAGCGCCGAAGGTGTGGAAGAGCTGCGCCAGCGCATTGAGCGGTCCGAACCCTTCAAGAACATGATGGATGCGGCCGCGCGTGATGGAGTCCTTTACAGCCATGATATTGCAGACCTGATGGAAAAGAATGTCCCCCAGGCGACTGCCAAGAAAGCCATGCAGAAGGTAGCCGACAGGGAACCACTGGAGAAGGCGGCCGTCAGATCCCGTGCAAACACCGTCTCTTTCAGCAAAAATAAGGGGCCTAATCCTCTGGTACCTCACGGCTGAGCGGGTGGGGATAAACCCATCATCCCACCGGTTCTCTGATATGCACAAGCCCGGTCATCTTCATAGATGACCGGGCTTGTGGAAGTGATAACATGCAGGATACGCCGGCCTGAGCGGAACTGGCCGGGCGCTCTGCGCTTTGGCCGGAAGATTCGGGAGCATTATCACGGCAGAGGCTCTTTGGGCATTTTGGGCAGCGGAGCCTCCTTAGCGGTCCCCGGCTCGCCCGGTACCGGTTTCTTTCCCTGCTGTTCCAGCTGCGCCTGCTGAAGCGAGGATCGAAGATCAGAAAACGCATGTGTGTTCTGCAGGTTTTCCTGCCGCCACCGGCGCACGCTCTGCTTGCAGTCATTCGTGCAGTCCCGGATGACGTCCTCGGAAATTCCGGCCCGCATATGATCCAGCACGTGCTGGGGAGAGAGAGTCTTACCGTCGCCGGCCAGACAATCCTGACGCAGGGCCTTGTAGGTGTCCGACTGCTGGACCCAGCTGCGCAGCTGTTCCGTTTGCAGGGGTTCCCGCAGCAGATCTTCCAGAGGACCGACGCCGTGCTTCTGTGCATCCGCACGCTCGTTTTTGATCATGCCGTAGACAATGGCATTACTCAGCAGCTTTTCCAGTTCATCGGGGCTGATCTTCGTCCCCTTTCCTTTCAGAATATTGCGTTCTTCCGGTGACAGATTCTGCTGATCCTGCGGCGGGGGGCAGCACCTGAGCAGCGGCTGGACAATGGCTTTTTCCGCATAATCCATAAATGGCGACCGAAGGGTGTCTGAGTCGCCCCTTTTCAGGTTGGCTCTGAATGGAATGCTTTCCACATATTGACTCCGCATATTCTCCTCGTCGAGCATGCGCTGGGCAACATATTTGTAGTCCCCGATCCGGGTACGGGGATCAAAATTCTGCAGGAACATGACGAGCATATTGTGGTGCAGCTGGTCAAGCTGATTGGGGTTGCATTGATTTTGGGCAGCATAGAGCTTCAGCGCGACGGTGCCCAGTTCCTTGGTGCGCTTCACAATCTGCTTGTTATCGCTGAACATCGTCTCAAGCGGCCCCATTTTCTGACCGGGCTCGAGCGTCATGCGCTCCTGCAGGATCAGCTCCGATGCGATGACGGCGCCGACCGATTTTTCGATCAGGTCCGTCTTGCTGACGCCGGGAATTTGGGCTTTGAGCCAATCTTTTTCTGTCCACTTCTGCTTGAGCGTTGACAGGTTGGCGTTCAGCGTTTTGTCAAGACACGACGGCAGATTGGCGTTGTCGCTGAACACACGCTTGAACCAGACTGCGGGATTCTGCATACGCTCCTTTGCGTCCATGGCAGCGATCATCATCGTCATTTCGGGCGTCTTGTTTTCCGCCGCAGTGGCTTCGCGGATCTCATCGGGCGCCATGCCGCGATACTTCTCCAGCGTAGCTCTGGCCTTGCGGACAAGCTCCAGCTGCTTGAGCTTGTCCTTGGCGTGGGTCATGAGCTTTACGGCAGCTTCTGAGCGGGCGGTCTCGCGGTCGCTCTGCCGGTGCGTCCGGTCAAGCCTCCGCTCCCTGTGGGCGAGATACTCCCTGCCGGCACGATAGAGCGCTTCATAGCGCCGCTTTGCCGCCTCAATGTCCTCAGCGGTGAAATCGGGCTTGAGGGGAGGCTGATCATTGACGGCGCGCATCGCGCTCTTGAGTTCACGGAACTGGCGCTTGTTGAGAACGTACCAGGGATCGGTATCCAGCAGCGTTCTGGAGAGCGCGGCGCCGGTCCCCCTCCGGGAGTAGTTGAACAGTGACTCGGGATGCATGACCGAGGGGACGTCGGCGACACTCTTCCGCTGGATCACAATGACACGGTCACCCTGCTGATAGGCGACCGGCTGATCCAGCGGCTTGACGCCGCCCTCATAGTTTTCCCGGAAGACCGTGGCGTTGTGTTGCTCAAAGCCGAAGTCCTTGATGGTATCCTTCTTCATCGTCAACATAGAACGCTCGATACTCCCGGCATTGACATTGCCGTCCGTCAGAAATTCGGTAAAGCTGTCATTTACTTCCGTTGCTGTATAGTATTTGAATTCGGGCTGCCGGTTGATCTTATCCTGCAGCCAGCCGGGGAAGCGTGCGGCGTTCTCCGTCCACATATAGTTCGCATAATAGGATAAAAGGTCGTTGCCGAGGACGGTGTTGATATCGAACTGCTCATAGAAAGGGTTGGCGATCATTCCGAGCTTTCCGCTGGCGCTGGCGAGCGCGTTGCTGATGGAATTGCGGCTCAGGCTGTTCAGCAGCTTCTGGTCACGGCCGTCGCCGCTCAGGCGGAGAAAACCGCGATCCGCCTCACCCAGATACTTGTCGGCGTCGAGCGCAATTTTGTTCGCCCGCTGGATGCGCAGATAGTTTGCCGCAAGCTTGTCCGGAGGCAGGGAGGGGTCGGTCAGGGCGTCCAGATTCTGATAGACATCGTAGGCATCGCGCATGCGTTCCATCACAATCTCGCCGCGGCGTCTGGAGAGGTTTTCCTTGATCTGTGCCTTGATCTCATCGTCGGTCTTTCCCGCGTAAGCGCGGCTCCCTTTCAGCTCTGCGGCCTTCGTGTCATAATATTCTTCCCAGTTCGTGCCCTGCTCATTGAACAGCCATTCGATCTCCTCGTTGTGGTTCTGCCCTGCGGGCATGGCGAAATCGGGCGCATAGAGTGAGCCGTAGAGCCGACTGAGGCTCTTCAGCTTAGGGTAGAATTCGTGGTTCCATACGGTGAGCTTGATTTGAGCCTGACGGACTGCGGCGGATGCCTCGCGCCGCCTGGCGCGCTCGGCGCTGCTGAATTGGGGGAGCGGCGTCTTTTTGTTTACCAGAATCGTATTGAGCTCGGGCTTGTCAAGAAAAGTGGCCAGATCCTTGGTCAGGTATTGATCCACGTCTTTTTCGGCCTGCTCGCGGAGCTTTTGCAGCTGCTCCATCGCACTTGGCTGCTCCGGCCCGGTGGGCCGCGTGGCCAGATAACG
>CAVGIV010000063.1:0-8280 GCA_963629395.1 Paludibacteraceae bacterium | reverse complement strand
ATCTGATTGACAAACGGGGCGCGCGGTAGTATAATCCCGCTCTGGCAGGCTGTCATGAGCGAAAGTACACAGGCAGACAGCCGATCAGCCAAATTCCGATTACGAGGAGTGAATACGATGAAAAAGAAAACTGTTTTAGCCTTGATTCTGGCAGCGATCAGTATGGCGGTAATGACAGGATGCGGTTCCGCGCCTTCACAGGGAGATTCCAGCGAAAACCAGAAAGCGGAGAGCGCAGGAAGCGAAGAGATTGCGAATCCGTGGACCGAGTCGGATCAGCAGGGCGTTGCGGAGGCAACGGGCTTTGACATGACGGCGCCGGATGGAGCAACCGACGTTGTCTACAGCTATATGGCTGAGGGGTCATTGGCACAGATGTCCTATGAGTTGGACGGCGCAAGTTGGATATACAGAGCGCAGGCAACGGATGCGCTGACGAATATTTCCGGAATGGAAGAAGGGTGGACGAGCGAAGAGGAGGGAAACGTCTCCTGGATGGCCGCAAATTATTATGCCTATACCGTCGATGATGAGAATGTGAATGATGTGCAGCTCGTGAACTGGTACGATGCATTGCTCGGTGCGAGCTATTCCCTTTGCGCCGCCGGTACGGATCTGAACGGCATGGATATTCAGGCGTATGCGGAAAATCTTTATGCCATCAATGATCCGGATCAGGGAGATGTCACGGACGATCCCGAGGGAGACCGCGAGAACGAACTGAACGAGTATTTTCTGGGGGAACACACAAAAAGTTCGGATGAGAGTGTCCTGACGATCTCGGATAACGGGGATGGGACTTTTGGCGTTAACCTGAGCATCACCCGGCTGTGCAGCCTTGAAAACGGCGTCGGAACCTTTGAGAATCATAAGATGACCTTTACAGTACAGGATCCGAGCGAAAACGAAATGTCCGGTGAGATTTACAGAGACGGCGACAACAGCCTGACCGTGAAGATCACAAACAGTACGTGGGAATATCTGCCAAACGACGAGGTCATCGATGGCTTTGGAAAGTGACGAAGAAGTTCCTTTGCACACAAAACGGAGCTGCCTGGATTTTGGGCGCGTAAACGTGGATTTGCGCCAAGCTCCCGCCGCTTACGCCAAGCATTCAAGCGCATGATAGAATGACAGAAATCGGCACCTGCCAAAGCGGGTGTCGATTTTTATTATTTGTCGAATGCGGCATAATCCCCCTCGGGAAGGGGGGATGCCACGTTTGATCATTTTCGTATTTTTTCTCCCGAATATGGGACATTTCGGGGGAGTGTGGTGTATACTATATGAAAAAGCGGAAGAGAACCTCTCTATGGAGCCGGTTCGTTCTGCGCATCTGCTGACGAGCAGAGCGCGGAAGCCGCTTCCAATTACAGCAGAAAGAAGGCTGTTAGTATGGGTGCATTACTAAACTATACCGGTATTGCCGCAAAAATAAGCACATTGCCCAACTTAACCGAGGAGCAGGTCAGAGAACGACTGTATCAGTACATCACCGAAATGCTTTCACCGCCCATCAGTGAGGAAGAGCTCCTTACGATGATCGAGCGGAATCCTGCCGTTCGCGGACAGGAGCGCCGTCTGCCGCGCTACACCGACGAGGAGCGCACCAAGCGGCACACACTGTCCGAGACCGTCCGGTGGGGGCTGATCGAGTCCCTGAGTTGGCCCTTACGGCGCTCGGAAAAATACATGAGCAACGGGGAAAGCGTTGCACGTCAAGACCGTGCGTTGTTCTATTATGAAGCGCCCGGTGAGACCAACCCACGCAACCGCGAGGTCCTGTGGCTGGTGGACAGAAATCTGGAGAATCGCCCCGCCTATATCGAGGAAAAGAAGCGGCAGCTGATTGCGGACGGAATGCCGGAGCAGCAGGCGCAGGAGGAGGCGGAGGCCTACTTTACCGACGACGCCATGAAAAAGCGCCGCAGCGAGTTGGTGGTGCAGCGTGTCAGAGAGTGCACCGAAATGATTCCGAGGCTTGGAGAGATGACATCTCCCCAGCGCACGGCGGCGGAACTTGCGCAAAACTACATCACCATGATTCAGGCGCGCGATATCTTCATGGAACTGGAGAAATATATCGAACAGGCAACCGACGACAGCGGCTACCTGCAGCTGCAGCAGGAGCAGATCAATTTCCTGCGGGAGCATCAGGCTGATCAAATTTCTCTCGGAGAGGCTACGATCCCTCTTGAAAACATCGCCAATCCCCTCTATGAGATCGTTGATCCCGAGGCCATCATGGACTCCAATACCAGTGCGCTGCTGTCGCTGGAAGCGTCGCTCCAGCTCGGGCCAAGGGGGCAGATGCAAAGGGAGCAACTTCTTGCGCAGGACCCGAACTACAGCGATATTACCGAAGGCGTATTGGGCAATCTTCAAGCACTCATTACAGATGGCATGAGTATCCGCGATCACATCAATAAGCGCGCCGACGAGCGTGAGCAGAGAAAAATGCAGGAGATCTACGGTTTTACCCCCGAGGATACCGTGCAGGTGAGCGAGCTGAATCGGAGCTACACGATGTACAGGACGACGGAGACCGCGATAGGGAACGGAAAGCCGGTGGCCTACGAGATGGGCAGCCGGGTGGTGATCCTCACCTCCGTGGGCGCCGGCTCCCATCCTGCTGTCTCCACGAAAAACCCCGATGCGCTGTTCAACCATACACTGGAGCAGAGTAATCGGGAAATTTATGAATTGCTGGATGGCACTGATAAATGGTACAGGGGCAGCTCTCCCCAATACAGGGCCATGAGCCGCGCCCTCAAAGAGGTCTGCAAAATCAAGCCTCTGGGAAGAGATCAGGCGGCTGATCAGCAGAAGGAGCTGGATACTGCTCAGCGGCGATTTGAAGCGCTGCTTACCAATACCAGCGCATATCTGGCAAAGAAGCCGCCTAAAAGTGACAACCCCTATGAGGACAAGCGGATTCAGGCTGCGAAGAAGGTCAGGGAGTACGCCGAGATGAAGCTGCGCCAGCTGGAACTGGTGGAAAAGGCGCGGCGCACGCTGAAACGCTTCCGGGGAATGACGGAGGAGCAGATCCGCGCCGAGACCGCCCGCGAGAACGCGGAGCTTGGCCACATAAAGGAAATGGACGCCCGCAGGAGGGATACAGCCGGTTGGTTTGGAAGGCTGAATGACCGTTACAGGAATCAGGGACTCTCTCAGGAATTCACAAACCAATTTTCCTCTGCGGTCGATGAACTGCGCGGATTCCAACAGAAAGACGGTATCTTTGTCGGGAAAAACAGCGGCAAATCTCTGGAGGAGGATCCCAGGCCGATCCCATCTCTGATCGAGTACATCAAGCTGATCACCGGTTACAGCGTCGCGGGCGAGCTGATCCTCCGGGAGCGGAAGGCGCGTGGAGATCGCGGCCTGCAGGGCGCGGGCCCGCTGGAAAGCGCGTTCTGCAGCGGAAAGATTTCACAAAGGAAAAAAATGGTACAGGCTCTCGGCGAGCAGGTGGCCGAAGCCGGCCTCGGGCTGTCTTTTGCCAAGCTGAACTACAAGGACCTGAGCCCATTCCTTGCCTCCTTTGAGATCGGAATGATGGCCGACCGCGTCGAGGAGAAGTTTAGCCTGCAATGCGGCGTCACGCTCGTGAACGAAGCGGAGGGGATACTCGGCAGGAAATTCGCTGACCGGCCCGTTGTCCGCACGTTCATTGACAGATCCGTCTGCGCCCCGGCCAAGGCGCTTCAGGCAAAGATGCTGAACGGTGAGACAAGCGTCGGTCTGGATGAGGCAGGCCGGATGGTGAGCAGCTGTGTGCTCGCCGCCATGCTCCAGGCGGAGTGGGACACCAGCGAGAAGCTGCGCCGGCTGGTATATGACGAGCACAGCACCGAACAGCTTCTCTCACTGATCCGGGAGTCCGCCCCCTTCCGGGAGCTGACTGCAAAATTTGACCTCGGAGACAGCAAGGGCGACATCGCTGAAATTCAGAAGCTGCTCCGCATTGCAAAGCATATCACCACGGCAAAGCCGGTCGAGGAGGACGAGCAGTTCCGGCAGTCCGTGGAGACCCTGTACGTGGAACAGCAGGAGACAGCACTGGTCAAAAGCAATGAATTCAGGGACGCGGTCATTGATCAATACGGCAAGCCCCCTTTTACGGAGGCACCGCTTGCGGAGTTTGTCAGCGACAATATCGTCAATCCTGCGCTGGTTTATCAGTCAAAGATTGCGTGCATGCAGACTGAGGTCAAGTTTGCGACCGGTTACCGGATGATGAGCCGCTGCGTGCTCGCCCAGCTGGTCCGGCTTGAGCAAAATCCGGACGGTTTGCTGCATGGGATGATGAAAAGTCAGGAGGGCATCAACACCGCACTCGGGCTGATCGAGGGCTCCGAGCCCTTCCAGAAGATGACCGCCGATTTTTACCGGATGGGCAATCGGCCCGACATCCGTGAGATCCCCAAGCTCATTCAGAGCAGGCAGCCCCAGTACACGGCTCTGCAGATCCTGACGGACGCCAAGTTCAAGCAGATGCTTGATGTCGCATCGGAGCAGCGCAAAGCCGCGTTGGAACACAACGCCCCTCAGAACAACAACGCCCAGCCCCAGGCTGGCGGCCATCACTGAGCGAATAATACCGTACGGAATGCGGCGGCCCGGATATGAAGGGCCGGTATGCGGATTCTTCGCCAGGACATATCGAAATCCGCGGCGCAGCGAAAAAAGTTCGATTCCCCAGCAGCGCACAACAAAAAAGGAGAAAACATTATGGGCACATTTGCATCCCTGCAAAAGCTATACGATAACATCGAAAAAACCAATGCTGCGCTGGCCCCTGCCGAAGCTTGCGTCGAGACAGAGCGCTATGTTTCCAATGTAATCACCGGCATATCCACGATTGATGTTTTCTACGACCTGTTTGACAATGCGTTTGCCGGATCCCCCAATGTTCACCGGTTTTCCAGATCCGAGCGCGCCCGGCGCAAGGCGGTTTCTGCCAGCGTCCGGCGGGCTATGACCAGCTATATCTCCACCTATGCCGACGAGAAGCGCACACTGCCGGAGGCGGAGCCGTGGCTCCGGCAGTTTGTGCAAACCCATATTCTGGACGGATTGGATGAGCGGCTTCAGAGCGGATTCCTGGAGCAGGCGCCTACGGGTGGAAATCTGGATTATCTGGCGAGCGGTATGGTACGCGATATTGTTTTGCTGGAGCACGGCAATCCCCCCCCCGCAGAGCAGCCGGGGGCGCTGGAGGAAATGATGATAAATTCCCCTGCGAAGTTGATTGCCGATATCAAGGAATCTCCGTCCTTCCAGTTTAAGACTGCAAGAATGAAAAGATTGGACAGAAAGATGAATGCCTTCTTCACTGATTCCACCATGAAGTATTTGGCCACAGGCTTCATCGATGACCATAACGATGAGATCAGAAAGGGCAAAGAAGAGGATGCGCCTAGGGAACCCGTTGGTTCAAAGGATGCAGAAATTGATGTGGAGAAGGAACTTCGCAAATTGTTCAGTGAAGACAGTATTTCCTGAATAAGAATCCTCATCCGCTTATGCAGCCTATTTCCATCTGCTGCGCAGGGGCTGGAGCGCCTTTGCAGATACAAAAATCCGTTTTCGCGATGTACAGGTGACATAATGGCCCTGCGGAATTTTCATTGAATATGTAAGATGTAAGATGTAAGATGCTAATGTCTGACGCAATTTTCTATCCACAGCGAAAGAAAACGATACTCTGGTTCGAATCATAGATCCCGAAATCGCACCGGAGCGACTGGAACTCAGTACTCACCACCGCGCCTCGCTTTCATAACCGAGGCGCGGCGAAAAAGTCTGTGAGCCGCTATTGAGAGAGGACGAATCATGCCCAAAAAGAAAAATATACGGAAAGCCCCGGAAGACAACGATGAGCAGATGATTTCAGAGGTTTTTAAGAGCGGAATCGGTACTGTACGCAAATCGTGCAAGAACAAAAATGCGGCAAAGATCTATGATCTGGAAGGAGTCATCCTGAAGCGGCGCAAGGCGGCAACGCAGGCCTATCTTGCCTATGTGCGGGAACGATACGGAGCATCCATTCCAAAGAGTGCGCTGAGTCACATGTGGGCCGTGCAGAATAGTGCAATGGGTCACTCCATTGATGGCTTGGATCATTTGTATTACTTTACAGCCGCCACTGCTATCTGGATGCTGGATGCGCTGAAACGCAGCGGAAGGCTAAAAAATGCGTATCCATATTTCGTTAAAGACGTTCAGCGGCTGGATGCCATCCGGATGCCGGATATGTTTGACCCATGCCACGATGACCTTGTGATCCGCGGCATGATGGAGCTAATCCAGGAGCGGGATGAAAGGGACAACCCGTTTCAATGGTATATCAGCAGTTCAACAGCGAAACGCAAGACTCCTGTGAACCATACCGAACCGCCCTCGGATCCGGACAATATGACCCCCAGAGAGCGGTTCAACGCAGTGATGGCCATGATTCATCCGACTCTGAAGGAGAGGGCGGTCAGGCGGTTTGAGGAAAAGCTGTGGGAGTTCCTTGACATCGTTTTCCTCTGCGCCAAGGAGCCGGCTGAATTATGCGAGTCACTCAAAGAAGAGTTGGAAAAGCTGTTCCATGAATGTCGTATACTTCACAGCAGGCTTTGTACGGCAGAGGGGACAAAGAAAAAGCCCGCCTCTGCGTCGGTGATCCTAAAGCCTCGAAGCACCATGACTGTCCCAACAAATATGCTGCCTCCCGGCTTCGATGCGAAGAAACAAATCCTTGACAGACTGGCCTATAGGGATGACCCGCTGGAAGACAGCTACAACAGATTAACGAAAATGGCCGAGCAGGGACTTCACATACAGGATGAGCTGGACAACGCTGAAGAAACGCTCGTCGGCCTGCTCTGTATGGCGCATATGGCACCTCTGATGTCTCATGAAGAACTGGAGGAAAACCTTGGCGGGGAGATTACAAACCGGCTCCTTGCCTTTGAAGTAGAAGATCCTTACGAGATCTGCTTTGGCTACCTCTGCCTGATCGAAGCCGGGAGTGATCTGCCCTGGCTTTATAACGCATCTCTTGCCGTCTTAATCGCCGCCGTCCGGAAGCTGCCGTGGAATGCCTTGAGCGAGGAGCCGGAGATGCTTGCTGAGATGGCTGAAGACTATGGGGACGAAGAAGACGAAAAAGATGGTGACTTGTACGAGATTGAATCTGATGCACCGTCACAGCCGCAAATTGTTGTGGGGCCAAAGGACTGGAATTACAAGAAAGCCGACCTCTATCGCCTCGCTTATTCGGACAAGCCCCTGCTTTACCCAGATGAGCTGTCCGAACCGGAGCGGCGGATAAATCTTCCGCAGATGATTTATGGCGTGACTGGAATCATCATGCCGAGGAATGTGTCCGATTTTGACGAAATGGCGGAGGCATTTGCAGAAGCCGGAATGGAGCCGGGATTGGCGAAAGGAATGGAGTTGTATCTCCAACTGGCATTGGATGTCCAGAGTCCCAGCAAGGATTGGGAGGCGTTCCTGCAATCTGACCACTTCCAATATCTGAATGATCTGTATGGAAAATCCAAAGAAGCTGCGTCCGATACGAAAGTCGTTGACATCGAAATGCTTCAGCACAGTGTGAAAGACGCAAGAGCGGAGATTGACAGCTTGCGGACAGAACTACATCAGGCAAGAAAAGAGACTGAGGCCAGACGCAAGGAGGCAGAGCGTATCCTGAGAGAAACTGCTGGAGAACGGCAGGAACTTATTTCTCTGCGGGAATTGATTTATCGGCAGGCTAACGAAAACGGGATCGAGGATGTGCCGGATCAGGGCGGAATCGAATTACCGTACACATCTCAAAGACGTATCGTAGTCTTCGGCGGTCATGATACATGGTTGAAGGCAATTCGCCCCATGTTGCCGAACGTGACATTCGTTCCGAAAGAAAAAAATCCAAATGCCAATATGATCCGCGCTGCAGAAACAGTCTGGATACAGCCCAACGCCCTGTCTCATGCGAACTACTATAAGATCATCAATATCGTTCGACAGAATCAGATTCCAGTTTACTATTTCGGATACGCAAGTGCGCAGAAATGTGCGTTGCAGTTGGCAAAGTTCGATGGGATGGAGCAAATGTGGATTTAGCCGTGGGGCGCGTTAACTCTTGGCAGAAAAGGACAGATGCCCTGTCCGGCCGTTTGCCCACAGTCCCGCAGTGCTTGCAGCGGCTGCTGTTACAAAAAACGAAAGGAGCCTCCGCAGAGGCTCCCCCGGTCACAGGCCCCGCAAGCATCTGTAACC
>CAVGIV010000062.1:0-15236 GCA_963629395.1 Paludibacteraceae bacterium | reverse complement strand
AGCAGCGATTTTGCGAATGGGCTCTGAATAGTTACATTCTGTTCATCCTATGATCCAGCGCCTGCAAGCCTTTAGCGTCGTAACTATTCCGCACCCTGCATTGTAACGGTTTCTGATTCACACGAAAAGGCCCGGCTGCAATACTGCAGCCAGGCCTTTCCCGTAACCCCATATTCGTATTTGTTTTGCACCTGCCGTATTTCAACGCGACCCCGCTGCTTACTTGTAACTATTCAGAGCCAAGCAAAATTTCATAAATCAGACGTGAAATGCTTGCATTTCTAAGGCTGATTTTGAAATTTTATTTGGCGAGAACGCCACATGAGCAAAAGGAAAGCTGCGTAGCAGCGATTTTGCGAATGGGCTCTGAATAGTTACCAGAATTGAAATCGGCAGGTGCTAAACAACTACTTTTTCCTTACGCCTTTTCCGCTCTCTTCTTCAGCTCTGCTACGTTCGCCTCAACCTTGGATTTGGACAGAGGATAGATGAAGATCAGGGCCAGTGCGCACAGCAGGTAAATCACTGCCGGGAAGAAGGTGGAAAGGTTGTAGATTCCGTTCGCTACCTCCTGAGTCTGGCCTGCTGCCAGAGAGTCATAGCCAATCCAGCCCAGTGCCCATCCGGAAAGTCCGCCTGCAATAGCCTGGCCGATCTTTCTGGAGAAGGAATAGATGCCGTAAATCGTGCCGTCCTCACGGGATCCGGAGGAAACCTCTACATCATCGATAACGTCGGTTACCAGTGCCCAGCACTGTGTCTGGAAGAAGTACATGCCCAGCATAGCCAGGAATGCACCGCCGATGTATACCCAAACGTTGGTGATATGCAGAATGCCCAGAATCAGGTAAATCACGCAGGAAGCCAGCATACCGACTGTGCTGCACTCCTTCTTGCCGAATTTGGCAGAGAGCTTCGTGGAGAAGATTGCCATCACGATGATGCAGGGCAGCATCAGCATGGACGAAATCGACATTGCCGATGCATTCTTAAAGTAGTCTGCATACAGATAAACATTAATTCCCTGAGACATCAAGGATGCCAGAAGCAGCAGAACTGCCGATGCAATCATACCCAGAAGTGCGCGGTTTGTGATAATGATCTTCAGTGTAGCGCCGGTCGACTTCTTATCCGTCTTGGGCTTGTACTCTACACGCTCTGTTGTCATGAAGTAGCACAGCAGATAGAAGATTACGGCGCAGATGGAGAAAATGCCGGCCACAAGGGAAATTCTTCCTGCCGATACCACCTGATTGCCCTGCTCATCGGTGTAGTAAACCAGCATAGGAGCTGCCACACCGATCAGAATGCCTGCGAAGGTGCCGCCAACCGAACGGAATACCGACAAAGAGCTTCTGTCCTTAGGCTCACTGGAGATAACCGATGCCATGGAGCCGTAGGGAATGTTGATGGATGTGTAGAACACGGAGCCCCACAGCAGGTAGGTGATGAACATATACGCTACCTTTGCGCCATAGGAGGCATCAACCAGAAACGACTGATACATCATAAACGATGCAAGTGCCACGAATCCGCACATCCGCAGGATCCACGGACGGATCCGTCCGTTTTTGGTCGGCTTGGACATATCAACGATGCGTCCCATGCCGATGTCGGTAAAGGCATCCACGCATCTGGCGACCAGGAACATCGTTCCTACCATTGCGGTGGAGATGCCCATTACCTTGGTGTAGAACACCATAACGTAGGTGCTGGCGAAAATAAATGAAAAATCATTTGCCAGATCACCGAACATGTATCCCATCTTATCCCGGATACCAAACGGCCTAACCTCTTTACTGCTGTTGCTCATTTCTGTCTTTCCCCTCTTTCGTTGTCTATTCTGCTGCTGATCAAACCTTCTTGATCTGATTCAGCTTCGCATTCAAATCCAGAAGTTCTTCCCTGGTGAACTTCTTTCCGCCACCGGCAGTTCCCATCAGGTTCAGCATACGCTTTACCGAGAACGCGCCCAGCATCTTCATAAGGCCCTCGCCGTCAACGCCTGCGGATTCTGCTGTCTTCTCACCGCCGGCCTGCATCATGCCCTTTAAAAGCTGTCCGATGAAGGCCTGTCCCTCCGGAGCCTTCATAATGTCACTGATGGCATCATTGATGTTGTAATAGCCCTCCGGCATCTCGATGTCGAACCAGTTCAGGACCTCGCCCTCTTCCTTGAGACGATACGCCTCGTTGAACACCTCCACCTTGCGGATGGTGCTGGCATCGGTGCACGTACCGGCCTTTGCTGTCAGGATGCTCTCGCCCTTATTCGGCACCTGGAAATAGAAGAAATGCTCCTTGCTGGTCTGCTTGCCAAGGCTCTCGCCGTTCACGAAGAGCTCAACCTCCGGCTGGTTGGAATAAACCGTCACCTTGGTCACATCCTCTACGCGGTCTACATAGCGCTTTCCGCAGATGTGTACAAACGGATCCTCGGAAAGCCATGCCTTGTAGGCATAGAAGGAATCCTTCTTATATTTGCGGTCAAAGGTAACCAGTCCCTTGTGGTTCATGCCGTTCTCGCCGCCCTCTGCACGGGAGTCTGCTGCGAAATCAAACATGTTCCACACATGCGTTGCCCAGATGAAATCTCTGGTGAAGAGCTGCTTGATCAGCTCCTCGTGGTAGTACGCCTGGTATTCCTCGGTGTAATCACCCTGCATCGGATTGGATGTGTGCCAGTTCAGGGCTTCGCAGCCGTACTCACTCATACCGATGGGGATGGACGGATATTTCGCATGGAAGGCATCGAAGAACTCACCGTTCATATCTGTGGTTCCGCCGTACCAGCCATAATAGTGGTTGTAGGAAATCACATCCGGAATCTTAATATACTGTGCATCCATACTGCACATAGATACCACAGCCATGGTAGTCAGTCTGGTGGGATCCATCCGATGGCACAGCTCATTCAGAATACGGTGATTCTCCAGAAGGTCCGGATCCTCCGCACCGCCCATGGTGATCTCGTTGGAAAGGCCCCATACGACGATGCACGGATGGTTGTAGTTCTGGGTGATGAGCTCGGTCATCTGGGAGATGGTGTTCTCCCGTCCCTTCGGAAGATGCTTGGAGATGTAGGGAATCTCTGCCCAGATCACAAGGCCCTTCTCGTCGCACAGATCGTAGAAATACTGATCGTGCTGATAGTGTGCCAGACGAATGGTATTGGCTCCCATCTCCAGAATCAGATTGATATCCTCCTCATGATCCTTGCGGTCAAGAGCATTTCCCTTCTTCGGACGATCCTGGTGACGGGAAACGCCGTGAAGCGGATACCGCTCACCGTTTAAGATGAAGCCCTTCTCCGGATCGATGCTGTAGCTGCGGCAGCCAAAGCGTGTGCTTCTGGCATCCAGTGTCTCCTTGCCTCTTGTCAGCAGCACCTCTGCTGTATACAGATGCGGATCCTTTTTGCCGTTCCAGAGGTGTACATTCTCAATTACAAAATCTGCCTTTGTCTCTTCTGCAGATACCGTCTTGGAGGCAACCATCTTCGTGCCGTCCCAGATGGTGTATGTCAGCTCGTCACCGTCCCTTGCCTCTGTAACAAAGACCTGAACTTCAACGCTTGCATTCTGGCCTTCCACCTTCGGCGTTACCATAATGGCCGGTCCGCCGTAGTAATCCAGATCAAAACGGGTTTCGGAAACGCCGATGACGTTTACGCTGCGGTACAATCCGCCGTAGAAGGTGAAGTCTGCCATCTGCGGATAAACGTGATCATTGGCCGCATTGTCAACTGCAACCACCACTTCGTTCTCATCGGCCAGAAGGTCGGTCACATTGACTCTCCAGGTAGAGTAGCCGCCGTCATGATGGCAAGCCTCTTTGCCGTTTACGTACAAGGTTGCGCTGGAATTGGCGCCCTCGAACTCCAGATAAATGACCGGTGCATCCCCAAGCTCTGCGCGGGTTATTTTCTTTGCATACAGGCAGGTGCCTCTGTGGTAGTCATTGCCGCCGTCCTGTCCGTCTTCTCCGTTCCAGGTGTGGGGAAGATCTACGTTCTCCCAGCTGCCCTGGCTCAGTACGGATGCACCCTCCTGTACCGGAATGACATCCTTTGTGAACTGCCAGCCGGTGTTGATGTTCTTCTTCATCGGTAACTCCCTCCTTTATATCTGTGCCTTCCGCCTCACGGAACCTCTACCGGATCGTGGACGTGTGCATATCGGTTTCTGGTATGCCACTATAACAGGAAGCCGTGATATACACTCGCGCAATATTTGTGTGCTTTGGTATTATTTTTGTGTTAATATTGCGATTGGGTGAATCAGAAACCATTTCGCATTTATACTCTACAAATCCCGGACAGCGGCTGCGCGTCAGTGCGAGCTTGCTCGCGCAGACATTGGACGGGTAAGGGGGATCGTTCTATGCTTCCATTGACGCGTGATATAACGCCGGAGGATTTTTTTCCGATTGTTCAGCAAACACTCCAGGATGCATTCGGACTGGAGTCCTTTCTTATGAAGCCGCCTTACTCGGATTTTGACCGTTTTGACAGAGGGCTTCGAAGGATGATCTGGGGAACGTATTCGACCAGCGGACCGGTCTTCTCTCTTTCCGGCTCCAGCCGATATGAAATCATTGTTATGGAGAGCACTCTGGACTTTTACAACATCGCCGTCACGCTGGATGAGACCGACACACCGGTGCTCGGATGTATTATGCCTTTTCGAACGGAGGCACTCTCACAGTCGGATCTTCTCCGGATTGTGCGCCAAAATAACATCCCGCCAAACCGCACACTGGCACTGCAGCAGTTTTATTCCTCGCTCCCGATCGTAGATCTCCAAATGGTCGTTCGGCTCCTGCAGCATCTCATCACAGCGTTTCTTCCCGCTTTTTCCGAAAGTCACATCGAATATGTCGACTACCGATCGGAGCATCATGACGTGCAGTATGACAACGAGCGCTTTCAATCCTTTAGCGCCGATTATGCGGAGGAATTCAAAAAGCGGCTGCTGGCCTTCCAGGACGCCGTAGCCTCCGGTGATCCCGGCAAGGCTGTGGACCAGATGAAGTCACTTACCGCCTACTCCATGATTTCCACGAATATGTCCGTCGCCGAGCTGCAAAACCAGCTTTCCGGCATCAATTCTTTTTTAATTGCGAAGATGATGGATACCTCTGTACATCCGCTGCATGTGCTGCAGCAGGGGAAAATCTATGAAATGAAAATAAGAAATGCAGCCTCCGAGAAGGAGCTGCTGCATTTTCCCATTGATATGGCGCGCAAGTACGCTCTTCTGGTCCGCAACTATGGATATGAGCGGTATTCCTACCTGATACGAAACGTGATCAATTACATTGATCAGCACCTGTCCGGCGAACTGACGCTCGCCATCCTCGCCGCGGAATTCGACAAGAATCCTTCCTATCTCTCCGGTGCCTTCAAAAAAGAAACAGGGGACACCATCACCGGCTACATCAGCAAGCAGCGGGTACAGGCGTCCCTGCGTTATTTCAATACAACAAATCTCAGTGTAGCCGAGGTGGCAATTGCCGTCGGCATCCAGGATTTCAGCTATTTTACAAAGCTCTTCCGGCGCTATGTCGGGGTCAGTCCCAGAGAGTACCGCAAGATGCTGGACCGGTGATGCTGCAGGCTCAGTGCAAATCCGGCATGAGAAACGTCTTAATCAGCGTTTTCCTATTCCGACATCAGGTGCATGTGTGCCCGATGTCGGAATAGAATTCGAGTGCAAACATACAGCATCACATGCCAATCAGGTCAAACGGCTCTGCAGAAACGGTTAGTTCCAGATGCCCCTGGAGCTTTGCCGGGAACTTCACCAGAATGGTCCGATCACTTAACTCATAATACCAGCCGCTTTCTGCCGCTTCGAATTCATCCTTGATAATATGGCGCTGCAGCAGCTTTCCATTGACAGCGGCCCAGTATGCACCTTTTTTCTTACTGACAAGACGGAGACTGACTTTCTCCACCGGTGAGGGGTAGGTGCCTTCTGTATCGAAGACAATCTCAGTCCGTTCGCCGGATTTCACATCAATATGTGTTCTGGCATAGACTCCGTTCTGATAGTTCTCTGTATGTCCGTCATCATCGTACAGATCAAATGAAACATCCTGTTCTGCTGACACCAGAAGGTCGATGCTCTTCATCGTATCGCTCAGAATGTGCCGAACATCCTCCGTTGTAACGATAATGGAAGAACCCCGCAAAAACATGGGAATGGAATCCAGCTCCACCGGAATCTCAATAGTCTGTCCGCCTTCATAAGCTCTTAAATGATCCGCCAAATCATACCAGGTGCAACCCTTCGGCAGATATACCTTGCGCGTTTTGGCTCCCTTTTCTACCACGTTAGCGACCAACAGCCCTGGGCCGAACATGAATGTCAAATTCTCATCCGTATAGCATGCCGGATCATCCGGAAACTCCAGAAACAGCGGGCGCCATGCCGGCATGCCATTCTGGCTGCTCTCATACATCAGAGAATACAGATACGGCAGCAGACGATATCGCAGTGTATACGCCTCTCGCACAAGCGGCGTAAGCTCCTCATACATCCATGGCTGTGTCACCGTATTGTCATTGTTGGCAGAGTTCATGCAGAACCGCGGCTGGAAAATTCCGTTCTGCACCCAGCGAAGCAGCAGCTCCGCTTCCGGAGCCGGGCCGGCAAAGCCGCCGATGTCACACCCCATATTGGAGCAGCCGGACAGTCCCATACCTACAATCGTGGCAATATTGAACTTTAATGTTTTCCAGCTGGTAAGATTGTCTCCGGCCCAGACCTGCGCATACCGCTGAATTCCTGCATAGCCTGCACGATTAATGATGTACGGCCGCTCACCGGGATATACTTCCTTCAGAGCCTGCTTTCCAAGAAATGCCATAAGGTTGGAGTGCAGGATCTTCAGCTCCGCCATGGTTCCCTTCTGACCTTCATAATCGCACTGTGCATTCCGGTCTTCTACGCCGTCCATTTCACAGTTGTCATTCCAGACAGTCTTGGTGCCCATCTCAAGGACCTGCTTTTTCAGAAGTGTTTTCCAGGCCTCTCGAGCTCTTGGATTTGTAAAATCCACAAATCTCCCAGGACCTCCCCACCAGCTTCCTTCATAGTCACTGCTGCCATCCGGAGTCTTAATAAAGACATCGTTTTCTTCAAAATAGCTCCGATACGGATGGTTCCTCAATATTCCCGGTTTCAGGTTTGGAATTACATTAATTCCTCTCCGGTTCATCTCGCTAAAAAAGCCCTTCGGATCCGGAAATCTCCTGTAATTCCAGTTGAACACATATCGGCGATTATCCTCTTCACCACTGGTATAGCCGGAGGCCAGCCAGAAATTATCAATCGGAATCTCTTCCTTTTCGTGCTTGTCTATAACCTTATAAATTTCCTGATCGCAGTCCTTCTCCAGCTCTGCGTAGTACATAGTCGAAGCACAATAACCCAAAGACTGCTTGGTCGGAAGAGCGCTTCTTCCCGTCAGCTTCGTATAGCTGTCCAGCACATGAGCCGCCGATGGGCCTGCAAGCAAAAACAGATCCAGATCACCGCCATCTGCCTGATAGCAGGAATAACTGCCCCAGTAAGCAGAAATCTCCTGTCCCATGTCAAATGTGCAGTCATAGGAATTGTGATAATACAACCCAACTGCCCGATATCCGTCTTCATTTACATGAATATAAAACGGAATATGCTTGTACAATGGATCTCCAAATTCCGGATCCTGTCCGATCGCATCCTTCGGGGACATCCGTATGCGGCGAAGCTTCTTGTCCAGATGACCTGTCTTCTCTCCAAACCCGTAGAAATGATCCTTCTCACGGTCCAATACGCTATAGTGTCCAATCCGTCCCAGCTGATCCTGTTCGTAGGCTCTAGATTTCAGATCCTGATGGAGAATATGTCCCTCCTCATCCTGCAGCGTGAAGTAAAATGGCTCCTTCTGCAGAACCAAGCGTACCTTTCCGGTGTCAAAAAACAGCTTGCCATCCAGTTCACTATACGGAATATCCAGTGCTTTAATTCTGATTCGCTCCTCCTTCAGGAGTTCGTCCATCTGATCAGCCCAGGCAGTCATCACCAACGTATAAGAGCTTTCCCGCATAGGCGTATTCTTATCAAAATGAACTCGAATCCGAACAATATCCTCCGTCATAAAGATCAGCAGAACATCTGCCGTGTCTGTATGCAAAAGGTATCCGTTGTCTGTTTTTTCAATGGTCTCCAACCGATGTACCAGCATGATGTCACCTCATACTATTCTGCGGCGGCTCCGGGTCTCTGCAATCCACCGAAGCCGCCGCGATCTTTGTCAGCCTTTGACAGCTCCTGCCGTCATTCCCTTCATAAACTGTTCCTGGAATACCAGGAAAATAACGAGTACCGGAATCATTGTCAGCACAGACATTGCAAGAAGGCTTCCCCAGTCTACAGAATACTGTCCAGCGAAATTAGCAAGTGCCAGCTGCACGGTATACTTCTTTGTGTCGCGGATGACAACCAGCGGCCACATATAGTCATTCCAGCGCCACAGGAAGGAGAAAATTCCAAGGACGCTCATAATCGGCTTCGCCATGGGAAGCATTAATCGAATGAAAATACTCGTTTCACTGGCACCATCCACTCTTGCCGCTTCCATCAGCTCATCCGGAATGGTCATAAAGTACTGTCTAACCAGAAATACACCTGTCGGCGTTGCTGCGCACGGAATGATCAATCCGAGAAAATTGTTGTACATCCCAAAGGTCCGGATTACCTGGAAGATCGGGATCATCAGTACCTCCAGCGGAAGCATCAGCGCCGAAATAAAAAACATAAAGATGAAGGTACTTCCCTTAAACTTATACTTGGCAAATGCATATCCCGCCATGGTGTTAATGACAATGGTCAGCGCCGTCGCCGCAACTGCAACAATCGCAGTATTGCGGAAGTAAAGGCCAAAATCGCCGCGATTCCATGCATCAATGTAATTCGTCAATGTGAATTTCGATGGAAGGAGCTTCGGCGGATAGCTGAACAGCTCCGTTCCTGCCTTAAAGGAGGATAGTGTCATCCAGATAATCGGCACGAGATAGATCAGTGCGAAAAAGATCAGAATGATATAAGTTGCAAGACTTCCTTTATGTCTACGCATCGATGGCACCTCCCTTATTGATCTTGAACTGAACCAGCGTCAATACTGCCAGAATGAGAAGAAGAATCATTGACAAGGCGCTGGCATAGCCAAGTTCGAAGCGATCAAAGGCCTGCTCATAGATATACTGCACTGCAAACTTGGTTGCTCCGGCAGGGCCTCCGTCCGTCAATGTAAGCACCAATCCGTACTGCTTGAACAGATCAATGAAGCCCAGAATCATCACCAGGAACGTCGTCGGCTTCAGGAGAGGCAGCGTAATCGATACGAACTGGCGCCAGCCGGTTGCTCCGTCCACCTTCGCCGCCTCATAATAGCTCTCACTGATATTGCTAAGTCCCGATAGAAACGTCACCATGTAGAATCCGGATCTTGACCACACGGATGCAATGATAACCACTGCCATTGCCGATACGCCGTTCGTAAACCACCCAACCGAGCTTCCGCCCATTTTCTCCAGAAGAAAATTAATAACACCGGTAGAATCTCCGAAAATAAACTGGAACAGGAGACCTACTACAATGTACGAAATCATGGACGGCCAGTAGAAGATCGCCCGAAAGATACTGCGTCCGCGTATTTTCTTCACCAGCTGCGTCGCAAGAAGAAGCGGTATTGCAACGATCAGGGGCAGTGCAATCAATGCATACAAAAAGGTCTGTCGGATGGAAATCCAGAATCTGGTATCCTGAAACAGTTTTATGTAATTCTTAAAGCCTATGAAATGCAGCGCACCTATTCCTTCCCAATCCGTCAGCGAATAGACAAAGCCGAATACGGCAGGCACCGCAATAAAAATAACAAAGATCAGAAGATTCGGCAGGATCATCATATAGGGAAACAAGGTCCGCTCCAGTGATGTCCTTTTTTTCGTCTTTGGCTTTTCCATCGTATCACCTCTTTTACTGGCCCTTACTGCTGCAAAATCACTTCAGATATCCGTTTTCCTTCATAAAGCTGTTCGTATCCTGATCAACCAGCTCTGCCATTTCCTCTGCAGACATGGTTCCCGCAAGGACCTCCGGCCAGTAGTTCTTCAGATCCGTATACGCGACAGAGGTATATCCTGCCATGCTCAGATCAAAGCCGGCGGTTTCCGGAGTATTTGCAAGCTCGTCGGCAAAAATTGCGAACTCCTCTGCACGTACCGGATATTCAATATCCGAGCAATCCTTGCGCGGAGATACATACAAGCTCTCCTGGCAGTACTGCTCATTCTGTTCCTTTTCAGTCACCCACAGAAGGAAATCAACCGCTTCCTTCTCGCATCCGGTTCCTTTAAATGCTGTGATATTCTTTCCGCCCGGAACGGAGGATCTGGTGGTTCCTTTCGGCATATAGGTCACGCCCCACTCAAAATCCGTAATGTTCGTGTCATAATTCTGCATCATCCATGTACCGGAAACCTGGCAGGCAAGCTGGCCGGAACGGAACAAGCTGTTGGGGTCCTCTCCGCTGAGCCAGACACTGTCTACGAATAATCCGGCATCACTGAGTCCTTTGGTAAAGTTAATGGCATTCAGACTTTCCTGGCTGGAAAGATTGCCTCCGTTTTCATTGGCAAGACTGCCGCCAAATTCATACAAAATGGTGCTCCAGCGGTGTGCTGCATTGTCTACAGCCATGCCATATTTGACAGCGCCGCTGTCAACCACCTTCTGCAGTGCCTCCTTGAATTCGTCCCAGGTCCAGATATCATCTGCACTTTCCGGAACCTTCACGCCTGCTGCCTCAAATGCAGTCTTGTTGTAAACAAGGCCATTTGCAGTAACCTCCGTAGGAAGTGCCACAAGCTGTCCGTCCGACTTGTACAGATAATCCACAGAATCCAGGAACTGCTCCGAAAGCGCATCTGCATCGGTATAGTCCGCAAGGTTTACCATGGAATCATGGAGCTTACTGATGGTCGTTTCTGTTCCTCTCGAAAGTGCCGGTGCCTCCCCTCCGGCGATTGCCATCTGAAGCTTCGTGTTCAAGTCATCGTAGGCAATTTCCTGAATGTTGATGGTGATGTTGGGATGCAGCTCATGATATTCATCAATGAGTTTCTGCATGGCTACCGTCTCATTTCCGTCCGTCCACCAGATCATGTCCATGGAAACTTCTTTTTCATCCGAACTTTCCGACGACGCTGCAGTTTCCGAAGAAGCTGATCCGGTCTCACCGGATGAACCACAGCCGGCAAGCGTTCCTCCCAGCATGCAAGCTGTCAGTGCCAATACCAGTAATCTTTTCATTCCTTTCCTCCTTTTATGTAGCCAATGAGAACCCTATGTTTTTCAAACGGTTCCCATGTAGCTACCCCCATGTATTTTTCAGCCTCTCTCGATTTCTGTAAAATCAGCAGGTGCTGAACCCGATATACGCATTGTAAAAAAAGAATTGCCCCGTTATGAGGGGGCAATTCTGTGTTTTACAGTGAAAATTCTGCAGCCGTTTTTCTGCGGTATTCCGCTGGGACCATTCCGTACCTTTTTTTGAAAACCTGGCTGAAATAATGCGGATCCCCATAGCCTACCTCCTCTGCGATCCGATAGGTTTTCATCTGCGTTCCGCTTAAAAGCTCCCTTGCCTTCTCCATCCGCACATCCGTCAGGTAATCCGAAAAATTCTCACCCTTCTCCTTTTTAAACAGACGGCTTAAGTAGTTGCTGTTGAGCTTCATGGTGTCCGCTACCTTCTCCAGGTTCAGTTCCCGGTCCGCATACTGCTGCTGCACGTACAGACACATGCAGCTGACGACATCTCCCTTCTGCTTGGCATAGCTGGAGACCGCCTGCACACCTTTCATCACACAGGCATATCTGGCATCAAAATTCTCGTTCGTATATTGATGCTCCCACCGATTCGTTGTTTCCATTCCAAGCTTCGCCGCACACCTTGTCACTTCTCTTGAAATCTCCCGGAGCTTTGCCAATGCAAATTGTTGATCCTCTGTACGTACAATCTCCCGCTTCCAGCCTTCAAGAATCCGTTCCGTCTTCTCCGTATCACCATGCATGACTGCATATACCAGCTCACTGATCTCCAGATTTGGTATGTCGGCTTCGGCCTTTTTACACTCTGCAAGTACAAGGCTTTCCGAGCAAAAAAAGCTGCGCTGCACCATCTCACGGCATATGCCGTAGCACTGCTGCAGCTGTTCTTCGTTGCTGTACACCGGACTGACGCAGAACACAGCCAGCTCTCCAAGCTCCGAAGTTCTGTGCCGTAAAAATACTCGAATTGCCTCGACCAGCTTCTGCCTAGCCGTTTCCTTATCCGTCCCGGGCATTATGGGACACAGGAAAATAATGTGATCATCCGCACTCCCAAAAATCGGCCGATAGCCCGCCAGCTGAAGAGAACGCTCAATGTATGACTGCGCAATGGCAAGTGTCGGTGTCACCTCCAGCTTCAGATTGTAAAAGGCTGCCATGACAACTACACTGTCCTGCTGCATTTGCTCACGAATCCAATTCGCGTCCGCATTGCGGGAACCGGCCGTCCCATACCTTGCCAGATTGAATAATAAGCTGGACGTTGCCAGGGTTTTCGCATTTTCCAGTGTTTTTTCGGTCTGCAGGCGCTTCTGGGCCATCCGATCCAGTTCCCGAATGGCCTTTTCAACCGTCTCTATCAGATGGTCTCTGTCAATCGGCTTCAGAAGATAGTTCACTGCTTTCGAAAACATCGCCTTTTGAACATAAGCAAAATCGTCATAAGCCGATATAACGATGACTCTGGTCTCCGGAAAATGCTCATTGCAGTAGTCCGCAACATCAAGACCGCTTTTCCCCGGCATCTTCACATCGGTAATTACGATATTCGGCCGTAGCCGTTCAATCAATGTGATCCCTTCCGCTCCGTCTTTGGCTGTGCCTTCCACACAACATCGCAGCTCATTCCAGCTTACAATTCCCTGCAGACTCTGCAGAATCAATTCTTCATCGTCAATCAATACAACAGAATACCGACCTGTTAACTGTTCCATTTCACTCCATTCCCCGTATTGAAGAATCCTCTTCCTTGCTCTGCGGCAGCATAAATGTAAATGTCGTCCCCCATTCCGGATCACTAAGAACCGTAACGTACTCCCCGGATCCATAAAGAAGACGGATGCGCTTGAGGACATTCTTCACTCCGATTCCCAGACTTGCTTTTTCTTCTTCGGATGCTGTCCCTCCGGCATATGCTTCAATTGCCCTGACCTTTGAGGCCTCCATTCCGATTCCGTCATCGGACACCGTGACAGCCAGAAGTTCTTCCTCTCTGCGCACTTCGACGGTTACAATGCCTTTTCTTCCGCTCGGAATAATCCCATGCAGCACGGCATTCTCCACCATCGGCTGGACAATCAGGCTTGGAATTCTCCAGTCCAGTGTCTCCGGATCCACCTGAATTTCATAATCCAGAAATCGCGCCTGCATAATCTTGTAAATCTCCAGAAATGCTTCCGCGCAGGAGATTTCCTCCCTCACTGTAACATAAATCTGATCATTCATTTTGGACTGCATCAGCCGTGCAAAGGCACTGGTAACATGCCGGACATCATCCTTCCGCTCCAGCTGTGCCAGTGAATTCACACATTCCAACGTGTTATAGAGAAAATGCGGCTCAATCTGCTGCTGGAGCTGTGCCAACTGCATTTCACGATAAGACAGCCCCGCCTTCAGGTTCTGATTGATCAGGTGATCCATCCGATGTGCCATCACTTCAAAGCTTCTGGCCAGCTCCTCCAACTCATCACCCGTACGCACATTCAGCGTAATTTCATAATCCTCCTCCTGCACGCGCTTTACAGCCTGCATGATCTGCCGCACCGGTCTTGACACAATTCGTTCATTCAGAATATTGATACACAAAATCATTGCCATTCCAACCAGAAAGAAGCACAGAATCACAGTTATAAAAACATTTCGCGACTCATAAATTTCACTGCTTCGAATGCCGCTGACTACATACCATCCATCATTAATAGAGGCAGTGCCGCACAAAAGAACCTCTCCGACTCCTTCCACAAAGGTTGTTACTCCCTCCGGAAGCTCTGTCATATCCATGCCGTCCAGTGCCTGCAGATAAGCACCTTTTCCCTCCTGATTCGTTGTAATCATCTGACGCGATGTACTGTCATACAGTCCCAGAAAACAGGTCCTGTCCTCTGCCAGAATTTCCAGCTTGTTTTGAAACTGTGATTTGTTATACAAAAAAGAAATATATCCAACGATTTCTCCGCCATCCAGCATCCGTACAGCCCTGCTGTATACCAGCTGGCCATTCTCCATTTCGCAGGTAATGCGTCCGGATGGACAGATCCTGGATAATTCAAGCTGTGTCGGAAGGCTGAAATGCCCGAAGGTATTTCTTGCTTTGTCCCAGCTTAAAATTTCTTTCCCGTCTGTATCATAAACAGAAACTGCCCCAATCTCATTTTTAATATTGCTGCGCAGAGAAATCAGACTGCGCATATCAGATATCGTCTGGTAATTGCTGCTCGATTGGTAAAAGGCAGATAACAGATCGGCCATCGTTCCGTCCAACGCAACAAAGTTAATCTGGTTTATGAAAGCATCCGAATTCTCATCCAGCCTGGCCCCCATTGTTCTGGTCAGTGTACGATACTGCTGGACTGCTGCCCGATATTCCATACCGGAGACCCGCACGTAGATAAAAATCCCCATCAGAACAATCAGTACAGAAATAATCAGCATACTGCCGGCATTGATTTTCCAGCGAATGGTCTGCTTGCTACCCACCAGTCGTGTTATCCACTTTTTCATTCTGCGCTTTCGCTCCCTACACTCGCACCTGTCAAAAACACTTTTCCTTCCGTTCATGCTCACAAACGGACCTGTACAGACATCAGAACCTGCTGCCGGGTTAAAATGACGCGGCCGGTCAGGCTTCCGCCCGGCCGGCCGTGTCCCTGCCTGTCCAACTTCTATGCGATTGTTGCCACGCGGTGCTCACTCACACCCACGCTGCCGTGCAGCTTCCTTTTGCACATCAGACGCTCTTAACCCTTCGCCACGTTCTTGGCTGCAACAATATTCACACCGGTTCCTGCCACGTCCTCGAGGATCACCTGTCCGATGCTGACCGGTGCCGGTACCGAGGTTTCCTTGAGTGCA